>CAZUVE010000321.1:0-1016 GCA_964623735.1 uncultured Halobacteriales archaeon | reverse complement strand
AATATCCCAACGCTTGGGAAACCGCGCCGTTCACGGCGCGGAGGATGTCATCGGCAAGAACCCAACCGAACGCTACCAGTCTGTCGCGGCGTTCCGGTCGCCCCTCCTTGGTGTCGTCCTCCCAGACGTCACTCCGGGAGAGTCAACGACTTGATGCTCACCGACGTCGTTGAAACAGACGCCGAGCACACGCTCACGTACACCGACGACACGCTCATCTGCACGGTATCGGAACCGGACGACGACCCCCTCAGAGATGCCAGTCCACCGACTGTTGAGTGGAGAGGACAGACTGCAGCACTGCTCAGTTATCGATCGACAAGCACCAGCACTGCAGTCGTCACGGTGGCGGCAGCCATCGTCCCAGCGAGCGTCCAGAACGCGGGCTGGAAGCCGACAGTGTCGGACATCAGGCCGACGATCGCCGGCGAGATCGCGGCCGAACCCATCAGCAGCGTCCGGACGACGCCCAGACTCCCGCCTGCGACCTCGTCCGGGAGCACCGCCATCAGGTACGACCCTCGCACGGGACGGAAGCCGTGGGAGCCGAGGCCGATAGCGAAGACCGCGGCGCCAAGACCCACGACGTTCCCGGTTCCAGAGAGCGCGATCAGCGCGACGATCGACGCCGCGGCCAGCCCGAGCGTGACGCAGGCGACGGGCAACTGGCCGATCCGGTCGCTGATCTCCCCGGTGAACAGTTGGATGAGACTGGCGACGAACAGCGAACTGTACAGCAGGCCGGCCGTCGAGGAGGTGAGTCCGGCCTCGCGCACGAGGTACAGCGGCAGGAACGCCACGACCCCGTTGTAGGTAAACGAGAAGAGGATCGTGACGAGCACGAACGCCGCGAAGGAGGGGCGCCGGAACAGCAGGAGGTATCGCCGCGGATCGACGCGGTCGCCCTCGTCGGATCCGGACTCGTCCGGAACGCGGCTGGAGACGCGGACGACGAACGCGATCGTCACGGCCACGCCGGCGATCCCGGCAGCGAGAAAGACCAGCCGCCAGTTCGC
>CAZUVE010000320.1:0-1075 GCA_964623735.1 uncultured Halobacteriales archaeon | reverse complement strand
TCGTACTCCTCCATGTTCAGAACCCTGCGTTCTTCGGACCGCGGGTGCCGTCGTGGGGGATCGGGGTGACGTCCTCGATGCGGCCGATCTCCAGGCCGGCCCGAGCGAGCGCGCGAATCGTCGCCTGTGCGCCCGGACCGGGGTTCTGTTGCTGGTTCCCGCCGGGGCCGCGGACACGGACGTGAACCCCCTCGACGCCCTGTGCCTGGACGTCCTCGGCGACCTCCTCCGCCATCTGCATCGCGGCGTACGGCGAGGCCTCGTCGCGGTTCTGCTTCACGACGGTCCCGCCGCTGGACTTGGCGAGTGTCTCCGCGCCCGTCTGGTCGGTGATCGTGATGATTGTGTTGTTGAACGACGCGTGCACGTGGGCGACGCCCCATTTCTCGTCTGCCATTAGTGGTCCTCCGCTCGTTCGGGATGGAGTTCGTCTGTGAGTGGCGACGCGCTGTCGAACCCGACTGTCTCTTCCTCGGCGACGGACACCCCGTAGGAGGGTGTCTGTACCCGACTGCCGTCCACGACGATGTGGCCGTGGGTGATGAACTGCCGGGCCTGTGCGGTCGTGTTGGCGTACCCCTTCCGGTAGACGACTGTCTGGAGTCGCCGTTCCAGCACGTCAGTCACCTCCAGGGAGAGCACGTCGTCCAGGGATTCCTCCTCGGCGAGGATGCCGAGGCGCTTGAGTTTCGCGAGGAACTCGCGGCCCTCGGTACTGGCGGCGTCGGCGTCGCCCTGGGTCCGGCCCAGCAGTTTCCGGGCCTCGCGCCGGTAGGTCCGCAGTTCGGACTCGGCGCGCCAGAGTTCCTCCTTGTTCTTGAGGCCGTACTTGCCGGTCAACCCCGACTCCTCGGCGATGCGCTCGCCCTGGTAGGGGTGGTTCGGCGTCTCGTAGAACGTCGTGTTGCTGCCCAGCGCCATCAGTCCTCGACCTCCTCTTCTTGCTCTTCTTTGATCGCCTCGACGTTGACGCCGATTGTCCCCTCGGTCCGTCCGGTGGACTTGGTGCGCTGGCCGCGCACCTTCTGGCCGCGCTTGTGCCGGACGCCCTTGTAGGAGTCGATCATCTTCATGC
>CAZUVE010000319.1:0-1101 GCA_964623735.1 uncultured Halobacteriales archaeon | reverse complement strand
CGAGCACGGCCGCGGTGCCGCCGAGGTGGTGCTCGACGTCCTCGCTCGCGTCGGTGGTTTCAATCGGTGCGCTTTCGTCGTCGGCTGTCGTGCGGTCTGGTGCGTCCATGTTGGGCGCCGGTCGAGCGCCGTCGTAGCGGCGCCGGCCTTTTTGTAACCGTCCCGGCGTGGGTGTATCTGTCTTTTCCCGGTCACTAATGCTTTGCGAAAAGGTAGTGCTATACGCGTTCCCGCGAAAACCCACAGGTCTATAAATCAAAATCGTGTACGCGAAAACATGAGTGATAGCGGTCCGCGGAGCGCGGCGATATACGCGCGGGTGTCGACCGCCGACCAGGACATCGACCGGCAACTCGACGAGGCCCGCGAGTACCTCGACGCCGAGGGCGTCGAACAAGTGTTCGAGTACCCGGAGGTCGTTTCGGGAGCCGCCGATACCGGCACGCGCGAGGTGTACGCCGAGCTGCTCGACGACGTCGCGGCGGGTCGGTTCGACCTGGTCGTCGTACATGAGATAAGTCGACTGTCGCGGCTCGGTCCCACAGAGATACACGAGTTTATTCAGCATTGTTTGGAACACGACACCGGCGTCGAGGCCCTCGACGTCGGCCTCTCTATCCATGTCGACGACCCCAAGCTACAGCAGACAATTTACAGTATGGTCGCGCGGCTAATGGGCGACCTCGCCAAAATCGAACGCGACCAGAAACTACAGCGTATCCGGTCCGGTGTCCGCGCCGCCCAGGACGCCGGTAAGTGGACCGGGCGCCCGCCCGCTGGGTTTACCGTCGAGGACGGTTACCTCCGGGTCGACCCAGCCGAGTTTCTGCATATCCGGGAGGCGCTCGCTCGCGTCGATCGGGCCGAGGCGTACGCCGACGTCGCGAGCGATACCGGCGTCGCCGAGTCAACGCTCCGTACACTCGAGGAGGAGCGGCGGGAGTTATACCTCGCCGGCGAGGCCGACGACGATCGCGTCGACGGCGCCCTCGAGGACGTCCGGCCGCTCGACGACCTCCGGGAGAACGATCAAGAACTCGCCGACCTCCGCGAGCGTGTCGCCCGGCTCGAGGAGAAAGTTGAGTGAATTCCGTCGGGGGA
>CAZUVE010000318.1:0-1126 GCA_964623735.1 uncultured Halobacteriales archaeon | reverse complement strand
CCGCAACGAGCGCATGGCCGACTACGCCCGCAACGAGCGCATGGCCGACTACGCCGTCTACCACAACCGGACCGCCACCGAGGTTCACGTGATTGTCGGGGCGGCCCACCAGCCCGGCCTCGTCTACTACCTCGACCGGCACCGCGAGGAGCGGGAGGTCCCCGCCTCGTTCGAGCCGCTGTGATCTAATCGTCTGCGGGCGACGCCCGCGTTGTCATGTCGACGTCCTCCGCGTCGACACCGAGTTCGTCGATGGCCGTCTGTGCGGCGCGCTTGCCCGACAGCAGCATGGCGCCGAACGTCGGCCCCATCCGCGGGAGACCGTACGTCGTGGCCGTAGCCATGCCCGTCACGATGAGGCCGTCGTGGGCGAGGCCCGTGTGCTCGACGACCGCGTCCTCGCTCTCCCCGACCCACATGGAGTCGTGGCCCGGCGAGTCGTGCCCGGGGGCGCCGTACTGGTCGGAGTCGGTCTGGTCCATGCCGGTGTTGTGCTCCTGTGCGTGGCCGATGCCCGGGGCGTCGAGCACACCGCGCTCGTGGAGTTTGGTGACTGCAACGGCGTCGTGGCCCGAGGCGTCGATCACGAGGTTGCCCTCGACGGCGATGGGGTCCACGCAGGTGATCTCCCGGGGCAGCGCGTGGACCGGCGTCCAGTTCATCACGATGCCGCCCACGCGGTGGTCCTCGCGGATCACGATGTCGGTGAACTCGGTCATGTTCTGGATCTTCGCGCCAGCGTCACACGCGGCCTTGATTAGCCCCGAACAGGCCTCGGGCCCGTTGGCGACGTACAGTCCCTCGCTGTCCTGGGACTGCTTGTAGGAGACCTCGAGGTCGTCGAGTACCGTCTCGGCGGGGTCGCGGACGGTCACCTTGTTCATCAGGAACCCGCCCAGCCAGAAGCCGCCGCCGAGGTAGTTGTTCTTCTCGACGATCATCGTCTTCACGCCCCGCTCCGCGAGTTCCTTGCCGGCCATCAGCCCCGACGGGCCGCCGCCGACGATGATCACGTCCGAGTCCGAGAAGTCCATGAACTCCTCTGTCCACTCCTGACCGATCGCGCGCGTCACGTCTGCCTCGCCGACGTCGCTGAACTGTGTCGAGTCGTTCCGGCTCATACCAC
>CAZUVE010000317.1:0-1176 GCA_964623735.1 uncultured Halobacteriales archaeon | reverse complement strand
TGAACCAGCTCGGCGCGATGACGAACATGGCGACGTTCAAGACGCGCGTCCAGAGCGGCGGCCGCGTCAGCATCCCGGACGCCGAGCGCGAGGCGCTCGACATCGAAGAAGGCGACATCGTCCAGACCGTCGTTCTCCCGGTCAAACGAAACAGGAGTGACTAACTATGGATTACACGACCCCAATCACCACGACATTCGAACTGCAGCGCACGTCGATCGAACAGAGCCAGCAGGCCCTCCAGCGGACCATGGAGTTCCAGCAGAACGTCAACCGGGCCGTCGTCGACAGCCTCGACACCCAGGAGACGGCCCAGCAGCGCGCCGTCGAACTCCAGCAGGAGGCCGTCCACAGCGTGCTCGACGCCATGGAGGCCAACGTTCCCGGCGGCGAGACCGCCGTCGCGGACGTCCGCGAGGCCGTCGACGAGCAGTACGACCTCCTGCTCGACAACCACGCGGAAGCCTTCGAGGCCGTCGCCAGCGAGGTCGAGGACGGCGTCGCCGCCTACGACGAGCTGCTGGCCGACTACCTCGACGCCCTCGAAGAGCAGGTCGACCTGCTGGTCGAGGCCCACGAGGAAATCGAGGCACAGTCTGTCGAGGGTGCTGAGCAACTCGGCGACCAGTTCGAGGAACTCCAAGACCAGGTCGAGGACGTCCAGAGCCAGGTCCGCGAGGTCCAGGAGCAGGCCGCCGACGCCGTCGAGGCGTAGGCCGACAGAACCCTTTATTTTACACGGCCCGAAGCTACCACGATGAGCAACAACATGCAGAACGACTGGAACGAGATGGTCGAACAGATGAACGAGGCGGTCGCGGACTCGATCGAACAGAACATCGAGGCCCAGGCGGCCTTCGTAGAAGCCTGGACCGACGCGGCCGACGACTCCGTGCCCGAGGAGGCCGTCCTCGCGGACGGCGTCGAGGGATACACCCGCGCCTACGAGGTGTGGATGGACGCCGCCGAGGAACTGTTCGAGCAGACAGCCGCGGTGGCCGAGGGCGAGGACGTCGACCCCGGGGAGTTCCGCGACCTCTGGCTGGAGTCGGCCAACGAGGCGTTCAAAGAGGTCATGTCGACAGAGGCGTTCGCGGCCGCGAACGGCCAGTTCGTCGAGGCGATGCTGGAACTGCGCGAGGAGTTCGACGACGCTGCACAGGACGCCGTCGCCGA
>CAZUVE010000316.1:0-1201 GCA_964623735.1 uncultured Halobacteriales archaeon | reverse complement strand
CCCTGCCGGCCCTCGTTGGCCAGCGCCCAGGCGGTGCCGACGTCCTCGCCGACGCCGTCGGAGTCGTCGGCGAAGATGTTGTGCTTGGTGA
The DNA here is from genome assembly GCA_964623735.1 of uncultured Halobacteriales archaeon. GTDB lineage: Archaea > Halobacteriota > Halobacteria > Halobacteriales > Haloarculaceae > SW-9-67-25. The sequence goes on along the minus strand of CAZUVE010000316.1, from coordinate 1,110 downwards.
CGGGCTTGGTGACGCCGATGGTGTCGGTCTCCTGGAAGGCGTCGTTGCCGACAAAGTCCGTTGGCACCTGTCCGGTCAGTGCGACCACCGGGTCCGAGTCCATGCTGGCGTCCGCCAGGCCGGTGACGAGGTTCGTCGCGCCCGGGCCCGAGGTAGCCATACAGACACCGGGGTCGCCGCTGACGATGCCGTAGGCGTCGGCGGCGTGGGCCGCACCCTGCTCGTGGGCCATCGTCACGTGGTTCAGGTCGTTACTCCGGTAGAGGGCGTCGTAGACGGGCATGATCGCCCCGCCCTGGACGCCGAAGAGGTACTCGACACCCGCCGCCTCGAGCGCGGCGACGACCGCCTCCGCACCTGTCTCGACCGCCGACTCCGTCTCCGTCTCTGTGTCTGTCTCTGTCTCTGTCTCTGCCTCGGCCGTCTCGGCCTCGGCGTCTTCTGCTTCCCGTGGGACGGACGCTCGCTCGCTCATGTCCGGCCCTCTCGTTTGTTACGTGTCATTTTCTTGGGGTCTGCTGGTGTACGAACGGTACTGGTCGAGAAGTGGAGGGATAAGGGGCTATACAGCCCCTACAATACGCCCGATACCGCGGAGCGCGCCGCTCGTGGCGTCGGGCGTTTGCCGGCCACGGGCGGGCTGTCGCATCAGTACGAGTGTCTGTCTGTCCCTCGTAATAAACGTTCCGTGACGCGCACGCACAGACGGTCGGCACGCGCCTCGGGTGGTTGACTGGCCGTTGTTCGCGCACGGGGCTCGAACGCGCGGGCATCGGTCTACGCGCGTACCTCCTCGTGCTCGGCGACGCCCACCTCGCGGGCGAACTTCTCGAGTTCGGTCATCGTGACCCGCTGGGACTGTGCGCCGAAGTCCTTGACCCGGCGGGTCACCTCGCGGACTTCTTCCTCGGTGGGGTCGAAGCCCGCGTCGACGAGGCGCTCGCGGACCGAGTGGGTGCCGGTGTGCTTGCCCAGGACGAGTTCGCGCTCGGCGCCGACCATCTCGGGGGTCATGACGCCAGGCTCGAACGTGTCGGCGTTCTCGATGACGCCGGCGGCGTGGATGCCGCTCTCGTGGGAGAAGGCGTTCGCGCCGACGACGGGCTTGTT
>CAZUVE010000315.1:0-1251 GCA_964623735.1 uncultured Halobacteriales archaeon | reverse complement strand
GTGCGAGGCCGACTGGCTCGCCGTCGTGTTCGGCGACCACGGTCCGCTGGTCGGGACCGTCGGTCTCGACCCACTCCGGGAACACCTCCGGGACGTAGTCGCCGATCTCTCTGTCCGACCACGTGTCCTCGGTGAAGGCCGCGACCGCCTCGTGGTCTCCCGGGTGTGCCTGCCGGACCGTGCGTCGGGCCATCACCGCCAGGGTGTCGACCGCTCGGTGATCTCGCCGGCCAGCGGCGTCCGCATCGTCTCGGCGACGTCGCTGGCGTTCGCGAGTGCCCACATCAGCTTCACCTTCGCCGTCCCGGGGAGCACGTCCTCGCCCTCGATCACCCCCGCGTCGAGCAGGTCCCGGCCGGTATCGTAGACGCGGTCACAGACACGGCCCTCGACACACTGGCTCGTCATCACGACGGGTGTCCCCGCCGCGGTCAGGTCGTCGATGACGGGTATCCACTCGGTGTTGACGTGACCCAGTCCCGTCCCCTCGATGACGACCCCTGCACGGTCGGAGAGTGCCTCCAGTCGCGCGGGCGAGGCGCCGGGCGTGAACTTCACGAGTTCCACCCCGGTCTCCAGGTCGGGATGGACCTCGAGACCCTCCTCGCGGTTGCCCTCCCCGGTGCGTTCCGCGTACCCGCGGCGGAAGGAGACCTCGCGGGTGTCGTAGTCGACCACGCCGAGCGGTTTCGCGCCCACTGTCTCGAACGCGTCCCGCCGGGAGGTGTGGGTCTTCCGGGCGCGGGTCCCGCGGTGGAGCGCACACTGTTCGTCGGAGGAGTCGGCGTGCATGCAGAGCAGCACCTCCGCGCAGTCGCTCGTTGCGGCCTCGACCGCACAGACCGCGTTCATCACGTTGTCCGAGGAGGGCCGGTCCGCGGAGCGCTGGCTGCCGGTGAACACGACCGGGACGGGCGTCTCCAGCATGAAAGTCATCGCGCTGGCCGTGAACTGCATGGTGTCGGTGCCGTGCATGACGACAACGCCGTCGGCGCCAGCGGCGATCTCCTCGTGGACGGCCGCCGCGAGGTCCTGCCACACCGCGGGCGTCATGTTCTCCGAGAGGATGTTCGCGACCACGCGCCCGCGGTAGTTGGCCAGCCCCGCGAGGTCGGGCACCGCACGGAGGACGTCCTCGGCGTCGAACTGCGCGGTGACCGCGCCGGTCCGGTAGTCGACCGTCGAGGCGATTGTCCCGCCCGTCGAGATGAGCGACACCGTCGGGAGGTCGTCGTCGAACTCGATGCGCGA
>CAZUVE010000314.1:0-1304 GCA_964623735.1 uncultured Halobacteriales archaeon | reverse complement strand
GAAAAAGCGTGTCGCCGGCCTTTTTGTGTCGGCCCGTGCTACTCCGCGTGTGCACGTCCTGTTCGGACTCGGCCCCGGCGAGTCGGCCACCGAGGCGCTCGACAGCGCCGTCGAGCGCGCCGCAGGAGCCAGTGACGAACTCACAGTGGCGGTCTTCGGCGACCCGGGAGAGCGCGAGCGGCTGGCTGCCCGCGCCCGCGACCACTTCGCCGGGACAGACCTCGAGGCGGAGGTCGTGGAACTCGGCGAGGACCCCGCGGGCCGGCTGGTCGAACTCGCCGAGACGGAGGGGTTCGACAGGATCGCCATCCCCGGGGGCGAACGGAGCCCGCTGGGGAAGATACAACTGGACAGCGTCGCCGAATTCGTGCTCCTGAACGCGACCACGACCGTCACGCTGATACGATGAGCGATCCCCAGAGCTTCCCGACCCCGCCCCGCGAGTTCACCGACGCCGGAGGGCGGGAGATCACGATCCGCCGCGCCGGGTCCGGTGAGGTCGACGCCCTCTGTGGGATGTACCTCGGGTTCGACCCGGCCGACAGAGCCCAGGGGATCCCACCCGTCGAGGAAGCACAGATCCGGGAGTGGCTCGGGAACGTCCTGGCGGGGGACACGTTCAACGTCGTGGCCTGGCACGGCGAACAGGCAGTCGGGCACGCCACGCTCGTGCCAGACGAGACCGGCGCGTACGAACTCGCCATCTTCGTCCTCCGGGAGTACCAGGGGGCGCGCATCGGGACGACGCTGGTCCGGTCGCTGCTGGGGTGGGCGAGGACAGAGGGCGTCGAGGGCGTCTGGCTGACCGTCGAGCGGTGGAACGAGGCCGCGATCCGGCTCTACCGGCGGGTCGGGTTCGAGGTCACCGACGGCCAGAGCTTCGAGATGGAGATGGCCATCGACCTCGCGGAGTGACCGGCCCGGGGTCGGCCGCCGGTGTACCCGGAGCGGACTACAGCAGGCAGTCTCGTAGTGAGAGCTGTCCCCGTGTTCTGGTACGACCGCACGACCAATGAGCGCGAGAACCGTTGGTGGTCGCGTGCGGTCCATCCGGCACTGACGGACAGCAATCAGTATCAATCGGTCGGGTACTCCGCGTCGAGCGGACCGGCGTCCGGGTTCTCGGGCTCAGCGTCGGCGGGGCTGACGCTGCCCGTCCGGTAGCCGTGGAGGTCGAGTGTCACGTGGTCGAACCCGAGGTCTACGACGTGGTCGCGGGCGGCCCGCACGAAGTCGGGGTCGAGCGCCGCCTCGAGTTCGTCCTCGCCGACCTCGATCCGCGCGAGGCCGTCGTGGTCGCGCAC
>CAZUVE010000313.1:0-1320 GCA_964623735.1 uncultured Halobacteriales archaeon | reverse complement strand
GTCCCCGAGGAGTTCGAGGGGCGGCAGTTCCACATCCACAACCCCCAGGTGACGCTGATGCGCACCACACCGGAAGAGACCGCCGAGGTCGGCCGGATCATCGCCGAGAAGCTCAACGCCGCGACCGGTCCGACTGCCCTGGCGTTGCCCCTGCGGGGCGTCTCGATGATCGATGTCGAGGGCGAGGACTTCCACGACCCCGAGGCCGACGAGGCGCTGTTCGACGCGCTCCGGGAACACATCGACGCCGACGTCGAACTCATCGAGATGGACACCGACATCAACGACGACGCCTTCGCGGAGGCCATCGCCGCGAAACTCGACGAGTACATGCACGCGGCCGGCGTCGGCCCCGACGGGTGAGACGGCGTCGGGACGATCGTTCACATTTTGCAAACAGTTATCCGGGTGGGCGGCGAACCCGCACCATGCTCGGGGCAGACACGGGACGGACGCTCAAGACGACGCGGACGTCCCTGCGGGTGCTGGAACTCGTCCTCGAACGCGACGGGCTCACGCTCGCCGAACTCGACCGGCTGGTCGACGCGCCGAAGAGTTCCCTGCACGCCCATCTCACGACGTTACGGGACTGCCGATATCTGGTCCAGGACGGCGATAGGTACGAGGTGGCGTTCAGGCTCGCACTGCTGGGTGACCGGGTGCGACACCGACACCCGGTCGACGGAACCGCCGTCGACGTCGTCGAGGCACTGGCCGAGCGGACGGACGAGGAGGCGAACTTCACGGTCCTGGAACACGGCCGCCTCCTGCTGGTCCACGGTGCCTCGGGCCGGTCGGCCCAGACGACGGACAGCGACTTCCGGACCGAGTACTACCTGCACAACACGGCCGCGGGAAAAGCTATCCTCGCCGAGCTGGACCACGAGCGTGTCGAGCGGGTCGTCGACGAGTGGGGCCTGCCCAAGGAGACGGAGGCGACGATCACCGATCGTGACCGGTTGTTCGAGGAACTCGCGGACGCCGAATCCCGGGGATACGGTCTCGTCGACGAGGAGTTCGCGCCCGGACTGGTCGCGGTCGGGGCACCGGTCCGGGACGCCGACGGGATCGTCGGCGGCCTCAGCGTGGGCGGGCCGAAATACCGGATCGATACCGCGCGGCTCGAACACGACATCGTGGACGCCCTCTTCGACGCGGTCGAGGCCTTCGAACGCGACCTGACCGACGAGTGATCGCATAATGTGAATGGTTTCTCCACGTCCGACGATGGGGCCGGGTCCCGGTTCCCGTTGGTCCCGGTTCCTGTTGGTCCCGGTTCCCGTTGGTCCCGGTTCCCGTTGGTCCCGGCACCGGAACCGG
>CAZUVE010000312.1:0-1387 GCA_964623735.1 uncultured Halobacteriales archaeon | reverse complement strand
GACGACCCCGGGCGGGACCGGGGCGGCCACCGCCAACGGCGGAACCGGTGGGGGACCGGATCACGAGAGTGCGGCCGGGAACGGGAGCGGGGAATCCGGACCGGCGGGCGACGACGAGAGATTCGAACTGGACCGCGAGGCGCTGTTCATCGGCCTGGGCGACGTGGTCATCCCGACCGTGCTGGTCGCGAGCGCGGCCTTCTTCGTCCGCGACGTCCCCGCGGTCGCGCCGGGGGGACTGACGGTACCACTGCCGGCGGCGGCCGCGATGGTCGGGACACTCGCGGGTCTGGTCGTCCTGCTGTACATGGTCCTGCAGGGCCGGGCCCACGCCGGCCTCCCGCTGCTCAACGGCGGCGCTATCGGCGGCTACCTCCTCGGCGCGCTCGCCAGCGGACTCACGCTCGTCGAGGCGCTCGGGCTCCCCGGGCTACCCTGATCTAATTCTCAGTAATAAAAACGGAGCCGGGAGTGTTATGTGCGCGAGACGCCGACTCCGTGCCGATGAGTCGTCGGTTCTGGAGCGACTCCCGAAGTACAGCAACTTTCGATAGTGATAGTTTCGGCAGGGAGTCGTTCTTCGGCACGCTCGGGAGTCGGACCGGAGTGGCCGACGTGGCTGCCCTCGTGTCGGTGCCGGCAGTGCTCGGAATCGCGTTCCTGTGGCCGGTCGGCGTCCGCCGGTCGCTCGCGTTCGAGTACACTGATCCGTCACTGCTGACGGCGTTCGCGTCGAACTTCGTCCACCTGGACGGCGGCCACCTGCTCGTCAACCTCGCCGTCTACGCGCTCGTCGTGCCCCTCGTCTACGCGCTCAGTGTCACGAGCGGGCACCGCCGGCGCTTCTACGCCGCCTTCCTGACGTTCGTGGTCGTCTTTCCGTTCGTCCTCTCGTATCTGAACCTCGCCGTCGTCCGGCCGGCGTTCGCCGTCGGGTTCTCCGGTGTCGCGATGGCCTTCGCCGGCTACCTCCCCTTCGCGCTGGCCGACTACGTCGAGGTCAACTTCGACGTCGGTCCCGCCTCGGCAGTCGCGCCGGCGCTGTTCTTTCTCAGCCTCGCGCTGATCTCGGTCCTGAGCGTCCGGTCGGTCCTCGCCGGGGACACGACCCTGTTGGTCGGGACGAGCGGCCTCGTCCTGGCCGCGTTGCTCTCGGCACTGCTGTACGTGGTTGCGGCCTACGACCGGGGCGGGCAGTTCCGCGCGAGACTGGCGGCCGCTGTCGGAGTCCCGGGATACTCCGAGGCCCTCGTCGTCGGTATCCTGTTTCTGATAGCGCTCCCGTTCGTCGCGTTCCCGGCCGACCCCACGACCGGCGACGGCGTCCTGAACCTGTACGTCCACCTGCTCGGATACGCGCTCGGGTTCATCGTGACGTACACCACCG
>CAZUVE010000311.1:0-1413 GCA_964623735.1 uncultured Halobacteriales archaeon | reverse complement strand
GCCGGGGATGACGCCGGTCGTTAGTGTTCCGGGCGTACATTTCGAACACACTGTGGAAACTGATTCGTATACCACTCTCGGTCGGTCACTCGGTGCTGGACTGGAACTCCTGTTCGAAGGTGTTGATCGCCTCGTCGGTCCCGACGACGACGAGTTCGTCCCCGGGCTGGATCCGCGTGTCCGGCCCGATGTCGGTGACGACATTCTCCTCGCGTCCGATTGCCAGCACCGTACAGCCGGTTCGGTTCCGTATGTTCGCCTCTTTGATCGTCTGTCCGCCGAGCGTCGGCACCTGCTGACGTATGACCCCGACCTGCTGTTCCAGCGACACCACATCGCGACCCGTCAGCTGTGACACCGACATCCGACCGGTAACCCTCGCCAGCGACAGGACGTAGTCGGCCCCGGCGCGGTACGTCTTCGAGATGTCGACCTGCTCTTCCACCCTGGCGACGATCTGTGTACTGGGTGCCAGGTCACGGATCACGAGCGTGGCAAACTCGGTCGTGGTGTCGTCTGGCAGCGCGAGAACCACGGTCTCGGCCTCCTCGACGCCGGCGGCGGCGAGCGTCTCCGGGTCGGTTGCGTCACCGACGACGTCGACACCGTCGGCGTCCTCCAGGTCGATGACCGTGTACGGGAGCCCGGCGTCGTCGAGTTCGGCGGTGACGGCCTGGCCGACCTGTCCGTGTCCGACGACGATGGTCCGGCCGGCCGCGAAGCCACGGACCGACGTTTGTGTCATCTCGGCGAGCAGTTCCAGCTGGTCGGCGCGGCCGGAGACGAGCAGAACGCTTCCCCCTACCAGTTCCGTGTCGGGGGACGGTGCGGGAACGAACTCGCCGCGGACCCACACCCCTATGACGTTGGCTCCCACCCGTTTCCCGATACCGCTGCCGGCAAGCGTCATCCCCGCGAGACGGCTGCCGTGTCTGACCGAGATCTCCGCGAGCTGCAGGTCATCGCCGATCTCGACCGCGTCGATCACGTCCGTTCGCGCGGCCGTGGTTACCTTCGCGGCGAGGCTCTCGCCCAGCAACGACCGGGGTGAGAGGACAGTGTCGGCCCCGGCCAGCCGGTGGTACGTCTCCGCTTCCGGGTTCTCGACGACGCTGATGACGGGTACGTCTTCGGCGAGTTCCTTCGCGGCCAGGACGATGCTCGCGTCGACCTGGTCGGATACGTCCGCGAACATGGCGCGGGCAGAGGGCAGACAGGCAGCGTCCAGCCCGTCCGTCGACTCGGGGTCTGCCCGAACGACACGCTTTCCGGCCTCGTTCAGCTCGTTCGCCCGTTCACGATCGGGTTCGACGATCACGTGCGGGACGTCACTGGCCTCGAGTTCTCCGATAAGTTCGTCTGCGCGTGTCGTGTCCGAACAGATCACGACGTGGTCGGTGAGGGTCGTCTCCA
>CAZUVE010000310.1:0-1460 GCA_964623735.1 uncultured Halobacteriales archaeon | reverse complement strand
GACGTCGCGGCCGCGTAGCCTCCGGCGGCGACGGCGACCCCGAGGACGAGCAGCGCGTAGTTCGCCACGGGGTTGGCCGCCCGGACGACCTCCAGCGAGATGTGCCGGCTGTCGACGGGCGCGAACGGCCGGACACCCATGGGCGTGAGTGCGTCCGCGGCGATGTGCGAGAGGACAGTCCCCGTCCCGACCAGGAACCCGAAGACCCCCAGTCCGACTGTCGCAGCGGGATCGTACGAGGAGCCGATCCAGCCCCCGACCGTGCCGGTGACGAGACCGACGGCGAGCGCGAACCAGACGGTGTGGGTCGGCCCGCGGTGGGCGAGTCCGGGTACGCGCTGGTCGTAGTCGGGCACCATTGCCAGCCCCGCCGCGGCGACGGCGCCGCCGAGGGCGACGGTCTCGGCGCCGAGAGACACCGACGCAACTCCCAGCGGCGTGTACGCGACCAGCGCTGCTCCGTAGTGTCCTTCGCGGTGCATGGTGGCGGTGCCGTTCCAGGTTCGTCTGCGTGTTGTGGGTGAGGGCTCATCAGCCCGGCGCGTCCGAGCGGGGGAGTCGGCGGGGCCCCCGCCTCCGAGGCGTGTCCGCTGGCGGATCTCTGTGATCGGGTCGGCGTCGATCCGTTCGCCGGCGAGGTAATCGACCCGGGCGAGACAACAGCCGACGACTAGACGAACCGGAAGGTTTCGAGGTTCTTGGGCGCGAAGGTTCGCATGTTGAACTCGTGGTACAGCGCAGAGGAGAGGTCCTGCGTGCTGGACTCGTCGCCGTGGACACAGAGGACCTTCTCCGGGCGGGGGTTCATCGTCCGGACGAAGTTCTCCAGACCCTGCCGGTCGGCGTGGCCCGAGAAGCCGTCGACCGTTTCGACGTTCATCTCGAGGGACATGGTGTCACGCCGCCCCCGGCCGTTGCCGTTCTCGAGCGGGAGTTCGCGGCGGCCGTTCTGGATGCGCTGGCCGAGCGTACCCTGGGCCTGGAAGCTGACGAACGTCAGCGTCGAGTCCGGGTCGCCCCCGAGGTGTTCCAGCCACGAGAAGATGGGGCCGCCCTCTATCATGCCCGACGTCGACAGAACGATACAGGGGTCGCCGTCGGCGACCTCGCGGCGTTCCTCCCTGCCGCCGTCGATGTGGTTGAACTGCTCGGCCAGGAAGGGGTTCTCGTCCTCGTGGAAGATGCGGTCGCGGACGTCGTCCCGGAGGTACTCCGGGTACGTGGAGTGGATGGCCGTCGCCTCCCAGATCATCCCGTCGAGGTGGACCGGTACCGTCGGGAGGTCGCCCTCGCGCATCGCCTCCTCGAGAACGAGCATGATCTCCTGTGAGCGCCCCACGGCGAACGCGGGGACGACGACCTTCCCGCCCCGCGTGAGGGTGTTCTCGACGATCCCTTTGAGTTTGCGCTCGGAGTCCTCCTGGTCGGTCTGGTAGTCGTTGCGCCCGCCGTATGTGGAC
>CAZUVE010000309.1:0-1505 GCA_964623735.1 uncultured Halobacteriales archaeon | reverse complement strand
CCGAACCCGGTCGTGGTGAACATCTCGACGGCGAACTGGAGTGAATCGAGAAACGTCCGCGGTCGTCCCTCGTACACCCGCATACCGAATTGGTACCCCCTGGCGGTCAGTACGATCGCTACGGCCAGAAGGACGAAATATCCGATTGCACGTCGTTTCCAGGTCTGCATAGCTGTGAGTCGTATAATCCGGAGAGAGCGGTATGAGAGTTATTATCCTCTCCAGTTGCTCCCGCCGCGTGATGTACACCCGGACACGAATAGCCTACCACGCCGATTGTGGATTCGCGAGCAACAGGGCTTCTCTCGGCCGGTCAGTCGACGGAACTGTTGGCTGGAGTGTGTCCGGGTGTATCGGGTCGGTTGTGAGCCATTTCCGGATCGACCGCACGACGGCGTGGGACCCACCGGGAAACAGGGACAGCAATCCGTACCGTTCACAGGGCGACCTCCGTGACGTCGAGCGGTGTCGCGCGCCGGACCACGGCCCGTACCGGGTCGTCGGTCCCCGCCAGATTGTCCGAGGTCCCGTCTACGACCAGCAGCGCTGCTCGCCTCCCGGCCTCGATGACCCCACAGTCCAGGCCGACGGCGTCGGCACCCGCGATTGTCGCCATCCGGAGCACCTCCCGGGCGTCGACGTCGAAAGCCTTCGCCGTGTAGGCCATCTCCCGGAACATCGACGGCGGATTGAGCATGACGTTGTCCGTCCCGAGAGCTACGGTCGTGTGGTCGAGAAGGTCCCTGATCGGCGGGCTGCCGACCCCGAGAACGAGGTTCGCTCGCGGGCACACCGCCACGGGGACCTCCTGGTCGGCGACGCGACGCAGGTGATCGGCCTCGGCGTAGACCATGTGGACGAGGAGGTCGGGATCCAGGTCGAGTGCGGGGTGGATGTCGGTCGCGTCCGGTTCGCCGGCGTGGATAGCGAAGGGAACGTCGGCCTCCCGGGCCGCCGACCGCTGTGCCGTGAAATCGTCGTCGTTTGCCCCGCTCGCCCCGTACCCGTCGGCGACCTCGAGCACGGACTCGTCGCCACTCCCGAAGACGAACGGCTCGATCTCGCCGTCCCGTGCGGCCTCGTGTAGCGCGCGGGCTCCTTCGACACCCGATTCACGAAAGTCCAGGAAGGCTCCGATCCCTGTCTGCTCCATGAACCGGAGCGTCCGGCGGATGGCGGCGACGAGATCCGCCCGGTCGGCCGCTGCCAGCCGCCGGTGTTTCAGGCTGTCCGGCGGTGCAACGGCCTCGTCGAGCGAGAGTCCGACCGCCGCCTCCTTCGCGACTGAATCCCCGATGTGGGTGTGGGCGTTGACAAACGCCGGCAGAACGATGTCGGTCGAGGCCGTATCCGCCTGTTCGACGGCTTCGATCTGACCGTTCTCGACGACGACACGCCCGCGGACCGCGTCGAACGAGCGCCCTGCAAGGACCGTGCCCTCGAACTGCTCCATGATTGTTCACACCCCGGTGTACCGATATGCTTTTCCCACCGCACTGTCGTCT
>CAZUVE010000308.1:0-1532 GCA_964623735.1 uncultured Halobacteriales archaeon | reverse complement strand
CCTCGCGGTGGTCGTCCCACGTCCCGGCCCACTCCCGGAGGTCGTCGCGTGCCGAGTTGTTCCCCCGCACCTCCGAGAGGGTCGTCGGACGATACTTCTCCGTCCAGTCCATCAGATCACCGTTACGGTCTCTCTGTGTCGGTCGATGTCGGTACAGCCTGGTACGGCCAAAACGGACGTGCGACAGGTCGCTGGCCCCGAACGTCTCGAAGCGCGGGCCCGAGGCCACTCAGAGAGCCCCGGGTTCGACGATCGTACGTGGCCCGTACCGGAGAGTGTCAAGCGTCCCATCTCTACCAATACAGACGATCAAGAGACTAAAGACAGTATCGGACGGCAGAGAGACCAGGCAGTCTGAACGTCTCGCCTCCCTCCCCGGGCCGTATGTCCCGGAGAACCGCCACGATGGCCGGGAACGACGGCCGTCCCGGTCAGAGCGTCCCGTCCCGGATCGCGCCCGCGAGGACGTCGAGCACCGCGTCGGACTCGGCAGTCCGGGCGCGTTCGCACAGTTCGAGCTGGAGACCGCCGCCGTCGGCGGCCAGCCAGTTCACGAAGTTCTCGGGGCTCGTCCCCGCGTACTGTCCCGACGAGACAGTCTCGACGTCGGCGGTCAGCGCGCCGGCCAGCCGGTCGCGGACCCGCTCTTTGGCCCGTTCGTCAAGCGCGCCGCCGACGAGGACGCCCTCGCTTCCGAGCCCGTGGAGGCTGACCACCCGCGCGAACCCCCGGTCGGCGATCCGCCCGAGCAGCGGGTACTCCGCGGGGGAGATCGACGAGGACGGCGGGTGGAACGCCTCGAAGGCACCGTCGTCGTCGTAGCCGAAACAGGCCCAGCAGGTCGCACCCAGCCGCGTTGCGAGTTCGACCGCCTGCTCGCCGGTCCCCGGTTCGACGTCGCCCGCGTGGCCGGCACACACGAGCGTCCCGTCGTTCCCGCCGTCGTCGTACAGGAACTCCGTCAGGTGGCCCGTGTCCGTGTCGGCGACGGGGTGGGTCGTGATCCTCGGCCGTGACACGTCCCGGCATTCGGGTGCGAGCACAAAACCTCCCGGTTTCCGGCGACGCGCCGGCGGGCGTACGTCAGTTGTCGAACGGTGTTTCGGTACGCTTTTCCGGCGGTCGGGAGAGAGTAGCGTCGATGCGCGGGCCGCGCGACGAACTGGCAGAGAAGATCGCCGGCGAGGTGGCGCTCAGCGACGATCCGGGCGCGACGCTACGCAAGTGGCGCACGGACTTCGAGATCGCACAGACGGACCTGGCCTCGGAACTGGACGTCTCCCCCTCGGTCGTCTCGGACTACGAGAGCGGGCGCCGGGGGAACCCCGGAATCGAGGTCGTCAGGCGGGTCGTCGACGCCATCCTGGACATCGACGAGCGCCGCGGGGGCAGCCACGTCCGCCAGCACGCGCGCGTCCTCTCGGCGGGTTTCGACAGCGACGTCGTCCACGACCTCCGGGAGTATCCGGCCAACATTCCCCTCGACCGGTACTACGAGGCGGTGGGGGCGACCGAACTCGTCGCGGGTGACC
>CAZUVE010000307.1:0-1579 GCA_964623735.1 uncultured Halobacteriales archaeon | reverse complement strand
GTCCATGCCCCACCCTCTCGCGCCGCCGTTGTGTTCGTTTCGGTCGGTCTCGGAACCGTTGTCTGAGTCTGATACTCTCGCGCGGATTCGGATGTCGGCCAGAACGCCCCCGGCCGCTGGACCCTCCGGCGCTCGTTGCGCGCGTCCCTCGCTTCGCTCGGTGCAGTGCTTGCCGCGCGAGACGGTCCTGCTCGCGACTCACGGCTCGCTGTCGCTCCCCGCTCGCGCAGTCCGGCACGCGCTCCCGGCCGTGCGGACAACCCCCGTGGGATTGCCCCTGTCCCCGCCAGGCACCCGCCTTTTGGCCGACCTAAATCGACAGACATTTTAGGGTTGCCTAAAGAATCTCGGGACAGACGATGACAGCGAAACGCGGGGACGTCTGCCTCATCGTGCCCACGATACGCGAGTACGAGTGTCTCAGGGCCTACGTCGAGAACGCCCGCGAGCACGGGTTCGACACCGACCGGTTGCACACCGTACTAGTGACGGAGGATTTCTGCGAGACGGACGCGATGGAAGCGATGCTCGCCGACCTGGGGATCTCGGGGGAGGTGTTCGACGGCACCCGCCGGGAGCGGTGGCTCGACCGGCAGGGCGCCGGCGAGTACGCGCATCTCGTTCCCGAGGCCAGCCACGCCCAGACCTCCTTTGGCCTCCTCTATCTGTGGGCCAACGACTTCCCGTACGGCGTCTTCATCGACGACGACACCCGGCCCCACGCGGACTTTGACTTCTTCGGCCGGCACCTCCGGAATCTCCAGTACGAGGGGGCAGTCGAGGAAGTCCGCTCCGACGAGCGGTGGGTGAACGTCCTCTATCAGAACGCCGAGGACCACGGCCTCTATCCGCGGGGGTACCCCTACAGCGCGATGGACGAAACCGTCGACACCTCGCAGACAGTCGTCGACGACGTGGTCGCCTCCCAGGGGCTGTGGACGAACGTCCCGGACCTGGACGCCGTCCGGATCCTGATGGACGGTGACCTGGACGGACAGGCCCAGACCCGGACGAGCGCCGGGGACTTCGAGGGCGACTTCGTCGTCGCCGAGGGGCAGTACCTCACCGTCTGCTCGATGAACCTCGCGTTCCGCCGGGAGGTCGTCCCCGCGTTCTACCAGCTCCCGATGGACGACAATCCCTGGGACGTGGGCCGCTTCGACGACATTTGGTCGGGCGTCTTTCTCAAGCGTGCCTGCGACGTGCTCGACAAGCAGATCATCAACGGCTTCCCGCTCTGCGAGCACAACAAGGCCCCCCGTTCGACGTTCTCGGATCTCACCAACGAGGTCCACGGCCTGGAACTCAACGAGCACGTCTGGGAGGTCGTCGACGACGTCGGCGGGGACGCCTCGACGTATGCGGGCGTCTTCGAGGCGATGGGCCGGGAACTCGCCGCCGGGGACTTCGACGACTACGAGAACGGTGCCTTCCTGAACTACGTGGGCGAGCACATGCTCGACTGGCTGGACTGTCTGGAGGCGCCCGGGGTGACCGACCACGCACGGGCCGGTGCCACTGGCTTGGGAGACGACTGAGATGACCGACGAACACAACCACACGGACCGAACGCACAGCA
>CAZUVE010000306.1:0-1602 GCA_964623735.1 uncultured Halobacteriales archaeon | reverse complement strand
ACCGGCGTCGTCGGGTGGACCGCGGTCGTCGTCCGCGTCGTCATCTGCCTCGTCGGGCGGGCCAGCGTCCTCGGGTGGGCCCGCGTCCCCGGGCGGACCGCGGTCGTCACCATCCTCCTCGCCGGTCAGGAAGCCCGGCGGGCCGGCGTTGTCCGGGGCGTTGCCGGGGTTGTTCTCCACCGCGAACGACGCGACGTAGGGGCCGATCCTGTCGACGTCCGAGTCGAGCAGTGTGCGGACGAACGACGAGACCAGCTGACCGAACGGCTCTCGCTCGACGAACTCCTCGACTGCCGTCAGATTGGCCGTCGCGCTGGCGGTCCGGTCGTGGGCCTCGGCGGTCACGTCGATTGTGACGTTCTCCTCGGGGGCCGGGAGACCGACGATTCCGTCGTCGTCTGTCGTGTAGTCGCCCTCGCCGGCGTAGGTTTCGTTCGCTTCCACCGATACGTTGGCGTCCTCGACACCCGTCTCGTCTCTCGTTACATCGACCGTGACGCTCCCGTCGTCGGTGGCCTGGTTGATACCGACCTCGAGAGGAGCATTGCCCGGCGCGTTGCCGGCGTCGGCGGCCGCCGCCGCGGCGATTCCCGGTCCGACAGCGACGAGCACCACGGCGACAGCGGCGTACAACGCAAACAGTTTCGTGGGCATCGTTGTCCGGAACCGGGGTCGAGACCCGCATAAAGACCCCCTCTCGTTCAGGCCGTTTCCGGCCGAACGCGGTTCGGATAAGACCGACGCAGATCGGCAGATACGATTTATCGGGCGGTTCTACCGTTTAATCCATCACGTGTCTGCCCGATCGAAGAGTGCCTCTGCGCGGTCGGTTGCCTCCCGCCGTGCCGCCGCCTCGTCGACGGTCAGCAGTTCGCGGTCGCGCATCAGGACCTGCCCGTCACACACCGTGTGGCGGACGTCGCTGCCCGTGGCGGCGTAGACGAGGTGGCTCACGAGGTCGTGTTGTGGGGTCAGGTGGGGGGCCGCGAGATCGACCACCGCGAGGTCGGCGTCTGCGCCCACCTCGATCCGGCCGCTGTCGAGTCCCAGCACGGCGGCGCTGCCCTGCGTCGACAGCTCGAGTGCCGTCGCGGCGTTGACCGCGCTCGCGTCGTCGGCAGCGAGCTTGCCCACCATCGCGGCGTCGCGCATCTCCTCGAACATGTCGAGATTGTTGTTCGAGGCCGGCCCGTCCGTCCCGAGGCCGACGGTCACGCCGGCGTCGAGCATCGCCTGGACCGGTGCTATCCCGCTGGCGAGCTTCATGTTCGCCGCCGGGCAGTGTGCCACCGCGGTCCCGCGCTCGGAGAGGAGGTCGATCTCGGCCGCGTCGACGTGGACGGCGTGGGCGACGTACGTCTCCGCGTCGAGCAGGCCGAAGTCGTCCGTCCACGCCAGGGGACGCCGCCCGTGTTCCTCGAGAATGGGATCGACCTCGCCCTCGGTCTCGTTTGCGTGGGTGTGAACGGGAACCTCCGCCTCGCGGGCCGCCGGGAGGAACTCCCGGAAGTACCCCTCGTCGACCGTCGTCAGGCTGTGCGGGGTGAACATCGTCCGGACGCGCCCGTCGGCGTGGCCGTCGTACTCGCGGGCGAACGCGAG
>CAZUVE010000305.1:0-1635 GCA_964623735.1 uncultured Halobacteriales archaeon | reverse complement strand
CGATGCCGCCGCCCAGCGTGAGCCCCGCGACGCCTGTGTCCGAGACGACGCCGCCAGGGGTGGCGAGGCCGAACGCCTGCGTCTCGTGGTCTACGTCGGCCCACGTGGCACCGGCCTGAACCCACGCCCGTTGTGTGTCGGGATCGACCCGTACGCCCGTCATCTCCGAGAGATCGATGACGAGGCCATCGTCGCAGACGGCCGTGCCGGCGACGTTGTGGCCGCCACCGCGCACCGCCACGAGGAGGTCGTTCTCGCGGGCGAACTCCACCGCGGTGACGACGTCCGCAGCGCCGCGACACCGGGCGATCAGCGCGGGATGCTTGTCGATCATCCCGTTCCAGACGGCGCGGGCGTCGTCGTAGTCGGGATCGTCGGGATCGATCAGATCGCCGTGTAGACCGTCTTCGAACTGTTCGATTCCTTCGTCGTCGATGGTCGGGTGTGCCATACACAGTTGGTGGGCTGTGGGACTGTTAACCTCATTCACGGAGACATGTTCGACGGCATACGCACTGTTTCAGGGCGTGAAACGCGTTTCGCGCCGCGAACGGATAGAATTACTATCCATGCTATCTACTACCTAGCTAGTGAACCACATGAATTCCCGCGAAGACGAACTACGTCACAGTGACTCCACCGAGGACGAATCGCATTACAGAGACGTCCCCGAAGGCGAACGAACGCCCGACGACGAGCATCCACCACCCGGCTCGCCGATCCTGGAGGCCGTCCTAGAGAACGCGCGAAACCAGCAGTACCTCGGCCGGCGGCTCGACGCGGCGGGTGAGCGCGTCGAGACGGACCTGCTGGGTGACATCGTGCGACACGGGCCGGTGCTGGAAGCGCTTCGCGCGGAGCCGCTCGACCGTCGTGAGATCGAAAACCAGTTGGACGTCTCGCGGGCGACGAGTCACCGCCTGACGCAGTGGCTCGACGAGCAGGGATTCGTCGAAAAGGTCGAGGGACGGTTCCAGTTGACGGGGCGTGGCGAGGCCGTCGCCGACGAGGTGCTCCGGTTCGAGGCGAACGTTCGGACCGTCCACCGGCTGGCGCCGCTTCTGGACGTCATCTGCGAGGACCACCAGGAGTTCGTCGTCGAACCGTTCGTCGACGCGACCGTCACAGTCGCGGAGCCGGACGATCCCTACCGACCGGTCGAACGGTTCATCGCGTTGCTCGGCGAGTCGGAGACGTTCCGTGGGTTCAATACGACGCACATGGCGCCGCTCGTGCTCGGTGAGTTCCACGAGCGGATGTTCGACGACACCAAGACCGAGATCATCTACCTCCCGCACATCGTCGAGAAACTCTTCGAGACGTACCCCGATCGAGCGACCGAGGCGCTCGATCGTGGGGACTTGACCCTCCGGACACGCGAGGACCTCCCCTACGGGCTTGCGATTTTCGACGAGTGCGTCGGTATCGGCGGCTACGACGAGGCGACCGGACAGATGCAGGTGTTCGTCGATACGGACTCGCCCATCGCCCGCGAATGGGCCGAACGAGTTTACGCATCGGTCAGGGCGGATTCCAAACCACTTGACGAGGTGAGTTCAACTACGTGATACGTCCGCAAGGAGTGTGCATCGTGTTGAATACACCGTCTATAGTGTGCGACTGGCGAATCTATAT
>CAZUVE010000304.1:0-1649 GCA_964623735.1 uncultured Halobacteriales archaeon | reverse complement strand
ACCTCGTCGAGCATCGGGGTGTCGGTGAACCCCGGACAGACGGCGTTGACGCGCACACCCCGGTCGGCCTGCTCCTGTGCTGCGGCCCGCGTCAGGCCGACGACGCCGTGTTTCGCCGCGACGTAGGCCGGAGCCGACTCGTACCCCGCCCGTCCCAGCACGGAGGCGACGTTCACGACCGCGCCCCGCTCCTGGTCGGCCATTGCGCGGAGTTCGTGTTTCAGACACCGGTAGACCCCGGTGAGGTTCACGTCGAGCACGCGCTCGAAGTCGCTCTCGGAGTACTCGGCCGTCTGCGCCACGGCACCGGCGATGGCCGCGTTGTTGACCGCGGCGTCCAGTTGGCCGTACTGGTCGACGGCTGTCGCGACCATCGCGGCGGCGTCTGCCTCGTCTGTGACGTCTGTCTCGACCGCGGTCGCGGACCCGGCCGTCCTGCGACTGACAGCCTCCGCAACAGCGTGTGCGCCGTCGCCGTCGATGTCGGCCACGACCACCGACGCGCCGGCCGCGCCGAACGCCCGCGCGACCTCCTCGCCGATCCCGCCCGCACTACCCGTCACGACTGCGACACCGTCGAACTCGAGCATGCCGGGAGGTACACCGGCGCAGACACAAGCCTGTCGGTCCGTACGACCGGACACCCTACCCGGGCGTCGCAATCCGGGTCCCTCTGACCGAGTGACGCGAGTGGGGCTGTCGAACCGCGCGGGGGCGTCTACCGTCCGACCGCTGTCGTGGGCGGGGTCTCGAGCGGGCGAGCGTAGCCCTTTTTTCCCGGCCGAGAGAACCAATCTCCATGCAGGTCATCGGCACCGTGGGTCTCCCGGGGAGCGGCAAGAGCGAAGCCGCCGAGGTGGCGGCGGAGATGGGTGTGCCGGTCGTCACGATGGGGGACGTCATCCGCAAGGAGTGTCACAACAGGGGGCTGGATCCAGCGACCCACCACGGCGAGGTCGCACGGGCGCTACGTGAGGAGGATGGCCCCGGTGCCATCGCCGAGCGGTCGCTCCCGATCGTCGGGAACCGCCTGGAGGACGCCGGGACGGTCCTCGTCGACGGCATCCGCTCCGGGACCGAGGTCGACATCTTCGAGGACGCCTTCGGCGAGGACTTCCTGCTCGTCTGCGTCGAGGCGTCATTCGAGACGCGCGCCGAGCGGCTCGACCTGCGCGGGCGGGACGCCGGCGCCGACGAGGGCGGCGAGGCGCTCGCCGAGCGCGACCAGCGCGAACTCGGCTTCGGGATGGACGAGGCCATCGACCGGGCCGACGTCACGATCGCGAACGACGGTTCGCTCGGGGCGTTTCACGACCGCGTCCGGACAGTCATCCGGGAGGGGACGGAGACGTGATCTACAGCGTCGACGTCGAGATCACGGCGCCCGTCTACGACACGGAGGTGACCGACCGGGTGGCCGACGCGGTCGTCACCCTCTTTCCCGGCGCCGAACCCGAACACCGCCACGGCGAACTGGCCGCGACGGTCCACGACCTCGAGCACTTCTCGGAGCTGCTGCACCGCCAGGAGATCCTCGATACCGCCCGCGGCGTCTTCCTCGACAACCGGCGCGGCGAGACCTTCTCGTTCCGCGTCAAAAAGCAGGCGGCCTTCGAGGGCGTGGTCAACTTCGTCGTCGACGAACCGGG
>CAZUVE010000303.1:0-1657 GCA_964623735.1 uncultured Halobacteriales archaeon | reverse complement strand
GGGGTGGCGAAATTCTTAACAGACTTACAGCCGGCAGTATAAGAAGACTCGACACCTTGTGGTACCGATACTGCACACGCCCCCGGAGCCGACAGTAGGAGTTGTCTGGACACGTTCGCGCGGCGTGACAGTTATACCGGTGGCATCGCATGGACAGACATGCGTCTCCGGACACGGTACGCGTTGGTCCTGTTGCTGATCATCGTGGTGCTGGGTGGGGTTGTCCTGGGAAGTACGGAACTGGCGAAAAAACAGATCGTCACACAGGAGCAGACGGAACTCCAGCAGACCGCGACCCTGACCGCGGGACAGGTGCAGACGGAACTCACCGAACGGCTTGTACGACTGGAGAACCTAGGTTCCGAGCCAGACCTGACCCTGAACCGGACGAAGACGCCGATCGATCAGTTCGTCAACAGCTCCGAGTTCTTCGCCGCGCAGGTGATCGCGCCGAACGGGACGGTCATGGACTTCCGGGGGCAGATCGACCGTCGCGAGGCGGTCATCGGCCGCGACGTCTCCAACCGCACGTACGTCCAGGAGGCACTCGACGGGAACGCATACGTCGCCGCCCCCGAGCGTCTCTCGGGGAACGTCTACGTGGTCACGATGGCCGTCCCGCTCCACCCACAGATCGAGGACGGCCAGTCGACACAGGACGGGGTTGTCGTTGCGGCACTCCGGGTCGGAACCGGAACCGACACTGTCGGGGCGCCGGAAGCACAGATTTTTCAGCCGCTGAACACGGTTCGCCGGGAGGGACAGGCAGTGAACGTGACCGCACCGGCACTGGAGCGCGACCGTGCGGTCCTCGCGCCGGCCGAAACCCAGTTCAACAGGAAACTCACCGCCGACGCCACAATCGACCCGGCCGGGAAGGGGCCGACCTGGCGGCTCACTCTCCAGCGTGACCGCGCCGCTCTCACGGCCCAGTTGCGCGAGCTCCAAGTCGTGCAGGCCGCCAGCCTGGTCGTCGTGCTCGTGTCGATGCTCGGACTGGGCGGCTGGCAGTACCGGACCAACCTCAGGCAGACCCAGCGCCTGCTCGATGGCTTCCAGGCACTGGTCGACGGGCAGTTCGACCGCAGACTCTCCCTGTCGGCGGCCGAGGAGTGGGACCGCATCAGCGAGGGGTTCAACAGCCTGGCCAGCGGGCTCAAGACCCGCGAGGATATCATTCAGAAACGGGAGCGACGACTGAGCGTTCTCAACCGCGTGCTCCGGCACAACGTCCAGAACGACCTCCAGGTTATCCAGGGGTATCTCGAGATGATACCGGAGGTGGAGCAAGACCAGCAGACCGACCTCGCCGACACGGGGCTCGAGATGATCGACAAACTGATGGCTCACTCGAGGAAGGCAAACCGGATGGACCGGGTGGTGGAGAGTGCCGAGGAGGGGGTGATCGAGGTCGACGTTGTCGACATCGTTGCGAGCGCAGCCGAGGAACACCGCCAGCAGTTTTCCGAGGCCGAGATCCGGCTGGACGCGCCGGCACGACAGTCCGCCTGGGCCATCTCCACGCTCGAATACGCGGTCGCCACGCTGATCGAGAACGCCTGTGTTCACGTCACGGAGCCGACCATCGAAGTGTCGGTGACACAGCAAGACGAGACAGTCAGGCTCACTGTCGCGGACGACGGCCCGGGAATCCCCG
>CAZUVE010000302.1:0-1660 GCA_964623735.1 uncultured Halobacteriales archaeon | reverse complement strand
AAGTCATTGCCGGATCGACCGTACGCTGTCGTGCGGTCGTACTGGTACACAGTTACAGCAATCCGTATTAGCCATCCTGCTTCCGGCGGGCGGCGAGCGCCTCGCGCACGTCCGCGACGGTCGTTCTGTAGGGACCTGCGCCGTCGAACAGGTCGTCCCAGGTCATACCAGTTTCTGGCGGCCCGCGAATAAAAACTGCCCGCCGCTCGCCGGCGTCACGCGCACGTCTGACGGGTTTTTATGAGTGCTGGCGACTCGAAACCGTGTGGGCGCGCAGGCTCAACGGCCTCAGACCACCCCATCCTCCCTACAGCGCGCCCAGACACCTGACCACGCCCTTCCGCGCCGCGTTCCGACGCGGCGGCTTTTTGTCCGTGGCTCCCCTGTAACCGGTATGCGTGTCGTCTCGTTGCTCCCGTCGGCGACCGAGATTGTCTACGCCCTCGGGATCGAACCGGCCGGCGTCTCACACGAGTGTGACTACCCGCCGGCGGCGCGCGAGCGCCCGGCGGTCAACCGCTCGCGGGTCGACCCCGACGCCTCCAGCACCGAGATAGACGACCAGGTCCAGGAGGCCGTCGCGGAGGGCGGCGTCTACGAGATCGACCGCGAGACGCTCGCGGCCCTCGATCCGGACGTGGTCATCTCGCAGGGGATCTGTGACGTGTGTGCGGTCGACGCGGTCCGCGTCCGGGGGGCCGTCGACGAGCTGGGCCTGGACGCGGAGGTGCTCACGACCGACCCGCACAGCCTCGCGGACGTGCTGGCGGACATCGAGCGGATCGGCGCGGCGCTGGGCCGCGAGAATCGCGCCCGCGACCTGGTCGCCGACCTCGAGGCGCGGATCGACGCCGTCGAGCGGCAGGTCGACACCGTCGAGCGGCGCCCACGGGTAGCAGTGCTGGACTGGACCGCTCCGGTGATGGTCGCCGGCCACTGGATCCCGGGGATGGTCGACCTCGCCGGCGGGCAGTACGGACTGGCCGAGCGCGGCGACCGCTCCCGACCCCGCGAGTGGGAGACGCTCCGGGAGTACGACCCCGAGGTGCTGGCCGTCTCGCCCTGCGGGTTCGGCCTCGACCAGACCGCGGAGAACCTGGCAGACCTGACCGACCGCGGGGGGTGGGCGGACCTGACGGCGGTCCGCGAGGGGCGGGCCTACGCAGTCGACGGCCACCACTACGTCAATCGGCCGGGGCCACGGCTGGTCGACGCCCTGGAGTTCCTCGCCGCGCTCTGTCATCCCGACCGGTTCGACGCGCCGCCGCGCGACGCCGTGCGGCCGCTGTCGGACCTCCGGGTGACGACGTAGCCGGCAGTATAACTACGCGGTCGACGTAGCAAAACCGGGATGACGGCCGACCCGCCCGGATCACGGGGACTACTTCTCGAGGGACCGACCCGCAGACGCTCCCCCGCGACGCGGTGCCGGACGGCGAGTGGACGCTGACCCGCGACACCATCGGGTTCGAGTGGTCCTCCGGCGAGTGGCTCGTCTCGTCCCGCGTCGTCGGGCCGCGGACCGTCAAGACCCTCTCCCGTGTCCGGCCGCTTGCGTTCGCGTCCGCGTCCGGGGAAGACCGCACCGAGTACGAGCAACTGCCGATCGACGAGAAGTGACCGGAGAGGGGGGAGCCCGACGGACTATAGGGATGTTCGA
>CAZUVE010000301.1:0-1667 GCA_964623735.1 uncultured Halobacteriales archaeon | reverse complement strand
CAGCAAGACGAGACAGTCAGGCTCACTGTCGCGGACGACGGCCCGGGAATCCCCGAATCGGAACAGGCGGTCATCGGGACCGATCGCGAAACGGGCCTGGAGCACGCTAGCGGTGTCGGCCTCTGGCTTGCACACCTGGTCGCGGAGGAATCGGGCGGTGTCTTGGTCTTCGGTGAGCAGACTGACGGTGGACGCGTCACGCTCGAACTCGCCGCCGCAACGGTCGACCGGGAAGAGGTCGCGCCAGCCACCACCCCGACCGTCTGATGCGGTGCTGTGGGTCGTTGCCGGGTCGACCGCACGACGGCGTACGGTCGTACCGGTACACAGTTGGGCCAATCCGTCTGCGTCACGACGGGAGTCACTCGCGCTGGCGGAACCCCCACGCGAGCAACAGGGCCGCAACTACCAGTGCGATCACGACACCCACGGCGACCGGACTGAGCCCTCCCAGTTCGCCGTCTTCCAGCAGACCGTCCGGCGAGTCGGCGGTCGCAGTTTCTGTTTCGCCGTCACCTTCGGAGGATGGGCTAATCGTCACCTCGCCGACCGTGAAGTTGTTGACCCGTACCTCGTAGGTCTGTGGGGCCTCGAACGAGCGGGGGAAATTCAACTGTGCGGTCCCGCCCGGTGGAATGCTCGTCTGTCGCTGATCGACGACGGTCTCGTCGATGAGCAGTTCCGCCTCGTACAGTCCGTCGGCGCCGCCGGTGTTCTCGATGAACGTCTGGATCGTGACGGTGTCTCCGACCGTCGCCGTTTGCACGTCGATGATCGCGTCGTTGATGCTGAACTGCGGACGGCGAGCCGCGGCCGTCCACTCCGAGAGCCCCTCGGCAGTGGCCGCGACGACGACTGTGTTGTCGGTCTCGGCGACGACTCTGGTCTGTTTCGGAACCCAGCGGTTGCCCTCGTATCGGAACAGCACGACCGTCTCCGGGCGCGCGCCCAGTTCCGCGAGCCGGGCCTTCGAGACGCGGGCCCGCACTGTCACGGCCTGGAGTTGGCGATCGGCGATCGTCTTCGTGATGTTGGCGAAGGTCAGCGGGACGGTGCCGTTCGTCTCCCGGGGGCCGAACTCACGGGTGGTCGATAGTGGCTCCGGGCTCGTAATGATCCGCAACTCGAAATCCTCGGAGGCGCTGGGCGTCAGAGTGAGGTCCTCGAACGCCGCGTCGACGCCGGACCGGTCGAGTCGGTCACCGGGCAGTGGCACCCGGACGGGCGCCCCGGGTTCCGGGTCGGTGACGGCCACCTCGACCACCCGACGGTCCGGTTCGAGCGTCGTCGAGACGCTCACGTCGGCGGTTGTCTCGCCCAGGGTTCGTCCCCTGAGTGGCACCGAGAGGGTTCCGGCGTCGGTTCTGAGACGGAGCGTCGCGTCGTAAGTCCCCGGCTCGTCGGGATCGAAGCGGACCGGAACCGTCTCCGAGTCGCCGGGGTCGAGGCTGAAACCGCTCGTCTCGGGTGTGAACGCGGACTCGGTGGACTCGATCTGTTCGACGGTCACCGTCTGGGCACCGTCGTTGGTCACGGTGATGGTCGTGGTCTCCGATTCGTCCGTCTGAACCTCGCCGAACTCGGCCGACGCAGAGGAGAGGTCGAGCGGGGGTTCGTCGTCCGACCCGAGTTGTGTGGTGCTCCCGCCCCCGCCACCCCCGCCCCCG
>CAZUVE010000300.1:0-1711 GCA_964623735.1 uncultured Halobacteriales archaeon | reverse complement strand
GCTTTCCGTGGTGTCAGTCGACCATCCGACTGCACAAAGAGCGGGTGGGACGGTGTGACTTCGAGGGTCCGACCGCTCGCTGTCTCGATCCGGTACATCCGGTCGGGTGCGTCCCGTTTCCAAACCTTCGTCGCCCGACGCTGGACGACCTGACCGTCCTCGGTGACCGATGGAACCGGAATATCGACCGTATCGTAGACGCCATCATCAACTGGCTTGGGGTCATCAAGATGTTCTTCCACTACATGCCCGATTTCCTCCCTGCGTCCATCTCCAAGCCAGACCTTGGTATCGTATTTCAAACACTTTCCAGTTCCGGGATCCCCGATCAGGAGCATGTGCAAATCACCGCGGATGCGGGACTCGTCGGGAAGGTGTTTGGTGACCCCCGAAAAGAGCTGGAGGACCATCGCCAGCTTCTGGGTCTCGTAGCCGTAGATCGAGGGCGCAATGGCGCCCTGCATCTGCTCGTAGAGGTCGGGTTCGTTCGAGAGTTCGACGATTTCCCGCTTGTCGGCGTCGGTGATGTCCATCTCCTCGAACTGTTCGTCCTCGATGGAGACCGAGACGCCGTCCATGTAGACGTCGAACATGGGCGACTTCTCGCGGTCGCTGCCCTGCTGGTCGAGTTTGAGCGTTCCCGTCACCTCGACGTGGTCGCCGGCGGTCACCTCGCCGGTGATGTCGTCCTCGATGTTGACGTCGATGTTCTGCGGGGTCTCGCCGCCGCGCAGCCCCTCGGGGGACTCCTGAATCCGGAGCTTCTGGGCGTCGACGAACTCGGACTGGTCGAAGTTGATGCGGAAGGGTCCCTGTCGCTCACAGCCCTGGCACTCGTGGGGTTCCTGGAAGTCGCCGTCGGTCTGCGGGATGCGCGTCAGTGTCCCGCACCGCTGGCACTCGAAGGCGGCGTCGGTGACCTTGGGACGGACGTCGGTCGCCTTGCGGACGATCCCCTGGACGGCAATGAGCCGCCCGTGGTGGTCGTGACGGATCTCGCGGATGCCCGTCTTTTCCGGGAGGTTCTCGATCCGGACGTGGGCCTGGCCCAGCGAGACGTCGACGGGCAGGTCGTACAGCCGCAACGCCTCCTCTGCGTACTCGACAAGTTGCTGTGGCTTGCTTCGGACGTCGTCGGCCAGGTCGGGATCGAAGCGGTAGAGATCTCCCCAGTCGACGTAGAGTGACTTCTCCTCGGTGGGGTACTGCTGTGCGAGTTCCCCGATCGCGTTGCGGTAGTAGTTCCGATAGAACTCCTCGAATCTGCCGATGAGTTCCGTGTCGTCCGCGCGAGCCATCCGGTGACCATGGGTTAGTTCCCCTCGGTTCAAGAACCTTCGCAAACCTCGGCGAAAGTGAACTCCGGGCGGGACGCCGACCGCCAACACGACGCCCACGCCGGCGCCGGAGGACCCGGAGACCGACTCCGCCTTCGCTCCCGACTGGTCGGTCCACGAGATCACCCCACGTACCGGCACGTGGACGGCAGGAGCGGACTCGTCGACGACCAGACCTTGGGGGGAGGCCGACGGACTGCTACCCCTCTGCCCCACTCCGGAACAATCGAGCCCGGCGAGATACTCGGCGACGTCCGTGGTACCACGACTCTCGGAAGGGTTATGCCTCTCCCGGGTTAACGTATGTTTGCAATGGCAAACGGTAAGGTGGATTTCTTCCACGACACTGGCGGTTACGGTTTCATTTCGACTGA
>CAZUVE010000299.1:0-1725 GCA_964623735.1 uncultured Halobacteriales archaeon | reverse complement strand
ATGGTATAAAAGATGGAGGGCGCGAGTCTTGCACGACGATTTGCTCGAATAGCGGATGAAACGAATCGTTCGTTACAGCGGAGACAGTCAACAGAGTGACACTCGCTGACAGCCGAAGTCCCCGTTCCAATTTTCAGCGTCAGCAACGCGGAGCAACGCTCAAAAGCGTGGCAGCGCTACCTCCCGACACGACGCGATTCGGTCCCACAGCGCACGCACCCGCACCCGAATGGGAACGCAACCACGTACAATTCGCGGTCGTGGCCGCCCTGTTCGCAGTCGGTGCCGAGTACTGGACGCCACTCCCTGGGTTCCGGTTACTGCTGGCAGTGGCTGTCGTGGTCGGTCCGGCAGTCCTGTTCGACCGGTTCTGGCGGGCTCTCGTGGTGCTCCGGGAGGAGAACATCGACGACCTGTTGGCCCGGCGGTACAGCCGGGACTGGCGGGGCTGGCGGCTGCTGTGGGCGGGGTTCGTCGGCGTCTGGGCGCTCGATCTGGTCGCAACGGTGTGGTTCTTTTACGTCCCGACCGTCAGCGAGTTGCACCCGGTGACCGTGGCCCTCTACGGCGTCGCGGGTGTCCCGGGCGTCCTGGCTGCCGGCACGACCTACGCCCTGGTCGTCGTCGGGCTCGTGCGGGGACTTCCGACCCCGAGGGACTTCGACTTCCTGCTCGCCGCGACGCTGTGGTACGGCCTCCTCGTCGTCCACAACTACGTCCTATTGCTCGGGGGAAAGACCTGACGCCGACGGCAAGCGGGCCGAGTGAATCCAGGTCCGGACGTGTCCGATCGGGTGGTTCGCTATACGTGTGCCGACCTGTCGGCCAACAAAAAATATTTCCAGCGCCACGGGCCACTGCCGGTATGCACCGCCCTGACGGACCCCTCCACGGTACAGCGTCCTGCTGCAAGGGAGCAGTTGAACATATGTTTCGACGGCAGATGCTCGTCGTCGGTTGCACACTCGTCACGTCACTGGGTGGGTGTGTCACTGATTCGCTGGCACCAGGGACGGAGGCACCGCCATCCGAGGAATCTCTTCCTGCGGCGTGTCCACGCTCACCAGATGTTGAGGGGTTGCCGGCCCGGCCTGCCGAGTTCAATTCAGCGTCGGTAGCTGAGTTTCTTGCAGATTACGAGTACACCCTCGCTCCCGCACTGAACCCTGACTATCCCGGTATTAATTTTATTGACCCGATAAAGACTGAACAGGTGAATGGTGGCTATCGTGTCCACTTTTTTGTCGAGTGGTTGTCGGAGGAATCATCTCCGGTCACGGAGGACGGAACACCGACCCCAATCATACGAGCCAGATACAGTGTCGCATACTACATCGACGAGTCCCGCGTTATCCGGAAAACACGTGAAGGGGAGTCGCCTACTGATACTCTCCAACCCCGAGAGAACGGACAACTCATCGCCTGCTAACCCCACGCTGTCATCGCCTGCTAACCTGCTAAAAGATCACCTGTCAGCTAAGCACCACCCTACCGGCTGATTGACTTGTCATGGCGTGAACTGAACAGAGTGCGAGTACTCCATAGATCCTCTGACTGTTGCACGCTGTAGATTATCACCTCTGAAAGTTGTCAGGACGGTCCACGGTGAATAGAGACAAACGCTTTCGGGAGTATTCGATCGATGTTTGACCTTCTGTATTCCGCAGTGCCCTGGCAATTCCCACGGGGAACACGCGCAAGCTACCTGCTCTCTGTGTCAGTCAC
>CAZUVE010000298.1:0-1726 GCA_964623735.1 uncultured Halobacteriales archaeon | reverse complement strand
CACATCCCCGTGTTCGTCAACAGCCACGTCGAGGGCGGCGGCGTCGCCGCGACCGGACTCACGCTTGGGTTGCCGTTCGTTCGCGGAACGACGCTGCACGGGACGGCGTACGACATTGCCGGCGAGGGCGTCGCCGCCCCGGACAGCATGACCGCCACGATCGAGGCGGTGGCAGACGCCGTCCGGCGGCGCGGGTGAGGGCCGTCGACCGCGCCCGCGGGGTCGCGATCGCCCGACAGCAGTCTGTACCACAGGTCCGGAGGGACAGGTCGGGACCCGCCGGTCCGAGGCGGCCGGTACAGGGATTCCAGACGTGCCACGTCCGGGAGGCGATCGACTCCGACCGGATCGCGACGCTCGTCGGAGGCCCCGGCGAGTGCGTGCATCCGGGGGGCCACAGCACGAGCGCCCCCGGAGACAGGCAACCGAGGCCAGCCCCGCGAGCAACCCGACGGGCATTGGCAGTGCGAGCACGCCGTTGGCGGGCGAACCCGCCAGCGCGGTTGTGGACGGGCACCAGCAACACGGCGCCGGCGACGAACATCCGGACCAGGTCGCAAATAACTCGTCCCGCACTACCTGGCGGGCGGGTCGTCCTCGGCCAGGTTGGCGTGCATGTGCTCGTACCCGCGCGAGTGGAGTTCGACGACGTTACCCCACGGATCGGCGCAGTAGCACATCTTGTACTCCGGGTACTCGGGGAAGATGTCCCAGACGTCCGAGAGCTGCTCGCCGCCCGTCTCGAGGATCGTCTCGATCATCCCCTCGATGTCGGGGTCCTGTACACAGAGGTGAAAGAGGCCGGGATCGGCCGGGTCGGTGTCGGTCTTCCCCTCCGTGTCCTCGAACTCGAACAGTTCGACGCCGACGTGGTTTCCCGTCGCCAGGTGGGCAATCCGCATCTCGCCGAAGTCGTAGCCCACCGCGTCCTCGGCCAGGTCGCCGAAGTGGTCGGCCCCGGCGACGACCGTCGAGGGTTCCATCACCGGCGTGAACCCGAGCACGTCTCTGTACCACTCGTAGGCGGCCTCGATATCGTCGACGGTCAGCCCGACGTGTCCCAGTACGCGTGGGTATGTCATACGTGGTCATGTTCGACGAGAGCGATAATAAAACTTCCCGGCCGGATCCGCCGCAGTCGGCCGCGTTCGGCGGTTCGGGGATACCGTTACGCCCGTGTCGCTGAACGGTATTGGTCGTGCGGGGACGTACCGGCGGGAGGAGCGGCGGTCGCAGGCGACGCAGTCAGAGACACTCCACCTCGATGCGGTCGAGGATCCGGTCGGGGTCG
This sequence comes from uncultured Halobacteriales archaeon, assembly GCA_964623735.1. GTDB lineage: Archaea > Halobacteriota > Halobacteria > Halobacteriales > Haloarculaceae > SW-9-67-25. The sequence goes on along the minus strand of CAZUVE010000298.1, from coordinate 435 downwards.
TCGGCCAGAACGGCGTCGACGAACTCCGGATTCTGGACCAGGTTCGCGAGGTTCGAGAGAACCAGCGCGTACCCGTCGCTGTCCCGTGCGAGCAACAGCAGGACCACGCTGGCCTCGACGGTGTCGTCCGGGTCGGCCCTGTCGCGGAACCGGACCGGGTCCTCGGGGAGCGCGAGAACCACCCTGGAAGCGGTGTCTCGCGCCGAGACCCGAATCTCGGACCCTCCCAACCGTACACAAGACTCCCACGGTCGTTTCGACGTACACATACACCCGTTTCCGGTTTCGAGAAACGTATCGAGGACGTCGGGCCGCTCGCGCCCAGTCCGGGGCCTCGGAGTTGGGGTTGGCTGGCCAGTGTATGACAATCGCATGCTGTAAATGCAGCGCGACAGCTATAGGGATGTTCGAAAGCGTTTACCAGGTCGACCGCAC
>CAZUVE010000297.1:0-1750 GCA_964623735.1 uncultured Halobacteriales archaeon | reverse complement strand
CGAGACGGACGGCCGTCGGTCGATGCCGGATCGACCGCACGTCGTATCGTCCTGGGAAAACAGGGACAGCACACCGTGTGACACGACGAGTCACTATCTACCACAACCAATAGACCTATATAGTGGTGTGCTATAACATAGCATGTATGGCGTCCGCACCGAGCAGCGACGACCTGTTCGACGAGTTCCTAGCACAGCGCGGTCACGAAACCGGGCAGGTGGGCTGGGAGCGGAGTTACAACAAAAAGCAGTGTCCAGACTGTGGCGGCCTCCACGACACGGGTGCCTCCGAGTGCTCGGTCTGCGGGTGGACACCGGTATGACATCCCTCACTTATTCACACCCGCCGTGACTGGCGGGATTCTCTCGCTGAATCAAGATAGGGCCGGCGGGTCGGCCGAACCTTCTCGTGTCCGAACCGCCGCCGGGTTCGGGTAGCGCCGGTGTCGCGACCGGCCGGAAAACCCCGACCGCAGTCACAGCCCCCGCCGAGTCACTCGCGCGTCGCTCGCGCAGTCGGGTCGGAAGCGCCGGCGGTTGTCCTCCTCATACTGTCGGTTATAACTACGTGAAGATATTCGGCACCTCGGGGTGCCGACAGTGCTCAGCGCATATAGCCGACAGTATCAGAGATTCTCGAGCGCAGCGCGGAGGAACATTCCAACAGCGAGGTGCTGGTACATCGCGCGTTCGATCTGGTCGGCGGCGTCGTCCTCGTCGCGGATGGCGTACTGTTTCGTCTGGATTAGTTCGTGGCGCGCGAGGGTACCACCCGATTCGAGGTCGTGCAAGCGCGGGTAGACAGTCCCCGGACTCGGGTCCACCTCGAACAGGCAGTCCACATCCTCCATCAGCCCCGTGCCGTGTGTGCCGTCGTCGCGCAAAGCGACAAGCGCGAGGAGGATCTCGTCCAGACTCTGTGTGACTAGGTCCCTCGAGACTGACACGTCGTCGACATCGTCGTCGAACAGGCTCTCGGCGATTGCCGACATGGTCGCCTCCGGCGTGGTATCGCGCCCTGCGTCACGGACGTGTCGCAGGAGTCGCTGTGCGTCGGTCGGAGCGCTGTAGCGGAGAGGGGGAGAGCGTGACGTGCGCGGTGACGCGTACCGATCTTCACTTGACATGATCTGAACGGGATCCACTCTGTAGTATGCGGGGGAAAGGTATAGTCTCCCGAGAGTGTTTTCTGGCTCTGAAAACGCCGGGGGGACGGACCTGCAATCGAAGCAGTCGAGGGCGAAAGCCCTTAGTCGCCAAGCCGAGAATTTAGTGTCGTGGACGAGGACCGCAGCATCGAGGAGATCCTGGATACGATCGGTGATCAGCACGCTCGCCGCGTTCTCGCGGCCATCAGCCTCGAACAGAAATCCGCCAAGGACCTCGCCGAGGAGTGTGACCTCTCGCTACCGACCGTCTACCGGCGCATCGAGATGCTCAGCGAGTACAACCTCGTGAGCGGCCGTACCATCGTCGCCGAGGACGGGAACCACTACAAGGTCTACGAGTCCAACTTCGAGAGCACCGTGATCTCCCTGCAGGACGACGAGTACAAGGTACGGATCTACCGGCAGGAGAATCTCCCCGACCGGTTCGGCCAGCTCTGGGACGAACTCCACACCGGCTGATGGGGTCGGCCACACCTGCGTAAAGATATCCGGTACGCCGGAGTGCCGACACTGATCACGCGCGCAGAGCCGACAGTATAGGGATGTTCGAAAGTCATTACAGGATCGACCGCAAGAAGGCG
>CAZUVE010000296.1:0-1792 GCA_964623735.1 uncultured Halobacteriales archaeon | reverse complement strand
GGAACACAGCGAGGACGTGCAGCTGAAACAATCCATCTTGGACGAGACGTACAACCACCGGACAGGCGTCGAACGAACCAATGACGCGGTGAAGGACTGCGGCCTCGGGCACGTCCGCGCCCGAGGCCGCGTCCACGCACGAACAGAAGTGTTCGTTGCACTGTGTCTCCGACTCGTCGTTGCAATCACCAACTTTGAGCGGGGCGACGACCCTGGCCGCGAGAAGCTCAAGCTATGAGATTGATTCTATGACAGGCTCTCACGTAGTTATATACCGGTCGACGTAAGCCCTGATACTTTCAGCTGGGTACGTCCGGCTGAGAAGTATCAAAAGTTACGTCGACCGGTATAACCGACAGTATCAGCAGGAAACAATCATCGAACGGGCGCTGTCGACCGGCAGGTGGTGGGTCTCGTTCAGCCGGTCGCTCATCAGGTTCTCCCGGCCCATCGCGAACAGCACCCGCGGCGCAGCCAGTACCGAGGAGTTCGAATTCGAAATGGCCGCGACGACGACAGCGACCCCGCGAACACGACCACGACGTCGACGACGGGGACCAGCGACCCGCCGAGTTCCTGACACGGGATGACGCCAGTCGAGACGATCATGGTGATCACAGAGAGGGTCGTCACCCACCGTGCAGTCTCAGAGAGCACGGCGGGGCGGCGACATATACCCTGACCCGCACGACGAAACGCTGGAACGTCCCCTCTATTTAAATAGGGTGAGAGGTAGTAGCAACGTATGGCCGACAGCAACCCAGACAGAGGCAACGGTAACTCGACGGTGTTGATCCCGATAGACGCCGCCGAGGACGAGGATGTGCCAGTGGCGCTGATCGAGACGCTCGCTCCGCTACACATCGTCGTGCTGGGCTACTATCTGGTCCCGGATCAGGCGGCGCCGGATCAGGTCCGGTCGGACCACGAAGACGAGGCAACCGCCGCAACCGAGGACGCGGTCTCTCGGTTCGCCGACCGAGGCACCGAGGTCGAGTCCGTGGTCATCTTTACCCACGACAAAGACGAGACGGTCGACCGCGTCGCAGCCGAGTACGACGTCGATGCGGTTCTCACGCCCGGCGGGTATCCCGAGGATCTCTCCCACGTACTCATCGCGATACGGGGCGACGAGGACCTGGACAAGCTCACCGCGTTTCTTATCGATCTCATGCGACAGAGCGACGCTACGGCCACTCTGTACAACGTCGCCGAATCGGACAAGGAGGCGTCTCGCGGCGAGTTGCTCCTCAGGGGCGCCCGCGATCGGCTGGTCAAAAACGGGGTCGCTTCCGACCGCGTCGGCTGGCAGGTCGATTCGAGGGACTCGCCGGCAGACGCGATCGTCGCGGCCGCACGGGAGTACGACGCACTGATTATCGGTGAATCTCAACCGTCGCTTCGTGAGCGGATCCTCGGTCGAACAACCGGTCGAGTTATAGGGAAGGTGGATCAACCGGTGCTCGCTGTTCGGGATATCTAACATCCACCCGGTCACGGTCCACTCAACGACGACGTGGACTGATAGTGACTGCTGTAAGTCATTTCGGTATCGACCGCACGCCGTCGTGCGGTCGCACCGGTAAACAGTTACAGCAGTCACTATGAGCGGGCGTTCGAAGGCGTGTCAGGCCCGTTTCTGCCGATCGGATCTTGAACGAATCGTGACCGGGTGGACAGGGGACGTCCGTAGTATCGAACAGAGGTGGGGCACGGGGATCTTGACGACGCCGCTGGACTACCCGGAGAATGCATCTGGACTGGTGGATTCGCCAACGAGATCGATACGTAG
>CAZUVE010000295.1:0-1845 GCA_964623735.1 uncultured Halobacteriales archaeon | reverse complement strand
TTCGGCGTCTGGGTGATGGTCCACCTCAAGGCCACCGAGGAGGGCATCGGCGGCGTCGCCGACGCGGAGATCGTCGACCTCCGGGAACACATGAAACACGGGTGGTTCTACCTCGTCCCGATCGGCCTCCTGCTGTTCTACCTCATCGTCGCGCGCCTGTCGGTTGCGCGCTCGGCGTGGTTCACACTGGTCGCGCTCGGCGCGCTGATCACCGCCATCGCGGCCTACAGCCGGCACACCCGGCTCCGACTCGTCCTCGCGCTGGTCGCCGTCGTCGGGGTCGAACTGCTCGCCTACGCCGTCGGCGGGGTGGGCGTCCCCGGGCTGGTCACCGGGGCGGGCGGGGCGGGCCTCCCCCTCGGCGAGGCGGCGGGGGTCGTCGCAGGGAAGATCGGCTGGTACCTCATCGCCGCCGGCGTCCTCACGCTGCTGTCGGCCCCGTCCGTCGACTCGCCGTTCCTCGAACTGGACCCTGCCGTCCAGGAGGCCGCCGACGCCGCCGCCGGCCGGCTGGGCCGCGACGACCTCGGAGGCAACCAGCTGTTCCGTCTCGGCACCTTCCTCGGCAAGTCCATGGACGAGGGCGCCCGGACGGCGGTGCCGGTCGTCATCGCGGTGGCCGCCGCGGGCATCATCCCCGGTGTCATCAGCGTCTCCGGGCTCGGGCCGAACCTCACCGCGCTCCTGCTCGCACTCTCGGGCGGGTCGATCGTCGTGATGTTGCTCGTGACCGCGGTCGCCTCGATCATCCTCGGGATGGGGATGCCCACGACTGTCACCTACATCATCCTCATCTCGATGCTCGCCTCCCCGCTTGTCGAGTTCGGCATCCCACTCCTGGCCGCACACCTGTTTATTCTCTACTTCGGGGTGATCGCGGACATCACCCCGCCGGTCGCGGTCGCCGCCTACGCCGCCTCGGGGGTCGCCAAGTCCGACGCCTACGAGACCGGCATCAAGGCGTTCTCGCTGTCGCTGAACAAGGCCATTGTCCCCTTCGCGTTCGTCCTCTCGCCGGGGATCGTCCTCCTCCGCGAGAAGGAGAACGCCGCGGACCTCCCGCTGCGCGAGCGGTTCCGCGTGGTCAACGTCGCCGACCTGGCCGACCTCTCGTACGCGGTGCCGGAGATCCTGATCCCGGTCGTCGGGGTGGTCCTGGGTGTGGTCGCGCTCGGGGCGACGGTCATCGGGACGCTGTACACCGGCGTCGGCCGCGGCGAGCGGGCCGGGTTCGCGCTCGGTTCGCTCCTGCTGATGGCGCCGCTTCTGTTCTCGACGGCCGTCTTCGACGTCCTCGGGCTCGCAGGCGTGACTGTCGCGGTCGACGACCTGCTGCTCGACCTGGGCCTGCGGGCGATCGGGCTCGTCATCTTCCTCGCGCTGGCGCTCAGGAACAGGCGGAAGGCGGCCGGCGAGACCGTCGCCGTCGACGAGCCCGACGAGAGTGTCGAACCGGCCGACGCGTGACGGGACCGGCTACCCGCGCCCGACCGCGACGGTTGCCGGTGCCGCCGCGCCCTCGTCACCGGACTGGGCGTACCGGTGGCCGTAGAGGTCGCCACACCCGTCACACCGGGCTACGTTCCGGCCGTCCCACGTGCTCCCGACGACCTGCCTGAGGTCGCTCTCCTGTTCGACGCGGACGTCGATTCGTGTCGTCTCCGTGCTCTCACAGACCGGACAGGCCATACCCGACCCAGGGAAGCCGCCCCTTCAGAACACCGCAAAAAGAAGCGGGCTACGCGCCGCTGTTGACTTCGCGGGCGAGGTCGCCGAACTGGGCGACCCGCTCGGCGTGGGCGTTGTGCTGGTGGATGGACTCGTCGTTGGACTGTTTCATCGTGA
>CAZUVE010000294.1:0-1928 GCA_964623735.1 uncultured Halobacteriales archaeon | reverse complement strand
TCGTCACGGCCACGCCGGCGATCCCGGCAGCGAGAAAGACCAGCCGCCAGTTCGCGCTGAACAGCCACGGGACGCCGAGAGCGAAGACGACAGCCGCCGGGGCGACGACACCGCTGAACGCACCGACGGTATCTAGAACGCCGATCGCGCGGCCCGTCGTCGACGGGTAGAGCCGCGAGAGGAGGCGGACTGCGGCGGTTTTCGGGAGGCCGGTACTCGCGCCCATCACGACCATCGCGAGGACGAGCACGGCGAAGGGGGAGTCGACGACGAGCGCCAGCGAGGCAACAGCTGCGATCAGTGCCCCACCGGCGAGCACCGGCACGGACCCGAACCAGTCCGCGAACGCGCCGGAGGGAAACTGCATCGCGGCGTACGCGAGCATGAACCCGGTGAAGGACGTGCCCAGAACCGCAGTAGAGACGTCGTAGGTCGCCCCCAGTTCCCCGAAGAGCGGCGGAAAGACGTAGCGGACGAACTTCGCGAGAAACCAGATCACCGACGTCAAGACGAGGGCGTCGAGCGGTCGGGAGGGGCGAAACCGCCGCACGGCCTGCCAGGAGGTCACGACAGTCTGTACGCTGGCGGAGAAAATAATGGTGTGGAAACTACACTGGTCGACGGGACGGGTGATACCATCCGCCACGTAGGTATAGCCGACAGTATGACTCCCACCGACCACTCGATTCGAGAGACAGACACATCAGTCGCTCGTCCCAACGAGGGGTGATGCCGTCGCTGCCCACACTGTTGCGTGTGAGTGCCGCCGTGAGCGCGCTCGCTGGCCTTGTCCACCTCACCGTCCCGGACCGACTGCTCAAACTCGCCAGTTGGAGCTACGATCGCGTACTGGCCGTCCGATTCCAACCCCGAGAACGTGCAACGCGCCGAGTCCGTCTCATTGGTGTTGCGATGGTGCTCTCCGCTCCGGTGCTGACCCGTCTCGCTGCGTGGATGGAGTGATATACCGGTGGACGTAACGTTTGAGACATCTCGGGCCTCACGCGCGGGCTGAATGTATCATTGCTTACGTCCACCGGTACCGTACCTGCTGTAACCTGTCTGCCGGACCGTACGCAGTCGTGCGGTCGATCCGCACTGGCTGACAGCAATCCGTATCAGGGACTGTCGACCCGTCCGAACGCGTCGAGGTTGTGCGCGACGTAGCGCAGGTCGGCGTCGGCGACCCGGGACCGCCGGTCGGCAACCCAGTCGCGGACCCGTTCACCGTCGAGTTCGGGATCACGGGTCAGCGACTCCTCGACGAACCGGAGCACGTGAAACAGGAAGTACGCCTCGTCGGCAGGGTAGCCGTTCCCGCCGGGGCGGGTCTCCGGACGGACGACCCAACTCGACCCGCCGACCGACTCGACGGTCCCGCCGGCCTCCTCGGCCCAGACCGGCACCTGCGAGCCAGCCCGCGGGTCGTTCGGGTCGTCACCGGTGCGCATTCCGGCGTGCCAGCGTCGTTCGAGCCTCCGGTCGAACGGGCGGTCGACCGCCGGGACGAACCGGGTCGCGCCGTCGAACGAGATGGGAGCGTAGTAGCCGCCGCCGGGGACCAAGTCGAACAGCGACGCCAGCCGGTCGCTCCCGGGGACGATGTCGAGGAACGCACCCGCGACCAGCAGGTCCCACGTCCGGTCGGCCTGTGCGGCAAACGGGAACGCGTCAGCGGTGCCGGCCCGGACGCGGACCCGGCGGTCCGGTCCCGACAGCGTGACCGCGAACGATGGGGCCGACGCCCGGAAGGCTCCGTTCGGGCTCGGGCCCGCGTGTGTCTCGACTGTATACCCGAGTGAGCGCGCGTGGTCGGGGAGTCGTCGCTCGGCGGCAGCAACGTTCGCGGGATCGACATCCAGCATCGTGTACTCCACGTCGACAGGGAGGGCGTCGCGGTCCAGGAGGCGTTCGAGCATCGTCCCCAC
>CAZUVE010000293.1:0-1995 GCA_964623735.1 uncultured Halobacteriales archaeon | reverse complement strand
CGCAGGCGGGCGGCGTGGCTCACGATCTGGTCGAACGCGGGGTAGATGAACCCCATGAACTGGATCTCGGTGACCGGCCGCAGCCCGTAGGCGGCCATGCCGACTGCGGTGCCGACGATGCCCGACTCCGCGAGGGGCGTGTCGATAACGCGGTCCCCCCCGAACTCCTCGACGAGCCCCTCTGTCGCCCGGAAGACGCCGCCGTTCTCGCCGACGTCCTCGCCCATCACCACCACGTCCGCGTCGCGTTCCATCTCGCAGTACAGCCCGTCCCGGACCGCCTGGACCAGGGTCAGACTCTGGACGGCCTGTTGCTGGCTCATGCGCCACCTCCGTCGGGTCGCGTAGACTGTCGGGTCAGGGTCACTCGAGTAGCACCTCGTCGCCGCGGCGTGCCCGCAGCCGCTCGAGGTAGTCGAGTTGTTCCTGCAGGCGGCCGGGCATCCCGGCGTAGACGTGTTCGAACATCTCCTCGACGCCGGGCCGCCTGGTCGACTCTGCGGCGTCGATGGCGTCGGCGACCTCCTCCTCGACGGCGCGTTCGATGGCGTCGACGCGCTCGTCGTCGAGCAGCCCCCGGTCGCGGAGGAACGCCTCCATGCGCGGGATGGGGTCCTTGCGCTTCCAGCGCTCGACCTCCTGCTCGTCCCGGTAGACGGAGGGGTCGTCGGCGGTGGTGTGTGCGCCGTAGCGGTACTGGACGGCCTCGATCAGCGTCGGGCGGGCCGCACCCCCGGGGGCGTCGTCGCCGCCCTCGCCGGATCTCGCCTTCCGAACGGCCGCACGGGTGACCTTGTAGACCGCGAGTGGGTCCATCCCGTCGACCTGGACGCCGTCGAACCCGTAGGCGTGAGCCTTCTGTGCGAGCGTGGCGCTGGCGGTCTGGCGCTCGCGGGGGACCGAGATGGCCCACTGGTTGTTGTTACAGAAAAAGACCGCGGGGACGTCGAAGACGCCGGCGAAGTTCAGCCCCTCGTGGAAGTCCCCCTCGGAGGTGGCGCCGTCCCCGAAGTAACACAGGAACACGCGGTCCTCGCCCTTGAGTTTCGAGGCCCAGGCGGCGCCGGTCGCGTGTGGCACCTGCGTGGCGATGGGGACCGCGACGGTGAACATGTTGACGTCCTCGGACACGGCGGTCCTCTCCTGGCTGCCCATCCAGTACAGGAGGATCTTCTCCAGTGGCCACCCGCGAATGTAGGCGACGGTGTGCTCCCGGTAGCTCGGAAACACCCAGTCCTCGTCGGCGAGCGCGTGTGCGCTGCCGACCTGGGCGCCCTCCTGGCCGGACATCGGGGGGTAGGTCCCCATCCGGCCCTGGCGCTGGAGGCTGACCGCCCGCCGGTCGTAGTGGCGCCCGAGCCGTAGATGGCGGTACATCTCGACGAGTTCCTCGTCCGGGAGGTCCGGGACCGTCGCGCCCTCGCGCACCTGTCCGTCCTCGTCGATGACGCCGACCATGTCGCCCGGGTCGCGCTGGAGGGTGCTCAGAGGAACCACCTGGCTGCTACCATACTTTAGTACGTCTCCCGGCGGCCGTTTATGCGTTTCGCGGGTCCCCGGGCGCGTACCCAGACGGCTGCTAGTCGGCCGCCTCGCGGGCCTGCCGCCTGGCGGCCTCGACGCTCTCGCCCTCGCGGGCGAGCGCCTCGACGAACAGTTCGCCCGCGCGGTACGACGAACGGACCATCGGCCCCGACGCACAGTACAGGAAGTCGAGGTCCTCCTCGGCGACCCGCCGCCAGGTGTCGAACGCGTCGGGGTGGACGTACTCGGAGACCTCGAGATGTGACCTGGAGGGCTGGAGATACTGGCCGAGCGTGACGATGTCCACCCCCACGCTCCGGAGGTCGGCGAGGGTCTGGTAGATCTCGTGGTCGTACTCGCCGACGCCGAGCATCAGGGAGGTCTTCGCGTGGGCGTCGGACTCCTCGGCGATCTGCCGGAGCACCGACAGCGACTGCTCGTAGCCGGCCCGGCGGTCCCGGACCGGCCACT
>CAZUVE010000292.1:0-2099 GCA_964623735.1 uncultured Halobacteriales archaeon | reverse complement strand
AATGACTCCACCGTATTGCAGTCATCGGATTCGACGGGATTCTGAGCGTCGCAGTGTGGTGGTTTCACGCTGGCGTGTGAGGTTTTGAACTAGTGCCCGGGGAGGGCTCCGAACCCTCGATCTCCGCATGTCCCAGGTCCGAGGCGGAGGCCTCGGGAGAGACGCCGGAGGTGTGCCGCGTGTCGTGAGAACCCTATGAGTGCGGCGCTATGTCCAGCTAAGCCACCCGGGCGCACTCGGTCGTAGCGGGGAACCGGTCTTTAAGCTTCCCATCTCAATCGGCGCTTACGCCAGGAGAAGTGCCAGTCCGAACGTGAGGGCGAGGCCGGCGAACAGCACGGCGAACCCGATCCCGACCTGTCCCGTCGTGTAGTCACTCTGTGGCGCCGTGCTCCGGAGTGGCGGCTCCTGCTCCGGCGGCGTCGGTGACTCGGGCTCGTACTCCGGACGCTCCTCCTCGTGGTGGTCCTCGGCCATGACGGCAGATTCTGTACCCGACCACTTCGAACTGTCGGAACCCGTCGGGGCCACAGGGGAGTCTCCCCGCTGTTGCACAGCAGACTGGCGACGGAACGCAGTTCCGAACTGCTCACCGGTTCGGGTTCGGTATCGATACGCCTGATACGGATCGCTGTACGTCGTTGTCGGATCGACCGCACGCCGGTGTGCGGTCGTACCGGAAAAATGACAGCAGTCCGTACGAATCCTACAGCTCCAGAGCCCGTCTGAACCCCGCGGGAAAGACCGTGTTCGTCGAAGAGGCCCGCGCAGCCTCCGTGATCTCCCGCATCTCCACGACGCTCTCGTCGGCAGCCTCGATCCGTCTCTCCTCTGCCGCCCGTGCGGCGTCGATCCCCCGCTGTGTGAAGGGAATCAGGTACCGCCTCGTGTACGCGGCCGCCTCGTCGGCGATTCGGCGCGCGTCCGGCGCACCCGCCCGGGCAGCCAGGTCCCCCGCCTGCTCGAACCGCGCCGCCGCCAACTCCGCGTGTTCGAACGCGTCCCGGTACCGGATTTCGGCGCCCTGGTACTTCTCCCGGTTGAACCCGATCCGGGCGACCTGTGTCGACCGGTCGTAGCTCTCTCTCTCCTCGAACGCCGCCCGGTAGGCTGCCAGGGCCGTCCGGCGCGTCTCGATGTTGGGGACGGGCGTGGGGGTTGCGGTCGGTGTCGCCGTGGCTGTCGGCGTCGCCGTCACTGTCGAGGGCGGTGTCCGGATCGGGGTCGGCGTGGACTCGTCGGCTGGCGCGGTCCTCGCCGTCTCTGTCGGTGCCGGCGTCGGCGACTGCCGGCCCGTCCCGGGGTCTGCTGGACACCCCGCCAGCAGACCGGCGATAGCGGCACCACAGCCCGCGAGAACCCGGCGGCGCTTCATGTCGTACTGTCCGCGGGAGTCATAAAGAACCTGTCGCGTCTCCGCCGTGCCCCGGATAGAAAGGCATAGGTGCCGCCACGGCTTACCGGAAACCGAGACACGAGACGTGGCGCTGACCAAACGGATCATCCCTTGCATCGACGTCGACCTCGACGAGGACGGGAACGCCGCCGTCTACACGGGTGTCAACTTCGAGGACCTCGAGTACACGGGCGACCCGGTGGAGATGGCAAAGCAGTACAACGAGGCCGGCGCCGACGAGTTCGTCTTCCTCGACATCACTGCGAGCGCCGAGGGCCGCGAGACGATGCTCGACACGGTCAGGGGGGTAGCAGACGAGGTGTTCATTCCGCTGACCGTCGGGGGCGGCCTCCGGACCCGCGAGGACATCAAGGAGACGCTGCGGGCGGGCGCCGATAAGGTTTCGATCAACACCGGCGCGCTCGAGAACCCGGAGCTGATAGGCGAGGGAGCGCGCGCCTTCGGGAGCCAGTGTATCGTCATCTCGGTCGACGCCCGCCGGCGCTACGACGGCGGCGGAGAACACTACACGGAAATCGACGGCGAGTCGTGCTGGTTCGAGTGCACGGTGAAGGGCGGCCGCGAGGGGACCGGACAGGACGCTGTCGCGTGGGCCCGCGAGGCCGAGCGGCGCGGCGCAGGCGAACTGTTCGTCAACTCTATCGACGCCGACGGCACCAAGGACGGCTACGACATCCCGCTG
>CAZUVE010000291.1:0-2148 GCA_964623735.1 uncultured Halobacteriales archaeon | reverse complement strand
GCCGCGGCGTCGACCTGATCCTCTTCGTCGGCGGCGACGGGACCGCCGTCGACGTGGCCGAGACGCTCGATGGCCTGGACGACGACACGCCGATCCTCGGCGTACCTGCGGGCGTGAAGGTCTACTCGGCAGTGTTCGGCGTCACGCCGGAGGCGGCGGGCGAGGTCGCGGCCACGTTCGACCGCGTCGAGGCGGCGGAGGTCAACGATATCGACGAGGACGAGTACCGCGAGGGAGAGGTGCGGACGGAACTGCGGGCGGTCGCGCGCGTCCCGGTCGACGACCGCCGCCAGTCGAGCAAGCAACTCGGCGGCGGGAGCGTCGCGGGACTCGCGGAGGGGTTCGCAGCCGAGGTCGAAACGGGGCGGACCTACGTGCTCGGCCCTGGCAGCACCGTCGGCGCCATCAAGGAAGCACTCGGTTTCGACGGGACGCCGCTGGGCGTCGACGTCTGGCGCGACGGCGAGGTGGTCGTCCGTGACGCCGCCGAGTCGGGCATCCTCGGCGCGCTCGGGGAGCGGAACACGGTCGTCGTCTCGCCGATCGGCGGTCAGGGCTTCGTTCTCGGCCGGGGCAACCAGCAGATCTCCCCCGCGGTCGTCCGTCGGTCCGAGGTCGAGGCGGTGGCGTCGCGCCGGAAACTCGACGGGACCGGCGTGTTGCGCGTCGACACGGGCGACGCCGAACTGGACGAACAGCTGCGTGGCTGGATCCGCGTCCGCGTCGGCCGCGTCGAGAAGCGGCTGGTCGAGGTTGTCTGATTGCCCCGGACTCGCCGCGCGCCGGGGTCGCGTAGTCGACCGAGGTGCCGGACCACCGCCGACCGTGGGCGGCGGCGGGCGTTTCGCGGCCCCCGAACCTTTCATATTTGGCTGATACATTTAGGGCATTAACACAAGACTAAGGTACTTCGGAGGTGACAAAGGGCATATGGAGACACGCAAGGTGCAGCGGCTCGGCCCGTCGACGCTCGCGATGACGCTCCCGGCGGAGTGGGCCCACGCCCACGACGTCGAGAAGGGCGACGAGGTTTCGTTGCGGGTGGGTGGCAAGGGAGCGCTGACGGTGATGCCCGAGTCGGTGACCTCCGAGGAGTCTGAGGCAGTCATCAGCGCGACCGGGTTCGACGCCGACGCCGTCGAGCGGGCCATCGTCGGGGAGTACGTCCTCGGCCGTCGGGTCATCCACGTCGAAGCGGCCGAGGGCGAGACCCTCGAGAGCGCCCACATCAACGCTGTCTACAACGCCGAGACACAGCTGATGGGCCTGGGCGTCATCGAGGAGACGCCCGACAGCATCGCGATCCGGTGTTCCGTCGACCCCGAGGACTTCACGCTGGACAACCTGCTGGAGCGCCTCGAGTCGACCGGCTCGACGATGCGCAACGAGGCGGTGAAGGCGCTGGCCCACGGCAACCCCGACCTCGCACAGCGGGCGCTCAACCGCGAGCGCCAGGCCAACAAGATCTTCGTTCTGCTGTTGCGGCTGACCTTCACCGCGTTCCAGAACCCCAACCTCGCGCGGGCCGTCGGACTCAAGGACGGGTTCCCCCTCGTCGGCTACCGGTCGATCGCGAAGAATCTCGAACTCACCGCCGACAACGCCGAGGACATCGCCGAGATCGCGCTCGAGGCCGAGGACAGCTCCCTGAACGTCGACTCGGGGACGATGCGCCGCATCAGGGAGTTCACCGACCAGGTCGACGACATCACAGAACTCGCCGTCGAGGCGGCTGTCGAGCGGGACTTCGACACGACCATCGAGGTCCGGGAGATGTTCGCCGCAATCGGGGACCGCGAACAGGAGATCCTCGCCGACCTCCCCGAGATGGAGAACGAACGCCTCCTGCAGGTCCGGGAGGTGCTGGTCAGCCTCCAGCAGACCGCCCAGTACGCGGTCCGGAACGCCGAGATCGCGACCAACCTCTCGCTCAACGAGGAGTCCGACCGCATCGCAATCAACTGACCCGGTATCCCATCAGCTGACCCAGTATCCCGCCGTCGTCCGGCGTGGGTGTCGGTGTCTCGGTTGGCGTCTCGTCCGGCGTGGGTGTCGGTGTCTCGGTTGGCGTCTCGTCCGGCGTGGGTGTCGGCGTCTCGGTTGGCGTCTCGTCCGGCGTGGGTGTCGGCGTCTCGAGGACCCCCCGGA
>CAZUVE010000290.1:0-2149 GCA_964623735.1 uncultured Halobacteriales archaeon | reverse complement strand
GAGTCGAACAGGTCACAGCCCATCGCCGCCGCCAGCGCGAACATCATCGGGTGGCCGGCGCCGAACAGGTGGACCGGGACGGCCTCGCCCAGGCCCTGCTTGGCCGCGACAACGGCGTCCACGACGTCCGCGAACCGGTAGTCGTTCAGCAGCGGAACGACCGCCCCGACGGGGTAGAGGTCGAGTCCCGTCGCTGCGGCCTCGCGGCCGGCCCGCTCGCGCAGGGCCGCGTGTGTCGAGCCCTGGACGGGCGCGGTGACGAGCATCTCGCCCGTGTCGACTTCCGTCGCCCGCTGAAGCCGTTCGCAGGTGGTCTCCCACTCCTCGGTCGCCCGCTCGCGGTCGGCGTCGGGCGGGGTAGGGATGTCGACCGGCGTCCCGATGTCGGAGCCGATCTGGTGCTGGAACCGCAGGATCTCCTCCGTCGTGACGTCGATCTCCCCGTACTCGGCGAGCTGGAACGACCCCGAGTCTGTCATGATCGCGCCCTCGAACCCGAGCAGGTCGTGTACTCCACGCCCGAGGGCGGGCTCGCGAAGGTCGTCGCTGCCGTGCAGGACGTAGCTGTTCGTGATGAGGATCTCGGCGCCGAACTCCGCTCCCACCTGTGCCGGCGGTACCGTCTGGACGTGCGGGTTGACCACCGGAAGCAGCGCCGGCGTCTCGACGGTCGCGTTCCGCCGGGGGACCGACAGTTCGCCCAGACGACCGCGGGCGTCGTACTCGCGTACCTCGAAGACGCCGGCCATTACCCCTCTCTGGGGGCAGGCTCGCGGTAAGCGTTGCGCTCGAACAGGGCGTAGTAGACGACCGCGAAGGCACTGCGGCCGTCCCTGAGGTCGTCCTCGCGGGCTGCTGTGACGAGGTCTTCGAGCGTCGCCGTGCCGACCTCGATTGTCTCGTCGTCGTCGAGGTCCTGTTCTGCGGTCCCGGTGCAACCGCGGGCGACGTAGTAGTGGAAGACGGCGTCCGAGAAACCGTTCGCGGGCTCGACGGTCGTCATGTGCTCGACCGCGTCGGCCTCGTGTCCGGTCTCCTCCCGGAGTTCCCGCCGCGCGGCCGGGTCGACGTCCTCCCCGGGTTCGACGCCGCCCGCCGGAAGCCCGCGGTTGTGTCGGCTTACCGCCTGGCGCCACTCCTCGACGACCACGACCTCCCCGTCGGGCGTGAAAGGCAGGACTACGACGCTCTCCTCCTCCGAGAGGTAGTCGAACTCGGTCCGCTCGCCGTCGGGGAGCCGCACGGCCTCGTTGACGATCTCGAACCCCCCACAGGAGTAGGCGACGGTCCGGTCGAGAGTCTCCCAGGGCTGGCCTGTCATCGTCCCCGCTTTGTCC
Organism: uncultured Halobacteriales archaeon; assembly: GCA_964623735.1. Taxonomy (GTDB): domain Archaea; phylum Halobacteriota; class Halobacteria; order Halobacteriales; family Haloarculaceae; genus SW-9-67-25. The sequence continues at coordinate 812 of CAZUVE010000290.1, read as the reverse complement.
CTGCCCGGTAAAAAGGACCGCAGTTCCGGTCGCCGGACGCTCGTCTGACCGGGACCAGTGGTGCGCTCTCCGGGGCCAGACAGCCAGACTCATACCGGTGCGACCGTACCTAGCAGTATGCACATCTTCTGGCACCAGCGAGATCTCCGTATCCCCGACAACAGGGGGCTCGCCCTGGCAGCGAAGAACGGGCCGACGTTGCCGGTGTACGTCGTCGATACGGACCTGTTGCGACAGATCGGCAAGCGACAGCGCGCGTTTCTGATGAACGGTGTCCGGCAGCTGAAGCGTCGGTACCGGGAACTGGGATCCGACCTGCTCCTCCGGGCCGGGACACCGGCCGAGACGCTCGAATCGCTGCGCTCGGAGTACGACGCCGACCGGGTGTACTACAACCGTCACTACCGCCCGGCCCGCCGGAACCATCAGCGGGCCGTCGACAGCGCGGTTCCGACGAAATCCGTCACCGACCTCGTACTGGTCGACCCGGAACGACTCGAGCCCCAGTATCCGAACCACAGCCAGTTTTACAACGACTGGCAGGACGAACACAAGTTGCTCCCGTCCGACGTGCCCGACGAGGAGAGCCTCGTCTCCCTCAGTGACGACACCGGACCGCCGTCGATCACGGCCGATATCGACCTCCCGGCGGCCGGCTACCCGGCAGCGCGCGAGCGGTTCGACCAGTTCATGTCTGCCGGCGTCGAGAGCTACAGCGACACCCGCGACGACATGCGCCGGGCGGTCGAACAGCCGGTCGGTGCGGTCTCGCGGCTCTCGCCGTACATCGCGGCAGGGATGATCGGGCTCCG
>CAZUVE010000289.1:0-2212 GCA_964623735.1 uncultured Halobacteriales archaeon | reverse complement strand
TGGTCCGGAAGGCCTACGGCGCGGGCATCTACGCGATGAGCGGGCCGGCCTACGACCCCGAGTCGACACTCGCGCTCCCGTCGGGCGAGATCGCCATCATGGGACCGGAGGCGGCCATCAACGCCGTCTACGCGCGCAAGCTCGCGGAGATCGACGACGCCGAGGAGCGCGAGCAGCGCGAACAGGAGTTGCGCGAGGAGTACCGCGAGGACATCGACGTCCACCGGATGGCAAGCGAGATGGTCATCGACGAGATCGTGCCCCCGAGCACGCTCCGGGAGGAACTGGAGAACCGGTTTGCGTTCTACGAGACCGTCGAGAAGGACCTGCCCGAGAAGAAACACGGAACCGTCATCTGACCGACCACACACCGGAATACCCCACGACACGACGATGACAGGGCTCTACTACGAGGACTTCGCGGTCGGACAGACAATCGAACACGACAAGCGCCGGACGATCAGCGAGGCCGACAACCAACAGTTCTGTGACATGACGATGAACCAGCAGCCGCTGCACCTGGACGCCGACTTTGCAGGGGAGACGCAGTTCGGCGAGCGGATCGTCAACGGCCTCTACACGATGAGCCTCGCGGTCGGCCTGTCCATCCCCGACACGACCGACGGCACCGTTGTCGCGAACCTCTCGTACGACGCGGTCGAACACCCGGCCCCGGTCTTCCACGGCGACACTGTCCGCGCCCAGTCGACCGTGACGGACAAACGCGAAACCAGCGACGGCGAGCGCGGCGTGGTGACGATGCACGTCGAGGTCTTCGCGGTCAACCGCGACGACGAACTGGTCTGTGAGTTCGATCGGACGGTGCTCTCGCTGAAACGCGGAGACGACAGCGGCCGATCGTGACCGTTTCGAGCGGGGACAGGATTGCTCGATCGCTCCGGGTTGTACTCTGCAACGTCTATCCGCCCGGAGTGGGTTTTAAGCCCCGACCGGCCGTTTCGGCCCGTTGCATGACGGACTACGACAACATGACCGTCGAACGGGAGGGCGGCGTGGCGCGGGTCGTCTTCGACAACGAGCAACAGCGCAACGCCCTGGGGCTCGACGCGGCGGACGAACTCGTCGACGCCGCGGTGTCGCTGGGCGAGGACCCCGGCGTCCGGTGTATCGTCCTGACGCACACCGGCCGGTTCTTCGGGACGGGCGCAGACCTCACGCGGTTCGACGGCCACGATCCGGAGGGCGACGCGACGCTCATGCGCCGGCTCGCGGGCCGGCTCCACGAGGCGGTCGTCCGGTTCCACCAGAACGGGACGCCCGTCGTCGGCGGGATCGACGGCGTCGCGGGCGGGGCGGGCTTCAGCCTCGCGCTCGCGCCGGACCTCCTGCTCGTCAGCGAGGACACCCGGCTGGACTACGCGTACCCCCGGGTCGGACTGACCGGCGACGGCGGGTCGACATTCTTCCTCCCGCGGCTGGTCGGCCTCCGGACCGCCAAGGAGATCGCGCTGCTAGACGACCCCATCTCCGGCGACGAGGCCGTCGAGATGGGGCTGGCCACCGAGGCCGTGCCGGGCGAGGAGTTCGACGACCGGTTGGCCGAACTGGCCGAGCAACTCGCGGCCGGACCGACACAGGCGCTGGGCGGCGTGACGCGCCTGCTGACCGCCAGCTTCGACCGGAGTCTGGAGGTACAACTCGCCGCCGAGACCGACGCCATCGCGAAAGCCGCGCGCACTGAGGACTTCGGCCGCGGGCTCGACGCCTTCTTCGGGGACCACGAGGCCGAGTTCACCGGGGAGTAGCGGAGCTTCCGGTCTCTGGAAGCGCTCGCCCGGAACGCGAAGAACGTCGCCGGCCGCTCGACCGCCGGAGGACGGTCCTGCTCGCTGTCCCTGCGCGGGCTGCGACTTCCGTGCTCCCGTTCGCGCGCGGCGCTCGCTCACGAGACCGCTCTTGGGCTCGTTGCGGTCGCCCTCGCGGCGCTCAGACACTCGCTCCCGGCCGTGCGGTGGCGCGCGCTGTCGCTGCTCTTGTGGAGCGACAGTGCTGCGCGAGGGATGAGCGAGCGCAGCGAGCGAATCGGCTGGGGAGGCGTGAGGCCGCTGTTGGGTGGGAATGAAAGGGGCCGCGGGCTCGGGGAACCCGGACGCCGTAAGCACCGCAACGGAGTGAGGAGCGCAGCAAGTCCCGGGAGCCGAGCCCGCGGGGGGCTTTCTGGCCAGATGTCACAGTCGTCTCTCTCCCTACA
>CAZUVE010000288.1:0-2213 GCA_964623735.1 uncultured Halobacteriales archaeon | reverse complement strand
CAGCCACGATGCGTTCGTCGTCGGGATCGACGTCCGGGTCCGCGGGCGTCTCCTCGAGGTCGTGGACCGCCTCGGCCCCCTCGAGGACGTCGACCGGCGAGGTCAGCGGCGCCTCGAACAGTTCCTCGAGCTGGGCGGCCACCTCGACGCTCGCGTCCATGCCGTCCTCGTACTTGGAGACGGTCCGGCGGGAGACGCCCAGTTCCTGTGCCAGACGGCCGAGCGACCAGTCCCGGTCCTCGCGGATGTCCTCCAGCACCTCGCTGTCGATGTTGACGTAGAGGCCACCGGGCGCCGCGTAGATCAGCGGCGGAACGTTCTCGACGAACAGGTCCATCGCCGTGTCCGGCGAGAGCACGGGCACACCGTGCCGGAAGTAGACGACGCCCGGCTTGAGTTCCTCGTCGCGGGTTCGCAGGCCAGCGACAATCGGCGTCGCGTTCAGGTACTCTCCGAGGCGGCGCATCTCGGCCCCGGTTGCGGCGTCGAACGCGTCGATGTTCCCCAGGATTTTCAACAACAGGACGTCCTTGCCCCGCCTGGCTGCGATGTCGAAACTCTTGGGACGGATCGCACACCGGTCGCTCACGACGAACCCCGCGTCCTCGAGCATCGCGGTGACGTTGCCCACCAGTGCCGACCGGGACATGTGCTCTACGGATACATAAGTAGCTCTTAATATATATGTGTTGTGGCGTCCATCCCGGCTGTGTCCCGCGGTTTTCCAGTCCCGGCAACAAAGTATTTGTGCCCGCACGCGACCGGACAGGCCTCTGTGCTCGGCGATGCCGGTCCGCGTACGCTTCGGCCGGCCCGCCGGGGCCGCCGTTTCCGACCGGGGACTGGCGGCAGGCCTACCCTCCCCCGCACCCGGGGATTGAGATTTTCACGCAGGCATTTATATAAATGGAACGTACGGGCAGTTTTGGGCCATCTCCCGCCTCCAACGCCGTAGGTGATTTTCGTGCAGTGAAGAGCCCGATAACCGGGCCGGAATCCGCCGGCCGAGAAAACGTTTATATATATGGAATCCTCGTATAATAAATAGTATCGGTGACGGCCCGGCCGAAAGCAGACTGATAAGGACAGGCACAGGGCAGGTCCAGGATTGGTATGGTGACACCTAACATACAACGGACACCGACCCGTCGCGGGTCGCCGCGCAGTCGACCGCCGACGCGTCCGGAGCGCAGTCCCCTCTCGTCGCGTCCCGCGGTCGTCACCGAAATCCCCGATCAACCGGGAACAGTGATAGCATGACAGACCGGAACGAGACCCTCGCGGAGTTGAGCAAGGAGTACCAGGACACGATACCGGCGGATCTGCGGGCCTCGCGCTCGTTCGGGTGGTATCTCGACCAACTGTACGACGATCCCAAGATTGCCCGCAACGCACACCAGCGGGTCGCGGACATGTTCGACTTCTACGGCACCGAGTACGACGAGGACTCCGGCGTCGTCGAGTACAAACTCGCCTCCGAGGATCCCCTCCAGGACGGCGAGAACATCTTCTACGGGCGGGTCGTCCACGAGGCCATCCACGAGTTCGTCAACAAGGTCAAATCCGGCGCCCGCGGGCTCGGTCCCGAGAAGCGCATCAAGCTCCTCCTGGGGCCGGTGGGCTCGGGCAAGTCCGACTTCGACCGCCAGGTCCGGCGCTACTACGAGGACTACACCCACCGGGAGACCGGCCGGATGTACACCTTCCGGTGGACCAACCTCTGTGACGTCATCCCCGACCAGGACCCCGCCGACGACGTCGTCCAGTCGCCGATGAACCAGGATCCCCTCGTTCTCCTGCCCGTCGAACAGCGCCAGCGGGTCATCGACGACATCAACGAGCGGCTGGACGCACCGTACACCATCCGCAACGAGCAGGCCCTCGATCCGGCCTCGGAGTTCTACATAGACAGACTGCTGGCCCACTACGAGGACGACCTCGAGGCGGTCCTGGACAACCACGTCGAGGTGATCCGGTTCGTGGCCGACGAGAACCGCCGGCACGCCGTCGAGACCTTCGAACCCAAGGACAAGAAAAACCAGGACGAGACCGAGCTCACCGGCGACGTCAACTACTCGAAAATCGCGATCTACGGCGAGTCAGACCCCCGGGCGTTCGACTACGCCGGGGCGTTCTGTAACGCAAACCGCGGCCTGTTCTCCGGCGAAGATTTGCTCGACCGCCAGCGGGAGTTTCTCTACGACGTCCTGCAC
>CAZUVE010000287.1:0-2224 GCA_964623735.1 uncultured Halobacteriales archaeon | reverse complement strand
CGCCGAGCGCCGCGGCAGCGAGGGCGACCCCGAGACCGACGAGGGTCCCGACGACCTCCTCTCGATTCTCCTGCGGGCCCGGGTACGCGGCGAGCAGACCGACACGCAGATCCGCGACGAGATGATGACGATGCTGCTGGCGGGGCACGACACAACTGCCCTGACGTTGACCTACACCTGGTATCTCCTCTCGCAGCACCCGTCAGTCGAGGAGCGACTCCACGAGGAACTGGAGGAGCAACTCGGCGGGGGGCCGCCGACCATGGCCGACGTACCGGCGCTCGACCTGGTCGAGCGGGTCGTCGACGAGGCCATGCGGCTGTACCCGCCGGTGTACGCGATGTTCCGTGACCCGGCAGAGTCGGTCACGTTCGGCGAGTACACCATTCCGGAAGACGCGACGATCATGCTCTCCCAGTGGGCGACGCACCGCTCGGAGCGGTTCTGGGACAATCCCGAACAGTTCGACCCGGACCGGTGGACCGACGACGACCGTCCCCGCTTTGCCTACTTTCCCTTCGGGGGCGGACCCCGCCACTGCATCGGCAAACACCTCGCGAAACTGGAGGCACAACTCATCGTCGCACGGACCGCACAGGAGTACCGACTCGAGTACACCCGCGAGGGCGAACCCGACCTGCGGCCGACGCTGACGATGCACCCGCGTGACGGAATGCCGATGCGGGTCCACGAGCGGTAGCCAACTGTGCCGTCACCGGGCGTGTACGCGACGGCGCTCCCCGTGGCCGTCTCCGCGTGAACCGGCAGGGCCCGGTACGACTGTTTACCGGCACGACCGCCCCCCTCTCGCGGTCGGTCCGAAACCCGTCTCCGTCGCCACAACCCGCCGTACCGACCTCGACGGCAAGCTGTTAGTTGCCCGATACGTGGCCACAACGAATATGTGTCCTGTTGTCGAACCGTCATTTGCCCTGCGAGAGGGACAACCGGAAATCACGAGGGGGGCGCGTGGGTGGGTGGGCCAACAGAGTAGTGTCCCCCTCGTGGCCGGATATTGTGGCGGCCTCCGCGCCGGGCAACCGGTATTACAGCACGGTATTACAGCACGACCGTATATAAATTTCCGCTCCGTTGCAGTTACCGACGACACGGGCAGTGCCGGAGGGACAGCACTTATTATCCGACCGCCCTCCTCGCTACCTGATGGAGGAGTACCACGCCCTGGTCGGGAACACACTGTCCGGGGGGACGTACAAGCCCAACCGAACCGAGGCAGACACGATCGCGACCTTCGGCGAGTACTACGAGTGCGACATCGGCGACTCCTATCCTCTGCTGACCACCAAGCGGATGGACACGTTCCGGTGGGACTCGATGCTCCACGAACTCGTCTGGTACGTCTCCGGCCGGCACCACGTCCAGTCGCTCAGCGAGAAGACGGCCATCTGGGACGCCTGGGCCGACGAGGACGGCGCGCTCCCGAGCGCGTACGGCCGGTTCTGGCGGCGCTTTCCCGTCCCCGGCCGGGAGGCACAGCTCCCGGGCGAGGCCTGGGCCGACGCCGGCTGTCCCTGGGTGACCCGCGACGACGAGACGGGAACGCTCGTGTTCGACCAGCTCGGGTACGTCGTGGACACGCTCCGGGGCGACAATCCCGCGCGGGACCGCCACTCCCGGCGACTCGTGGTCAGCGCCTGGCACCCCGCCAACGGCGCCGTCTCCGACCTGCCGCCCTGTCACTACACGTTCGTCTTCAACGTTCAGGGCGGCCGGCTGCACTGCCACCTCACACAGCGCAGCGCCGACGTCACGCTGGGCGTACCGTTCAACGTCGCCGCCTACGCACTGCTGGCGAAGGTTGTCGCCACGGTGACGGACATCGAGCCCGGTACCTTCGCGCACACGCACGTCGACGCCCACGTCTACTGCGGGAAGGGCGAGCGCGGCGCGTGGTACGCCGACAACCTCGACGAGTTGCAGGCACACCTCGGCGCCGTCGAGGACCGCGAGGGGTACCGCGAGGTCCGCGAGTGGCTCCTCGGGGCCGTCCCGCCCGAACCCGGCGGCGAGGTCGACCCCGCAAGCCACGAGTACGGTCACGACCACGTCCCCGGCCTGCTCGAACAGTTGGCCCGCGACCCGCTCGGCAGGCCGACAATCGAAATCGACGCCGACTCGCTTGCCGACCTCTCCTACGACGCCATCACCCTCCGGGACTACGAGGGTCACGGCGGGCTGGCGTTCGACGTCGCAGAATGACGGG
>CAZUVE010000286.1:0-2265 GCA_964623735.1 uncultured Halobacteriales archaeon | reverse complement strand
CACGTCCGCGAGGACGGCCAGGCGCTCGTGTTCGTCTCCTCGCGACAGGACACGGTCCAGGCCGCGGAGAAGACCCGCGACGAACTCCTCGAGCGGGACGTCCCTGTCGCCGCCCGTGGCGACTACGAGTTTCACACCGACGCCGCCGACCTCGACGACGACACGCTCCGCCAGTCCGTCCTCGACGGCGTCGGCTTCCACCACGCCGGCCTCTCGCGGGCGGACAAGAACCGGGTGGAAGCGTGGTTCCGCGAGGGGAAGATCCGGATCCTCTTCTCGACGTCGACGCTCGCCTGGGGGGTGAATCTCCCTGCGCGGTGTGTCGTCATCCGCGACACCAAGTACCACGACCCCCTGGAAGGGGAGGCCGAGATGAGCCCGCTGGACGTCCTCCAGATGCTCGGGCGGGCGGGCCGGCCCGGCTACGACAACCGCGGGTACGCCTGGGTGGTCTGTGACCGTTCCGACACCGACCGCTACCGGCGTCTGCTGGCGGAGGGCAAGACAATCGACTCCCGCCTCGCCGACGCCGACACCGACGCCGGGGGCGACGACACGGAGGAGGCCGTTGCAACCGACCTCGCCGTACACCTCAACGCCGAGATCGCCCTCGGGACCGTCGGGGACGTCGAGGACGCGATGGACTGGCTGGAGACGACCTTCTACTACGTGCGTGCCGACCGCGCCGCGGGATACGTGGCCGGCGACGCCCTCCGCGAGCGGGTCAGCGGGACGCTCTCGTGGCTCGTCGAACGGGGGTTCGTCGCAACCGAGGGCCTCGCAATCGAGCCGACGTCGCTGGGACGGCTGGCGTCTGACTTCTACCTCCAGCTGGAGACCGCCCGGGCGTTCGCAGACCTCGCCGACCGGGACGCGCTCGCGGAGTTCGACGTCCTCCGTGCCGTAGCGGAAACGCCGGAGTTCGAGAGCGTCAGCACACGCAGCGACGAGGAAGACGCCGTCGCGGCCGTCCTCGGCGCGAAGGCGTCGGACCTCGAGACGGGGCCACGGAAGGTGCTCGCGATCCTTCGGGCCGCAATGGACGGCACGACGCCCTCGGCGCTTCGCAGCGACGCCTGGATCATCCGGCAGAACGCGCTCCGCCTTCTCGCGGCGCTGCGGGCAATCGTCGACCGCTTTGGCGACGCGCGCCAGGCGAACCTCGTCTGCCGGGTCGCCGCCCGCGTCGAACACGGCGTCAGCGAGGACGGGATCGCGCTCACGGCGATCGACGGCGTCGGCGCGTCCCGTGCGAGTACGCTCGCGGCTGCCGGGTTCCGGACGCCCGCGGACGTCGCCGGCGCGGGCCCCGACCGTGTCGCGGCCGCCGGCCTCGCGGACGGGATTGCCGAGCGCGTCGTCGGGAGCGCCCGCGAGTTGCCCGCCGTCGAGGTCGAGTGGGGCGCGCTGCCCGACAGAATCGCGCCGGGCGAGCGCGAACTCCACGAGGTGACCGTCCGCTCGACGGCGGGCGACGCCCGCGCCGGCGTCCGCGTCACCGTCAACGGCCACGAGATGACCGGCAAGGACTGTTATCTCGGGACGACGACGGTCCCGGTCGCTGTCTTCGGCGGCGACGTCGCGGACCTCACCATCGCCGTCGAGGTCGCCTTCCCCGAGTTACCCCTCCCGCCGGTACAGGAGACGCGGACGGTCCGGGTCGCGTAGCACCCCGCCGTGTGCACACGTTCTAAGTGCGCGGGTGACCGAGCCCCGGTCATGGAGACGCTCTTGCTCGGTCCCGACGACGTCGCAAAGAGCGCGCGACTGCCCGAGGTTATCGACGCCGTGGAGGGTGCCTTGGGGGCCTATGCCCGCGGCGCCACGCAGATGCCCGCCAAGTCCTACATCGACCTGCCACAGTACGACGGCGACTTCCGGTCGATGCCCGCCTACATCGACGCCCGCGAGGGCGCCGGCGAGGACTGGGAGGCCGCGGGCGTCAAGTGGGTCAACTCCCACCCCGACAACCCCGACCGGCACGCCCTCCCGACGGTGATGGGGACGGTCATCTACTCGGACCCCGAGACGGCCCTCCCGCTCGCACTGATGGACGGGACGGGACTGACGCGCCTGCGGACGGGCGCGGCCGCGGCGGTCGCCACCGACTACCTCGCCCGCGCGGACGCCGCCTCCCTCGGGCTGGTCGGCGCGGGCATCCAGGCGGACACACAACTCGAGGCAATCGCGGAGGTCCGCGACATCGAGACGGTCGTGGTCGCCGACGTCGACCGCGAGGCGGTCCGGGAGTTCGTCGACCGCTAC
>CAZUVE010000285.1:0-2271 GCA_964623735.1 uncultured Halobacteriales archaeon | reverse complement strand
TTCGGCGACCAGGGATCGGATGAACGTTCAGATCCGTTCGGCGACCAGGGATCGGATGAACGTTCAGATCCGTTCGGCGACCAGGGATCGGGAGCGAGCGCCGACCCCTTCGCGGAACAGGGGTCCGGGGAGGGCACCGACCCCTTCGTCGAGGACCCTGCCGACGCGGGCGGCGGGGATATCTTCGAGGAGGGCTTTGCGTCCGCGTTCGGGGCCACCGGGGACGACCTCGAGGAGTCAGACTACGGCTCAGACATCCCCCGTCTCAGTCTGGGTATCGAGGGCCTCGACGCGATGATCCAGGGCGGAATCCCCGAGCGCCACCTCGTAGTGACCATCGGCGCCCCGGGGACGGGCAAGACCACCTTCGGCCTCCAGTTTCTCCACCACGGCCTCGCGCAGGGCGACAGTTGCGTGTTCATCACGCTCGAACAGAGCCGCGAGACGATTCTCGAGACCGCCAACGAACGCGGCTGGGAGTTCGACCGCTACGAGGCCGAGGACACCCTCGCCGTGGTCGACCTCGACCCCGTCGAGATGGCCGCCAGCCTCGACAACATCCGCGGGGAACTCCCCGAACTCGTCCAGGGGTTCGGCGCCGACCGGCTCGTCCTCGACTCGGTGTCGCTTCTGGAGATGATGTACGACGACCAGGCCAGGCGCCGGACCGAGGTGTTCGACTTCACGCGCTCGCTCAAGAACGCCGGCGTCACCACCTTCCTCACCAGCGAGGCCAGCGAATCCAACCCCTACGCCTCCCGGCACGGCGTCATCGAGTACCTCACCGACGCCGTGTTTGTCCTCCAGTACGTCCGTTCGGAGGGAGCCGAGACGCGGCTGGCGGTCGAGATCCAGAAGATCCGCAACGCCAACCACTCCCGCGAGAAGAAACCCTACGAGATCACGATGGACGGCATCTCCGTCTACCGGCAGGCCTCTATCTTCTGAAACGCTCTGTCGGTTCGTCGCTCGCGCGGCTACCGCACGACTGTCACGGGTACGGGCGAGCGCCGGACGATGGTTTCGGCGACGCTGCCCAGGAGGATCCGGGAGACCCCCTCGCGGCCGTGGCTCCCCATCACGACGTGGTCGGCGTCGCAGTCCTCGGCGAACTCCACGATGACCCGTGTCGGTTTGCCGACCTCGACGGCTCGCTCGGTTTCGATCCCCCGGTCGGCCGCAGCCGTCTCGATGTCGTCGAAGTGCCTCCCGGCCCGCTCCTTTTGTTGTTCGTACCACTCCTCGGAGGTCGCCGGGACCGCCGCCTGCGTTGTGTAGCCCGCCTCGGCCGGGTTGATCACGTGCAACAGAACCAGGGTCGCGTCGGGGAACTCCTCGAAGACGAACTCGCAGGCCCGTTCGGACTGCTCGGAACCGTCGACCGGAACGAGTACACGGTCTACCATACTTCCCTATCCGCCGGGACGGCATGTGAAGCTTCGGTCCTCCGCGGCGCCCCCTGGAACCGACCCCGACGGCCCGGCCGTACTGCCGGACAAGTAATCAGTCCCGCCCGTGCCTGGTCACACAGACCGGGAGCCCCTCCAGTTCGACGGGCTCTGAGTTGTCCGGCGAGTAGACCACCATCTGTCCTTTCTCCATGTAGGGGACCTTCGACTCAAGAGAGGCGGGGATGTTCACCGCGGAGATGGCGTCCTCGTCGCCGAGGTTGAGCACCACGGTGGTGTTGATCTGCTTGAAGACGGGGTCGGCGATGTCCTGGGGGTCCTGGGTGATCAGAAAGAGCCCGAGCCGCTCCTTGCGGCCCTGCTTTGCGGCCTCGGTGAACTTCCCGATGACCTTCCGGGCCTGGACGCTGTCGGCGTCGGTCAGGAAGTTGTGCGCCTCGTCCATCCCCACGACCAGGGGGGTCTCCTCGATGCGCTCGTAGGTGGGGTCGTTCGAGAGTTTCTGGTCGACCAGCAGCGAGGCCAGCGCAAGCACGACAGTCTCGGCGTGGCGGCTGTCGGTGATGTGGTAGGTGGGCACGACTGTCAGCCCGCCCGGGCGGACGAGTTCGTGGACGCGGTCGGTGACCGGCCTGGCGTCGCCGTCGAAGACGGGACCGAACCCGCGGACCCGCCGCCGGATGGCGTCGAAGGTCGCCTCGTGGACCCTGCCGGTCTCGTCGAGGTCCTGCTTGAGGGCCGGGTCGTCCAGGAACGCCGTGAACTGGCTGTAGGTCCCCTCGCGGCCGTACTGGCGCTCGAAGCGCCGCAGGAGGACGTTCACCAGCGCCGTGTACTGGTTGTCGTTGAGGCCGCTGCCGGC
>CAZUVE010000284.1:0-2281 GCA_964623735.1 uncultured Halobacteriales archaeon | reverse complement strand
GTCGACGGCGGTCCCGTCGCCGCCGACGAAGAGGATCAGGTCGACGCCGCGGCCGGCAAACGCGCGGACGGCTGCGCGGGTGTCCTCCGGTGTCGTCCCGCCGACCGTTCCCCCGGGGTGACCGACAACCTCGGGATCGAAGCCGGCCTCGCGGGCCTGGGTCTCGCCCATGACGCCGCCGTACGCGAACACCGCGACGTCGTCCCCGGCCTCGCGGAGCGCACCGAGGGCCTCTCGGGCGCGGTCGGGTGCGCGCGGTTCGGCACCGCGGTCGAACGCCTCCTCGACCTTCCCGTCGGTGCCTTTCAGGCCGACGCGCCCGCCCATGCCGGCGATGGGGTTGACGACGACGCCGATCCGTCGCATACCGGCGGTTGACCCGCTACGTGCAAAAGCAGACCGGAACCGATTAGACCGGGCCGGACCAGTTTGGCCTATGAGCGCACTGTTGCAGGCCGGCGTCCAGGAAGGAGTGATCGCAGCCTCGGGCTGGGCCGTCGGACTCGGCGGGATCCTCCTGACGGCGCTGTGGCTCCGCCACCTGTACCGGTGAGCCGGCAGGGAGGCTACGCCGCGTCGACCCGGTCGCGGAGCCACCCGGCGGCAGCCCCGACAGCCTCGGGGTCGGTGCCGTGGATCTTCACCCGCACGGTCTCTCCGGGGTAACTGCCCACCCGGACGTCGAACCGCTCGCGGAGGTCGGCAAAGCGGTCCAGCAGCGCGCTCTCGGGCTCGTCGACCTCCATCGTCTCGACGTACCGCTGCTGACCGACGAAGTCCCCCGCCACGAGGTCGAACATCGCCTTCATCTCCGCGGGTACCCCGGGGAGGACGTAGATGTTCTCGACGACACATCCCGGCGCAACCCCTTCCGGGTTCGGCAGCATCTCGGCGACCGCGGGGATATCGGCTGTGCCCGCCGCGAGGTCGTCGCGGGTGTAGCCGCCCTCCTCTTCGAGCCACGCCAGTGCGTCGGCGTCCTCGGCCACCTCACTCCCGACAGCGGCGGCGACGCCTTCCATCGTGAGGTCGTCGTGTGTCGGCCCCAGCCCGCCCGTGACGACAACCGCGTCGTAGTCCGCGCGGTGCTCGTTGACAACGCGGGCGATTTCCTCCACGCGGTCGGGGACGACCGTGACCCGTTCGACGTCGACGCCCCTGTCGCACAGCTGGCGACCGAGCCACGTGGCGTTCGTGTTGACAGTGTCGCCGGCGAGCAACTCGTCGCCGACACACACCAGGGCGACGCGCATACACCAACCAGCGGCCCGACCGGTAAAAACCTCTCTGCTACATCCCGGGCGGCGGCCCCTCGTCGCGCGGGTCGTCCTCGTCGTAGTCGACCTCGACGCCGATCTCCTCGCGCTGTTTCTCCAGTGTCCGGATCTTCCGGAGGTAGTAGATTGTCCCGCCGCCGCCGACAACGACCACGAGTGCTACCAGCCCGCCGAACAGCAGGAGGTCGCGCTGGAGGTAGTACCGGACGTTGATCGCTCCGCCCGAGACCTCCGCCCACCTGACAGTCATGCGGTCGCCGGTCACGCTCGTCGATTGGCCCCCGGGGCTGGCCTGGGAGAGCAGCGGGACGCCGATCCGTGCCGAGGGCGGGAGGACCACCTCGTAACTCCCCTCGATGAACGCGGGCGAGGTGAACCGCTTTCCGGTCCGGGACGCCGAGTAGGCCACCGACCCGTTCTCCGCGGGGAGTTCGATGACGGTCTCGTCCTGCGAGCGCGTCGCCGAGAGGTTGTCGTGGGTCGCGTTGACGACGGTGCCGTTCTCGAAGCGGAACTGGAGTGCCTGGAGGTCGACCGGGCTCTCCGAGCCGAGTTCGTCCCGGCGCCAGACGGTCAGTTCCGTTCTGTTCTGGATCTCGACGACCGTCGTGTACGACGACCGCGAGAGGTCGAACGTCGTCGTCGCGTTCGTCTCCCAGTCGTAGGTTGCGTTGCCGGTCAGGTCCTCCTCGGGGATCTCGGAGGGGCCGCCGAGACAGCCCGCGAGCAGGAGGACGGCGAGCAGCGCCAGCCCCGCGAGAACGCGCCTGTTCATACGACACAGAGCAGTTCTGACGGCAGATACCGGCCGACGCTCGCGAGCAGCCCCGGCGGGTCGGTGCCCTCGCGGCAGACGATACTCCCCTCCAGCAGTCCGAGGCGGTCGACGGCGGCGACGTCCCCGGCGTGGCCCGCGCGGTTGACTGTCGCCCGGATCTCCGAGCGGGTCGCGCTGTTGACGTTCACCCGGCCGGGCCCGCGGGTCCACTCGTAGAGGCGGTCCC
>CAZUVE010000283.1:0-2288 GCA_964623735.1 uncultured Halobacteriales archaeon | reverse complement strand
GCGTGCGGTCGATCCGGCAATGGCTCACAGCCGACCCTGTGACTACCCGCGGCAACCGTGGCGCCCGGCCCCGGCTGGCGAGTCGGTCAGGACTGTGTGTGCTCCGCGGTGTGTCCCTCCGACAGCAACACGAGACTCTCGACGAGCAGTGCGACGAGCAGTGGCCCGGCGATGAACCCGATCAGCCCGAGGGTGAGGACGCCGCCCACGAAGCCGACGAAGTAGAGACTCACCGGGAGGTCGGCGGTCCACCCCGCCAGTTTCGTCCGGATGACGGCGTCCGGGAGAAAGCCCACGAGGGCGAGCCCCAGCACCAGGACAGCGAGGGCCCGACCGGTCGCACCCACCAGAAGGTCGCCGGCCGCCAGGAGGACCACGACGACGCTCGGGCCGACAACGGGGACAAACTGGAGGAGGCCGGCGGCAACCGCGAGCGCGAGTGCCGACTGGTAGCCCAGGGCAGCGAACACCACCAGCGCCACGAAGAACGTTCCGACAGCGGTCGCCGCCTGGAGCACGTAGATCGCGTAGAGCGTCGACCGGGTCCGGTCGTGGAGGGCCTGGACGACGTCGTGGTACTGCCGCGGGACCAGCCGGTCGACCGCCCCCCGGACTGCAGTGGGCCGGTAGAGCAACCCGTAGATCAGGAGCACGAACACCACGAGCTTGAGTGCCAGAACCGGGAGCGCCCGGGCGACCTCGACGGCGAGCCGCCGGAGGGTACTCTCGACGGCCGTCAACAGCTGTGCGGTCTCGACGACGTACTCGAACCCGCCGAGGGCAACCGTGACGGAGTCGGGGATCCGTCGCAGGACCTCGAACAGGTCCACGCGTCGCCTGTAGAGGACGTACCCGACGGGGACAATCACGACGAGGACGGCGACGAGTGTGACGCCGGTCACGGCGGTCACGGCGACCCGTCGTGGCAGGCCCCGGGCGACCAGCCGCTGTCGGAGTGGATAGGCCACGTACGCGACGGTGATCGCGAAGAACACCGTCGACAGGACGCTCGCGAGCGCGGCCGCGGTGGCGACTGCGAGCGCGACCGCCAGTCCCGCCAGCACGATCGATCGGTTATCGGGCACGTGAGGGTACTCCTTCCGGCAGGGCGCTGGGGTTTGTGTCTCGTGTCCGGGCCGGCTTCGGCCCGGCCCGGAGCGTCGACGCCGGCCGTCGAACCCACGTCCCGGGTCCGAGCGGCCCCGCGCCGGTCACGTCGCTTCGTTCTCGACAGTCCCGAGCCGCTCGGCCGCGTACCCGAACACGTCCTCGTAGCCGTACGGCGACATCAACACCGGGTAGAACCCCTCCTCCGCGACGATCTCCTCGCCGTCGGCAGCCGCGAACGGCTCCCCCGCCGGCACGTGCTCGAAGTTCGAGGCGTACACCTCGTAGGTCCTGGCCTGGCGTTTGGGGAACTGACGGATCAGCCGGTAGACCGGGAGGTCGGGCCGGGGGTCGCGCCGTTCGGCGGGCAGGGCGCCGACCGCGCCGAGAAACTCCCGCGTGGCGCGGATCGCGTTCTCGTTTGCCGCCGTCGATCCCTGGTAGCCACACTCGAGTTCGACAAGGCGGTCGACGCTCGCGAACAGCCGCCCCCGGTCGAAGGCGCCGGCGTCGACGACTGCGTCCACCGAGAGCCGCGGACAGACCCGGCGCTCGAACCCGCCCGCCCCGTCGACGATGGCGAAGGTGTCGTCGTACGACTGCGTGGAGTGCAACGAGATGGTCTCACAGCCCGCGAGGGCGTCGCTCAGGCGCGCGGCCAGGTGCGTCTCGTGGGAGTCCGCGTCGGCGTCGCCGGGGAACGACCGGTTGAGGTCCTGATCGAGGTAGCGCTCGCCGGCCGCCAGCGCCGCCTCGTTGGCGACGACGAGCTTGACCGGCCGTTCGACCGCCGGCTGCTCGTCCAGCAACGTCTCGATGGCCTCCACCCCACAGGGTTCGTCCCCGTGGATCCCGCCGACCACCGCCACCTCCGGATCGCCGTCGCCGAGCTGTTCGACACGCATCTACCACCGGGTACGCGTCCCGCTCATGTGTCAGTTGTGGTTCTCACTCGAGGCCCTCGGCGTACGCGATGTCGGCGTCGGTCGCTTCGGGGAACTCCCCGTCGACCGCGATCTGCCACCCGTGCAGGGCTGTCGGGTCCTCCAGCGCGTTCGAGAGCGTCGTCCGGACGTCCAGCAGGTCGACGCCGTAGTAGTCGTCCGGCACACCGTGGAAGTACTGGAGGGCAGTCTCGAAGAGGCTCCGCATACCGTCGTCGTTCTCGAAGTCGAAGTGCT
>CAZUVE010000282.1:0-2317 GCA_964623735.1 uncultured Halobacteriales archaeon | reverse complement strand
CACCCCGACTACGGCGACGACATAGACAAGATCAAGCCGATCATCGACGACCCCGAACAGTCCGACACCGCCAGCGTGGACAACGCGCTCGAGTTGCTGACGCAGACCGGCCGCGACCTCCCGCACGCACTCCGCCTGCTGATCCCGGAGGCCTGGCGCGGCGAGGAGAACAACGTCCAGGGTGCCCGCAGGGACTTCTACGACTACCACGCCTCGCTGGTCGAACCCTGGGACGGGCCGGCCCTGGTGGCTGCCACCGACGGCCA
Source organism: uncultured Halobacteriales archaeon (assembly GCA_964623735.1). Lineage (GTDB taxonomy): Archaea > Halobacteriota > Halobacteria > Halobacteriales > Haloarculaceae > SW-9-67-25. Next base: position 2,051 of record CAZUVE010000282.1, on the reverse strand, counting down.
GCGGGTCGGGGCAGTCCTGGACCGGAACGGGCTCCGGCCCTGCCGGTACGACATTCTCGAGGACGACACGCTGGTGATGTCCTCCGAGGCCGGCGCTCTCGACTACGACGAGTCCGAAATCGTCGAGCGGGGCCGCCTCCAGCCCGGCCAGTGTTTCCTCGCGGATCCCGAGGAAGGCCGCGTGATCCCCGACGAGGAGGTCTTCGACGACATCACCGACGACAAGTACGGCGAGTGGGTCGACCGCGAGCAGGTCACGCTGGATGACATCTCCACGGCCGACGACAACCTGTCGCGCGGCGGGCTGGAAGCGTTGCGGTCCCGCCAGGCGACCTACGGCTACACCTACGACGAGATCGACCACCTGCTGGAGCCGATGGCCGAGAAAGGCAAGGATCCCGTCGGGTCCATGGGTGACGACACGCCGCTGTCGGTGCTCTCGCAGTTCAACCGGCCCCTGTTCACGTACTTCAAACAGCTGTTCGCGCAGGTGTCGAACCCGCCGCTCGATTACATCCGCGAGGAACTCGTCACGAGCCTCGAGACCCGGCTGGGCAACCAGCGCAATCTTCTGGACGAGACGCCCGAACACGCCCGCCAGTTGGTGCTCGACTCGCCGATCCTCACCGACCAGGAGACGGCCGACATCAAAACACTCGACGAGAACGGCATGTCGACACGAGTGGTCGACATCACGTACGATCCCGACAGGGATCTCGAGTCCGCCGTCGAGCGCGTCCGCGAGGAGGTATCGGAGGCGGCGACCGATTACGACGTTATCGTGCTCTCGGACCGCGGGACGGGCCCCGACAGAGTCCCGATCCCGAGCCTGCTCGCGGTCGGCGGGGTCCACCACCACCTCGTGCGCAACGGCCTGCGCAACCAGGTCGGACTCGTCGTCGAGTCCGGCGACCCGCGGGCCGTCCACCACTTCGCGACGCTGATCGGCTACGGCGCCGGCGCCGTCAACCCATATCTCGCCTACCGGACAATCGATGATCTCGTTGCCGGGCCGGACGGCGCCGATCCCTCTCTGGCCATCGACGCCTACATCAACGCAATCGAGGACGGCCTCCTGAAGACGATGTCGAAGATGGGCATCTCCACCGTCGAGAGCTACCAGGGGGCCCAGATCTTCGAGGCGGTCGGGCTCTCCTCGGAGTTCGTCGCGGAGTACTTCGAGGGCACCGAGAACCGCACCGAGGGCGTCGGGGTCGAGGAGATCGAGGAGGACCTCGAGCGCCGCCACGGGGTCGCCTGGGGCGACGACCCGGAGATGGAGCGTGTCGGCGAGTACGAGAACCGATCTGGGGGCATCTTCCACGCCTGGAACCCCGACACCGTCGGTACGCTCCAGCAGGCCGTCCGGAGGGGCGACTACGACCAGTACACGGAGTTCGCCGAGAAGATCAACGACCAGAACGAACAGCTCCACGCGCTCCGCGGGCTGCTGGAGTTCGACGACGAGGACCGCGAGCCGGTCCCGATCGAGGAAGTCGAGCCCGTTTCGGAGGTCGTCGAGCGATTCGAGACGGCCGCGATGTCGCTGGGTTCGCTCTCGCCGGAGATGCACGAGAACAACGCCATCGCGATGAACCGCCTCGGGGCCTCCGCGAACACCGGCGAGGGCGGCGAACCGCCAGAGCGGTTCAACACCGAAAAGGAGTGCAAGACCAAACAGGTCGCCTCCGGCCGCTTCGGCGTCACCTCCACGTACCTCGCCAACGCCGAGGAACTACAGATCAAGATGGCACAGGGCTCCAAGCCCGGCGAGGGCGGCCACCTGCCGGGCAAGAAGGTCAACGAGATGATCGCCCACGTCCGCTACGCGACCCCCGGTGTCGGCCTCATCTCACCGCCGCCCCTGCACGACATCTACTCCATCGAGGACCTCAAACAGCTCATCCACGACCTCAAGGCCTCGAACCCGGAAGCGGACGTCAACGTCAAGCTGGTCGCAGAGGACGGCGTCGGAATCATCGCGGCGGGGGTCGCCAAGGCCAACGCCGACAAGGTCCACATCTCGGGGCACTCCGGCGGGACCGGCGCCT
>CAZUVE010000281.1:0-2322 GCA_964623735.1 uncultured Halobacteriales archaeon | reverse complement strand
TAACTGTCTACCGGCACGACCGCACGCCGTCGTGCGGTTGATCCGGTAATGACTTACAGCAATAACTATCAGTACTCTTATATTTCCCCGGAATCTCGACAGTACCGGACCGGGAGCACGGCGACCGTCGGGACACGGTTGTAAACCACACACGACCCCACGAACCGAGGGGACACAGGAACCGCCCGGCGCCTATATATCGTGCGGGCGAGAACGACAGCGCATGACGGGCTACTACCGCGACGACAGGGCCCTGCGCGGACAGATCCGGTCGGTGCTGAACTTCTACTACCCGACCTGCGTCGACACCCACCTCGGGGGGTACGTCGGCCAGCTCGACGAACGCCGGGGGCACGTCTACGACGGGGCGACCAAACACATCGTCGCCACGACCCGTTTTATCCACAACTTCGCCGTCGGGGCGATGCTGGAGGGCCCAGACTGGTGTCGGCCCGCGGCGGAACACGGGCTGGCGTTCCTGGAGTCGGGCCACTGGGACCACGACCACGAGGGCTACGACTGGATACTCGACGGCCACGAGACGGCCGACGCCACGCGGTACTGTTACGGCCACGCGTTCGTCATGCTCGCGGGGGCGCGGGCCCACCAAGCCGGCCTCCCGGACGCTCGTAGACACGTCGAGCGCGCCTACGACATCATCGACGAGCACTTCTGGGAGCCCGAATACGGACTATGTGCCACCGAGGCTGCGCCGGACTGGTCGATCCTGGAGGCCTATCGGGGGCAGAACGCGAACATGCACACCTGCGAGGCGATGCTCGCGGCCTACGAGGCGACCGGCGAGGACCGCTATCTCGACCGCTCGCTGACCATCGCAGACAGCCTCACCCGCGACGTGGCGGCCGCGACCGACGGCCGGCTCTGGGAACACTTCGACCCCGACTGGTCGCCCGACCGCGAGTACAACCGCGACAATCCGGACCACCAGTTCCGGCCGTGGGGCTACCAGGCGGGCCACCACGTCGAGTGGACCAAGCTCCTCCTCTTGCTCTACGAGCAGACGGGCGAGGCGTGGCTCCCCGACCGGGCCGAAGAGCTGTTCGAGACGGCCATCGAAATCGGCTGGGACGACGAGCACGGCGGCTTCTACTACACCGCGGAGGCGGACGGCGCGCCCGTGACTCCGGACAAGTACTCCTGGCCGGTCACGGAGGCCATCGGCGCCGCCGCGTTGCTCACCGCGGCCGTCGACGCCTCGTACGGCGAGTGGTACGACCGGCTCTGGGCCTACGCCGAGGAGCACTTCGTCAACCCGAAGTACGGGAACTGGTACGAGCGGCTGACCCGCGAACACGAGCGGGACGGTCCCAACCACGGCCCCGCGGTCGAGCCGGGCTACCACCCCATCAACAACGCATGGGTGGCGATGGGCGTCTTCGGCGAGGAGTAGTACGCGCTACCAGCAGTCACGCCAGTACAGCGGTTCGCCTACGCGACGACGTACCGCGTCAGGTATCGCAGGATGCCGACGGCGTACGCGAGCAGCCAGAAGAAGACGTAGCCGAACACCCCGATCCGGAGCCGGCGGCGCCAGTGACGCATCTTCCCCGAGCCGATCTCGTCCAGGAGCACCTCCTCGTCGTAGTCGTGGTAGAGGTCGTGTTCGCGCTTGGCCTTGAAGATGCGGACGATGCCCGTGCCGGCGAACGCGAGCATCGCGTAGGCCTGGAGCCCGAGGAACGCGTGGACAAGCGCGGCGCCGCCGAACTGGTCGGACAGCCGGGGCATCATCCAGACCAGCATCGGGACGGTCGTCAGCGCGAGGCCGGTCCCGATGAACTTCAGGTGCCGCGTCAGCACTGCCCAGGTCACGGGGTCGTTGTCGATGACGATGTAGGCGCCGTAGACGAAACAGGGGAAGCTGAGCGTCACCGACGCCAGCACGACCGTCGCGATTGCGGCCTCGGCCGTCACAACTGCCATCGTCTGTACGCAGGCGGCCGATCCGCTAAAGAGTGCCGAAGGCGAAGTACTGGGGAACCCGCGGGGGCTGCTGTCGGTCCACCTGCCGTCGTGCGGTCGATCCGGTAACGGACAGCAATCACTATCACTCCCCCTCGGGTTCCTCGTCGAGGAACTCGTGGGCCTCCTCGAGAATCTCCCGGGGGCCGTCCTGCGTGACGGTGTTTATCGCCTGCTCGTAGTCGCGCCACTGCATGTCGCGGTGTTCCTCGGAGAGTTCTGCCGACGCCTCGTAGGATTTGGCGATGAAGAGGTGGACAGTCTTGTGGATGGTCTTGCCGCTCGCTTCGAACACGTAGTCGTAGTCCTCGCGGAAGCCGTCGATGAGCCGGAAGTCGT
>CAZUVE010000280.1:0-2332 GCA_964623735.1 uncultured Halobacteriales archaeon | reverse complement strand
TGAGGCCGGCGTGGAAGTCGCCCTTGCTGGCGCCGCCGTCGCCGACGCCCACGAGACCGACCTCGTCGTAGCCCTGGAGTTTCCGGCCCCACACGAGCCCGATTGTCTGTGGGACCTGCGTGCCCACGGCGACGATGTGGGGCAGGCGGCGTTCGTGAGCCGGCATGTCGTCCCGGTCGTCGGCCTCCCAAACCTCGTAGCCGCGTAGCCAGAACAGGAGGATGTCCTCCAGGGGTCGGCCCCGCTGGATGTGTGCGCCGTACTGGCGCCACTCGGTGTTCAGCCAGTCGCGCTCCTCGAGTGCGGCGGCGGGGCCGACGTGTGCGGCCTCCAGCCCGCGACACCCCATCCAGAAGTGGAACTCGCCACGGCGCTGGAGGGTCGCCCCGCGCTCGTCGAGTTGCCGGGCCTGCACCATCGACTCGTACATCCCCCGCAGGGTGTCGCCGTCGACGTCGAGTGCCTCCACGGCCGCCTCGTCGTAGCTCCCGTCGGGCGCGATGACCCGCTCGCAGTTCTCGAACTCCTCGGGAAACCGTGCCATGGTGGCCCGTCGTGCCTCGGACAGTTGAATGCCAGCCCTGGTTCGAACGACCGACGATCCCGGATTTCGCTTCCACCCTTTGCAGCCCTCCTCACCACACGTCTATGATCACAGCAATCCGTATGAGAGCGGCAGTTGTCAGGAGAGGACGGTCGAAACGATGGCATCGAGGTCAGTCCGATGAGAGGAATGCTGAACAGAACGGTCTGTTGAGACGGGCACGGCAGGAGCAGAGTCTAAATAATTCGATTACCGGCGCGAGGGGGAATCGGAGCATTCAGCCATCCGAGCCAGGGTGGTACATGGCCGTGTATCGTGTGGGAGATGAGTTCGACCACACATCACCGACGGTCCGACCACAGTAGCGGTGACGGGCGGATCGAACCGGAGGGGACCAGACGAACGCGCTCACACGAGAGCGTGAACCCGTACGACCCTGACGATTGCCGCGGGACTGACGATTGCCACGCAGTGCCAGACCATCTGATCAGCGAGAGACGACAGGTTATCAGGAGTGACGAGAAAACCCGGGCGCGTCTGGGGGCTCAGAGTACAGATCCTGTGACCAGGAAACAGTACAACGACCACGGCGCCGTCCGTGGCAGTATCGTTCGGAACGGGGCCCAGAGTGTCAATTCGATTATCATGCGTTCCCAAACTATTGACGAAAATGTATGTAATGTAAATTACAACAAGCGCCAAAATAAAGTACCCGTAATCCTCGACAACGGAGCAAGGCGACTGGGTGGGACCGGATCGCCGGATCGAGAATGACGTGTCCATATCATGACAATAGCTCGAAGAATCGTTCGGAAATCGAAGATGATCGCGACGGTAGGGATGGGGGACTCGACGAGGAGTCGCTCAGGAAGGCCGCACTCGTGATCGGAGGCGCGAGCGCGCTGTCGACGCTGGGGGTACACGGCCTATCCGGTGCCGCAGCGGCCGACACGGGAAGTGTCTCGGTCGCGGAACGACAGAACCGCCAGCACGCCTGGGACGCCTACGAACTGTACGACGAGGACAAGGAGACGTCGATTCCGCCGGAGTCACAGCTGCTTCTCAACATGGATTACGAGGGGAGCGGGACCCCTTCAGCCAAGGACCGGCAAACCGTCGAGACGGCACTTGACAAACTCGAGAAGGCGTTCGGCTGGGGCCACGAGGGATTGCTCTTCACGATCGGGTACTCGCCGAACTACTTCGCCCGGTTCGACGGCGACGAGGACGCGACCGACGGCCCGGTTCGTCCGGACGTCCTCCCGCGTGGTCTCCAGCCGGGGAACACGGGGAAGCCGGGGCTTCTCGATCCGAAGGACCTGATCGGACTCCCGGGCGTCACACTCGGCCGCGAGAACCCGGTTGCCGACCGCTACGACGCGGTCTTGCATCTCTCGAGCGACGAGCCCGAGAACGTCCTGACCGCCGAGCAGGCCCTCTGGGAGGGCGGCGAGGGCAACGGCGTCGACTTCGACGCGCCGTTCGACGGCATATTCACGAAACCGGAGGGGCCGCCGGATCGGCGCGTCGGGTTCGTCGGGCACGACACCGTCAGCGAGAACCTAGAGAAGCGCACCGAGTTCGACGACACGAAGATCCCAGACGACGCGGTGCTCTCGATGGGGTTCAACGATCTCTTCCGGAACAGCATCCCCCGGGAGACGAACGCGACGATGCTCGAAGACCAGCGCCTCGTCGTCCCCAAGCCGCCGGGAGCGTTCGCTCAGGGGTCCATCCAGCACCTCTCGAAGCTCGACATCAACCTCGGGTCGAACGTCGGCGACACGG
>CAZUVE010000279.1:0-2340 GCA_964623735.1 uncultured Halobacteriales archaeon | reverse complement strand
TGAACTCCTCCCAGTGTTCGCCGACGACGTTGCCACACGTGAAACACCGGACTGGAACCATCATGGTATCACCGGTAGGACTTCTGGTAGCGGGCCCGGGCGCCGGGACCGCCCCACTTTTTGGATTCGGACTGGCGGACGTCGTTGACCAGAAGCGAGCGGTCGAACTCCATGAACGCGTCCCGGAGTTCGGCGTCGTTGGTGTGGTCGACGAGACTCCGCGCGATCGCGGTCCGGGCCGCGTCGGCCTGTCCCATGACGCCGCCGCCCTCGATTGTCACCGTGAGGTCGATTGTCTCGCGGAGGTCGTCGCCAGCGATGCGGAACGGCTCGAGCATCTTCAGCCGTGCCAGCTCCGGGTCGACGAGTTCGACCGGGCGCGAGTTCACGCGCACCCGACCCTCGCCCTCGCGGATGGTCGCCCGTGCGATCGCCGTCTTCTTCTTTCCTGATGTGTTCGTTACCATGTTTTGGTGGCTCCGAGTGCTTCGCTGATCTCGCCCAGCGGGACGAACTTGATTGTCGAGAGTCGGTCCAGCGACGCGTTCTCCAGCACTTCCGCCTCGTCGTAGGGGTTGCCCACGTAGACACGGACGCTCTCGAACGCCTCGCGGCCGCGCGGCCGCTTGTACGGGAGCATGCCGCGGATCGACCGCTTGAAGATGCGGTCGGGCCGCTTGGGGTACATCGGCCCCCGGTCGGAGCCCTGCCGGCGCCGGGCTCTGAACGTCTCGATGACGCTGTTCTCCCGGCCGGTCACGACCGCGCGCTCGGCGTTGACGACCGCAACCCGCTCGCCGTCGAGGGCCCGTTCCGCGACCTGGGAGGCGACGCGGCCGAGAACGCAGTCGCGGGCGTCGATGACCGTGTCGGCGTCGAACTCGGCGACGCTCATCGGATCACCCGCACGTTCGCGCCCTCGGGGTTGTCTTCGAGTGCCTGTTCGAGTCGCACGGTCTCGCCGGCCTGTTCGATTTTCGTCTCGGCCGTGCCCGAGAAGTCGACCGCGGCGACCGTGACCTCCTTGCGGAGGCTGCCGCTGCCGAGTACCTTGCCGGGCACCACGATTGTCTCGTCCTCTCTGGCGTACCGCTCGATGCGGCCCAGGTTGACTTCGGCGTGTGTGCGCCGCGGCTTCTCGAGGCGCTCGGCGACGTCGCCCCAGACGTCGCCGCCGGAGTTCCGGGCTGCCGACTTCAGGTCGGCGATGAGACTGCTGAGTCTCGGGTTCGTCTTGTTCATAACTTTTCTCCTGAAAACTGCAGGGAGCAGGATTTGAACCTGCGGACCCCTATGGGACAGCGCCCTGAACGCTGCGCCGTTGGCCTGACTTGGCTATCCCTGCTCGCGTTCTCGCTTACTGCGTGTCCCCTCAAACAGCTTTCGGTCCCGCCCACGCCACTGCCCTCCAGTGGGAAGGGGACCGGTACCGGTCGCGTGCGCGGCCGGCCGCCGTCGCTCTCCGACGGGGTGGGCTCGGCCCGTGCTGGCGCGGGGACACGCTCGCCGCTCATAACTGGACTGCCTCTCTGAGCTCCGTCGCGCGCGACTCCAGCGAGTCGACGGCCCGCACGACCAGGTCGTCGACCGGGATCGAGCCGTCGGTCTCGACGTGGAACACGAAGGCGCTCCCGACGTCCTCGACCTCCAGTTCTTTCCCCGGGTAGCGCTTCGATAGGTCGTTGTCGAAGGCCTCCGTCGGGACCAGTTTGCCGTTCTCGGGCGTCCTGCCGTCGACAGCCACGGCGTGGTCGGCCGCCCCCTCCTCGATGACCCCGCGGAGAATGTGGGGTTCGTCCTCCTCGTACTCGGGTTTCTCGCCCACGACATCGACACGCTGGAGGTGGCGGTACCCGACCGCGACCCCGCCCTGGTGTTTGGCGTGTTCGCGCCCAGTACCGAGGACGGCGTCGGCCTCGATCTCGAGGCGCTGACCCTGCTTCAGGTCGATGATGGGAATGTTCGCGTCGGCGGGTTCGACCATCGGGTCGCTCGAGACCAGGTCCCCCGAGTAGGCGGTGTCGGGGCCTTCGACGTCGAGCGAGAGCGTGACGGTGTCGCCGATTTCGAAGTCGCCGAGCGGGGTCGTGAGCGGAACCAGTCCGAGTCTGAGGCCGATCTGTTCGTCGAACATCACGCTGGAGTTCTCGATAAAGCGGACGGTGTCGACGCTGAACGTCGGTACGTCCGCGATCATCGCGCGGCGGACGCCGTTCGCGAACGCGGGCGCGACCGGCCGGACGACGAACCGCGTCTCGCGGTCGTCCCGTTCGACGAACTCGACGTCGTACTCCTCCATGTTCAGAACCCTGCGTTCTTCGGACCGCGGGTGCCGTCGTG
>CAZUVE010000278.1:0-2346 GCA_964623735.1 uncultured Halobacteriales archaeon | reverse complement strand
AGTTCACCACCAACGACGACCGCTACTCGAAGTTCATCACCTGGCAGTACGAGACACTCCGGGACCGGGGCCTCCTGGAGAAGGGACTGCACCCGGTTGATTTCTGCACCAACGAGCGCCAGCCGGTCACCGACCACGACCTCCTGGAGGGCGAGGACGCCGAACACCAGGAGTTCACGCTCATCCGCTTCGAGCAGGACGGGGACGGCAAGACCATCTTCCCGATGGCCACCCTGCGTCCCGAGACGGTCCGGGGCGTGACCAACGCCTACGTCCACCCCGAGGCGACGTACGTCCGCGCGACCGTCGGCGGCGTCTCCGCGGGCGAGGCGAGCGAGGCAGACGGCGAGGCAGACAGCGAGGCAGACGGCGAGGCAGACGGCGAGGAGTGGGTAGTCAGCGAGAACGCGGCGGAGAAACTCCGACTCCAGGGCCGCGAGGTCGACGTCGGGGAACGGTTCGCCGGGGCCGACCTCGTGGGCGAGCGCGTGGCCAACCCCGTCACCGGCGAGGCGTTCGTCGTCCTGCCGGCGACGTTCGTCGACTCTGACAACGCGACCGGCGTCGTGATGTCCGTTCCCGCACACTCCCCCGACGACTACGTCGCCCTCGAGGAGGCGAAGGCCGAGGCCGACCGCGTCGCCGCGGAGTACGGCGTCGACGCCGACGAGATCCGGGCCATCGAACCGGTCCCGGTACTGGAGATCGACGGCTACGGCGAGATTCCCGCGAGGGACGCTGTCGAGGCAGCCGGTGTCGAGTCGACCGGCGATTCCGACCTGCACGACGTAACGGAGGAACTCTACCAGGACGAATTCCTGAACGGGCGGCTGCTGGAGTCGTACGGCGAGTTCGCCGGCGAGGTCGTCGAGGACGTCCGCGAGCGGGTCCGCGAACACCACCGCGAGGCCGGCGCCTTCGACACGATGTACGAGTACACCGAGGAGGTGGTCTGCCGGTGTGGCGGCGACGTCGAGGTCTCGGTCCAGGACACCTGGTTCATCCGGTACAACGACGACGAGTGGCAGGCGAGGGCCCAGAGGGCCGTCGACAACCTCGACGCAGTCCCGGAGAACACGCGCAAGCAGTACGACGACACCATCGACTGGCTCGAGGAGTGGCCCTGCATCCGCAACTACGGGCTGGGTACGCGCCTCCCCTGGGACGAGGAGTTCGTCATCGAGCCGCTGTCGGACTCGACCATCTACATGGCCTACTACACCATCGCGCCCCGCGTCCGGGACGTGCCGGTCGATGACCTCGACCGGGACTTCTTCGACGCGCTGTTTTTCGGCCCGGACGGCGAGGACGCCCCCGACGGCCTCGGCGTCACAGTCGAGAATCCCGACGAGCGCGCGCTCGAACTGCGCGAGGAGTGGGACTACTGGTACCCCGTCGATTACCGCTGTTCCGCGAACGACCTCATCCGCAACCACCTCACCTTCTACCTCTACCACCACGCCGAACTGTTCGAGCCCGAGAACTGGCCCCAGGGCATCACGTCGATGGGGCTGGGGCTGCTGGAGGGCGAGAAGATGTCCTCCTCGAAGGGCCACGTCGTCCTCCCCGGCGAGGCAATCGAGGCGTACGGCGCCGACACGGTCCGGTTTTTCCTGCTGAACTCGGCCGAACCCTGGCAGGATTACGACTGGCGCGCCGACGAGGTCCGGTCGACCCGCGACCAGTTAGAGCGGTTCTGGAACCGCGCCGTCGGGGTGAGCGAGCGGGAGCCGCCCGCGGATCCCGAACTCGAACACGTCGACCGCTGGCTGCTGTCGAAGCTCCAGTCGACAGTCCGCGACGTGACCGACGCGCTCGAGCGGTTCGAGACCAGGACGGCGAGCCAGGCGGCCTTCTACCGGTTCGAGGAGGACCTGCGCTGGTACCGCCGCCGCACCGACACGGACCGGCCGGGTGCGGGCTGGACGCTCCAGCGGGTCCTGGAGACGCGCCTGCGCCTGCTCGCCCCGTTCGTCCCCTTCATGACGAACGAACTCCACGAGGCGGCGACCGGCGAGCCTGCGGAGGAGGCCGACTGGCCCGTCCCCGACACGGACCTCGAGTCGCCGCGTGCCGAGGCCCGCGAGCAACTGGTCGCCAGCCTCACCGAGGACGTCCGGGACATCGTCGACGTGACGGGCACCGACCCGGAGACGATCCGCGTCTACGTCGCTGCCGGCTGGAAGCAGGAGGTCTTCGACGTGGTCAGGGAGGTCGGGCCCGACGTCGGCGCCGTCATGAGTGGGGCCATGGAGGACGACCGCCTGCGCGAGCGGGGCGAGGCAGTCAACGACCTCGCCGGCGACCTGGTCGGGTTCGTCCGGGGCCGGGACGACGAGAACCTGG
>CAZUVE010000277.1:0-2384 GCA_964623735.1 uncultured Halobacteriales archaeon | reverse complement strand
TGGCCTTGCCCTCCTCGATCCGGGGGTCGACGAAGGCGACGTCCCACGACTCGAGTCGGTCGAGAGCGTCGAGAACGCCGGGGTGGTCGTACATCGGTTCGTGCATCGCCGGGACGACCACCACGGGGAGGTCTGCACCGAGTGCCGTCGTCGCACAGGTGGTCACGGGCGTATCGTCGACGGCAGCGGCCATCTTCCCGACGGTGTTTGCGGTGGCCGGCGCGACCGCGAGAACGTCCGCCCAGCCCTCCCGGCCACAGAGTTCGACGTGCTCGACCGCGCCCGTGATCTCGGTGACGACGGGGTTACCGGTCGCGTACTCCAGCGACCAGGGGTGCAGGATTCCCTCGGCGGCGGGGGTCGTGACCGCGCGCACCTCCGCGCCCTGTCTGCGGAGTTCGTGGGCGAGTTCGACCGTCTTGACTGCTGCGATCGACCCCGTGACGCCCAGCGCGACGCGGACTCCCTCCAGCATACAGGCACTCGGATCGCCGCCGGTATAAATCGGCCGGCGCGGGCGGCCGGCGACGACCTGCCAAACTGCTTGGGTGGGATTGATTTACCACTGGAGTACGTTAACGGGGGTGTGGATACTGTCGACGTCAGCACCGTGGTCTACCTTCCCCCAGCCGAGATCCACGAGTTCTTGCTGGACTTCCCGCGGTACGCGGACTACTCGCGCCACCTGGAGGAGGTCCACCGGCACAGCGGCGACGGGTCACCGGGGACGCGCTACGACATCACCTTCGCCTGGTGGAAACTCTCGTACACGGCAGTCTCGCGGGTGACGGACGTGGACCCGCCGAACCGTATCGACTGGCGGCTGGTCGAGGACATCGACGCCCGCGGGTCCTGGCAGATCGCTCCCGAACCCGAGTCGGCGCCGACCCCTGACATGCCAGCAACCCGGGTCCGCCTCTACGTCGAATTCTCGCCGGAGTCGGCGAGCGTGGGGGGGCTGGACCTCCCCTCGTTCGTCTCGATGGACTGGCTGATCGAGCGAGTGAAGCCGAAAGTCAGGGCCGAGGCCGAGCACATCGTCGAGCGCATCGTCGCCGACCTCGAGGGGGCACCCCGCGAGGTCGACCTCGACATCCACACGACGCCCGACTCCGTGTAGTCAGGCCTCGAGTTGCTCGTCAGTTTTGTCTGTGTTTCGAACCGACGGAACACGCGTTCTTGCAACCGATCCTATCAAAACGGATACATCTACACCTGTCGTTCGCTGATCTCCGCCGCGATACGATCGCCCGGTTCTCTGAGCTCTCCGGATTCGACCTCGTAAACGTACCCGGTGACGGTAACGTCGTCCGGAATGAACGCCGATTGGCGGAGATACTCGACTTGGGCGCTACAGGCGGCATCGATATCGTCGGTCATCTTCACCCACTCGGTCAGCTCTGCGTCGCCGATGTTGAGTTCGGGCAGCGACGGGTCCAGGTCCGCGGCTTCGAGGTCGCCGGCCTGTGCTTCGAGCCCCTCCCGGACTGCTTCGTCGGGCGCACTCATCATCCCACAGTCCGTGTGATTGATCACGATGATCTCGTCGGTGTCGAAGAAGTTCGTCGTCAGAGCGGCCGATCGAATGACGTCGTCCGTGACCTTTCCGCCGGCGTTTCGGTAGATCTGTGCGTCGCCCAGTTCCAACCCGAGGACCTCCTCGACCGGAATCCGTTCGTCCATGCAGGCGATGACGAGGAGGTTCCTGTCGGTCGGGATGTCCTTTCGTCGCCGCCGAGCCCAGTCGGATCGGTCGGCGACTGTCTCGTCAACGTGTTCGTGGTGATGCTCGTGTGAGGATGCCATCGGTTCGAATGTGGGACCCGGGCGGCAGGTTCGTTCGGGTAGCGACCAGGGTTGCCGTCAACTATGACGGTCGACATCCGGATGGGACCGTCGAACTCCCGCCCGAGATCGTCGCCGGGATGGTCGACCGTGTCCGTGTGCGCGACGGCGAGCCGCCCGTCGACGTGCACGGCTCGCCGCTGATCTTCTCGCCGGTGCACGTTCTGGACATGGTAGAAATAAGCAAATGCTGCCCCAAGAACCCTCTACAACCGACCACCCCCGCGACGGCCCGGCGCCCCGGGTGGTTGTAGCGCTCGCTGGTGTGTGCTGGTATGCGGGCTCGACGGCGGCGGCCGTAGTGTCGATTTTTCTCCGTCGGTCGTGCGGCGAGCGACTGCCAACTGATCGGGAGAGGGATTTAAGCGTGTGCCTCTCTATCACACGAACTGTATGTCACAGCAAATCCAGCAGGAACTCGAGGTTGACCAGTACACGCTCGGACTGGTCGGACCGGAGCAAGAGTGGGCAGGGACGGTCGCCGACGGCGGAACCGTCCGGACACACACGCCACCGGCCTGCTGGGGGCCGATGATAAC
>CAZUVE010000276.1:0-2441 GCA_964623735.1 uncultured Halobacteriales archaeon | reverse complement strand
TACCGCTGGACCTGGCGCGTCGCGCGGATTCCTGCCACGGGTCACCGCGTCGACGCGCCCGCCCGCGGGAGCGCGGCGGACCGCTGCCGGGTCGGGTTCGAACTGCCCGTGCTCGCGGCCGGCTACGCGCCCGTCTGTCTGCGGGCGCTCGACCGCCTCGACGCGCTTCTCGCGGCCGAGGAGTGACGCCGCTCACGGGCCGAGCCGGTCGACGTCGGCCAGCACCGCTGTCGCGGTCTCGGGCCCGCCGGCGCCGCGCCCGGAGACGTTCAGCCGGCCGGCGTGTTCCGTCTCCAGCTGGACGATGTTGCGCGTCCCGGTGACCGCCAGCGCGCCGTAGGCAGGCACCAGCCGCGGGCCGACGCGTACCTCGCCGTCGGCGATCTCGCCGATCAGGCGGATGGTCCGGCCGTCCTCGTTGGCCAGTTCCAGCGCACTCCCGGGCAGCGACCTGATACCCTCGACCGTGGCGTCGTCGAGGGTGTACTCCCGGTCGCCGCCGGCCAGGACGTTCGCGACGATGACACACTTCAGCGCCGCGTCGGTCCCCTCGACGTCGAAGGAGGGGTCGGCCTCCGCGACGCCCAGGTCCTGGGCCTCCGCGAGAACGTGTTCGTACCCGAGCCCCTCGGCGGCCATCCGCGAGAGAACGAAGTTGGCGGTCCCGTTGAGGACGCCCCGGGCGGCCCTGATGCGTTCGGGGCCGAAGTCGTCGATAGTCGAGAGCACCGGCATCGCCCCGCCGACGGTCGCCTCCATCAGAACCGTCCCGGCGCTGTCCCGTTCGAGCGCGCGAACGCCGGCGTACCGCTCGGCAACGGGGCCCTTGTTCGCGAGGACGACGTGCCGGTCCCGCTCCAGGGCCGTCCGGACGTGTCCGAACCCCGGCTGGGCGTCCCCGAGCGTCGTCGGTGTCGCCTCGACGAGGACGTCGTACGCGGCGCCGAGCGCGTTGTCGGGGTCCCCACTCCCCACGACGCCATCGCGGTCCTTGCGGTCGAGGGCCGCCCCGACGTCGACCCCCTCCGGATCGATTGCGGCGCTCTTTGAGTCGGCGAGTGCCGTCACCACGTGGCCGTACTCGCCGGCCAGTTCGGCGACCGAGGAGCCGACGGCGCCGGCGCCGACGACTGCGAGTCTCACGGTGTCTCACCCGCGGCGAGCGGCTCGACGACCCGCAATCCCTTCTCCTCCGCGACGTCGCGGATGGTCGCGAGCGCGGCGTCGGTCTCGCCGCGCTGGGCCGCAAGGCGCATCCGGGCGCTGGACTCGCCGGCGTGCCCGTCCGGCGTGGACAGCGAGAGGTCCCGCACCGACGCGCCCGACGCGCCCTCGATCCGGTCGAGGGTGTCCGAGAGGTCGGTGTCGACGACGTGACCGATCAACACGACGGTCAGTTCCGCGCCGTAGCGCTCGGCGCCGGCCTGGATGACGTTGATGCCCTCCTCGCGGAGCGCGTCGACGATGGCGTCGAACCGCTCGGGTGTGGCCTCCAGGTCCACCTCTACGGGGATGTGACCGCGGGGTGTGACGTTGCCCCGCTCGTGGAAAATCGAGAGGAGGTTGCCGCCGCGGTCGGCGATCGGCTCCAGCGCCCGGAGCAGTTCGCCCGGCCTGTCGATCAGTTCCAGCCGGACCGTGTAGGCACGCACCTCCTCCGTCGAGTCACTCATCACCCTCACCTCGATGTGGGACACGGAGGCACATGGAATGTCTCTCGGGGGGCCGGCCATATGAATCCCGTCGTTCGGTTCCGACTGCCCGCTGCTGTGTTTAGCTCGGCGGTGTATGCGTCGAAGCGTCCGCCGGGCGGGGGACCGAGCGACGCGAGGTCTCCGCTGCTCGAACGGCGAGGGCCTGAGAGCGGAGCGAGGCGGTTCGCTGATACGGATTGCTGTCCCTGTTTACCAGTACGACCGCACGACTGCGTGCGGTCAGTCTGGTAATGGCTTACCCAATCCGTATGAATCGAGACCGGAGACCGAGATTCAGCCTACTTCCCCACGCTTTTGCGAGGAGTGGGTTGCGGGCGCAGCCCGCACCCTCGTAACGTGGCGCCGTCGCCGCCACGCGGTGCCCGCAGGCCGAAGGCCGGGGACACCCGACGAAGCAGAACGTGGCTCAGAAGTAGTCGACAGCACCGGGGAGTTCCAGCTTCATGCCCTTGCGCTCGCGGATCTCCATGATCGTCTCCGTCTGGAGGCTGTCGGCCATCACCTGAAAGCCCGCGTTCTCGGTGTTCCAGGACGCGCGGCCCTCGGTTGCGGAGCGGATATCCGAGGAGAAGCCGATCATCTCCTCGACGGGCGCGACGCCCTCCACGACCATCAGATCCCCCTCCTGGTACATGTCGTCGACGCGGCCCCGGCGACCCTGGATCTCGCCCGAGGCGGCGCCCATGTACTCGTTGGGCACGTCGATGCGGACCTGCTGGATGGGTT
>CAZUVE010000275.1:0-2446 GCA_964623735.1 uncultured Halobacteriales archaeon | reverse complement strand
GACGGCGCGGCCGGCCACTTCGGCGTCCAGCAACCCCCCCGGGACGAGGACGAGGCCGAACGGACGGTGAAGGACCTCCAGACCGTCGTCGAGACACACGCCGAGGCGCCGACCTCCCCGGGGGCGCTGTTCGAGGACATCATGGACGCGCTCGACAGTCCAGCGTACGGTCCCATGGAGTTCGACCGGACCGGCCGGCCCGAACCCGTCGGCGAGTTGACCGACACCTTCGAGGAGGCCGAACAGCTCCTCGACGCAGAGTTCGAGGACGTCATCGACGAGGACGTACGGCGGGGTTTCCACTGATGGGAGCAGCGGGGTTCGTGGAATCGTACTACGACGCCCTCCGGGCCGGCGACCCCATAGCGCCGTTTTTCGCCGACGACCCGGCGACGATCAAGTTCGGCGTCTCCGAGACCCTCCAGGGCGGCGGGACAGTCGCCGAGGGGCTGCGCGAGCAGACGGAACGGACGACCGACTGGGCGGTCGAGAGCCGCAATCTCGTCGTCGGCGAGCGCGAGGGGTGGGCGTGGTTCGCCGACGAGGTGTTCATGGCCTGGACGGACGGCAACAAGCGCGTCCGCTACGAGTTCGAGACGCGGTGGAGCGGGACGCTCGAGCGCCACGGGGGGGACTGGCGGTTCGTCGCCATGCACGTGAGCACGGCCGGTGACCTCTGATGGCCGAACCGGCAGGTAGCGCCTGATGGTCGACGGGATCAGCGACGAGGAGCGCGAACGGTTCGCGCTGAAGCTCAAGACGGGCTCTGTACTGCTGGTCGGCCTCTCTGGCGGGTTCATCACGCTCTATGCCGGCGTGGGCTGGCAGGGGTTCCTCGTCGCGACCGCGATCGGTCTCGCAGTCGGTACCGCGCTCGTGTGGTTGGTGTTTCCAGAGCGCGGGGATCTCGAACGCGGTGACCAGTCCCGGTCCCGGCGGGGCCGGCGCTGACCTCTTCCCTCCGGGTTCAGTCGGGTTCGGGATACGTCCGGTCGGGTTCGGGGAGTTCGTCGAGGTACCGGGCCGTCTCGAAGATGACCCCGTTCAGTTCCGCCGCGGTGTCGAAGTAGAAGTACTCGACGCCCTCGTCGGTGTCGGCCGGCCCGAACGTCCCGCTCTGGAGGACGCCCATGCCGGCGGCCTCGAACTCCTCGATGACCGCGTCCACGTCGTCGAAGGCGAAACAGGCGACGTGGTGGAGCCCTTCGCCGTGGTTCTCGAGGTGTTCCGTGTAGATGCTCTCGCCCTCCAGGGGCTCGATGAGTTCGATCATCGTGCCCGCGAGGTCCGCGAGGCCGAGCGCCATCGAGTAGTCGTGGTCCTCGCCGCGGTAGGTCCGGTCGGTCAGCCGGGGCGGCTCGAACCGGTACACCTCCCAGGGCCCGAGCCCGAGTATGCCGCCGAACCTGTCCATGCCGTCGTCCAGATCCTCGACGACGAAGGCGACCTGCGATACGTCCGGAATCGCCACGTCTAGTTGTGGAACGGTAGCACTCGACATGCCACGAGCGTGCTCGGACGGACGCCTGTTAGAAGTTGGGGTGTCCGCTCTCCAGCCGCTTCGAGACGTAGGGGCCGTCCTGGATGTAGCCGAGTTTCTCCCGGTAGTACTCGCGGGCGCCGATCCCGCTCAGCACGGCCAGTTTCCCGTAGCCGGCCTCGGCGGCCAGTTCCTCGGCCCGCGCGAGGAGCCGTCGGCCGTACCCCTGGTGCTGGTGCCCGTCGCCGGCGGCCTCGCCGACGCCGACCTCGCTGCCGTAGACGTGCAACTCGCGGACGACCGCTGCGTCGCGCAACTCGCGCCGGACGACCGCGCCCGGGAACCGCAGCCGGCAAAAGCCCACCAGCAGATCCCGGTCGCGGTCCTCGAAGGAGAGGAAGTGCTCGGTCCCTCCGGCGACCTCGTAGGTCTCGACGTCCAGGGTCACCTCCTGTGGTTCGGCGTCGTTGTGGCCGACCTCGCGACACCGGACGCAGTCACAGGTCCAGCCGCGGTCTTCGAGGCGCTTGCGGGCGAGTTGTCTGAGGTTCGACTTCCAGACGCCGCCCTCGATGAAGTCGGCGGGGATGTCACGCTGGACGCGCTGGAGGCGGGTGTAGCGGGGGATCATCGACTTGGCGCGGGCCACGAGGTCGGCGGCCTCCTCGTTGGTGAGTGGTTCGAACTCGTCGCGGTGCCACCAGTCGTAGACGGCGGTCCCCTCGACGACCAGCGTCGGGTAGATCTTGAGGTAGTCGGGGCGCCACTCCGGGCGCCCGAAGAGGCGCCGGAAGTCCTCGACGCACATCTCCTTCGACATCCCGGGTTGCCCCGGCATCATGTGGAATCCCACCTTGAAGCCGGCGTCCCGGAGGCGGCGGTTGGCGTCGATCGAGGCCTGGACGCCGTGACCGCGGTGCATCTCGCGGTTGATCCGCTCGTAGGTGGTCTGGACGCCCACCTCGA
>CAZUVE010000274.1:0-2447 GCA_964623735.1 uncultured Halobacteriales archaeon | reverse complement strand
TCCTGACGACCGCCCGCCTGGAGGAACACTACAACACGGGCACGATGAGCCGGCGTTCGCCGACGCTCAACCGCCAGCACCCCGAGAACTTCGTCGACATCCACCCCACCGACGCCGAGGAGTACGGCGTCGAGGACGGCGACCACGTGACGCTCAAGTCCCGCCGGGGCGAGATCACTGTCGAGGCGAACGTCACCGAGGACATCAAGCAGGGGGCCATCTGGACGACGCCCCACTTCGCGGCCGCCTCCGCGAACCGCCTCACCAACGACGTTCTCGACGAACGGGCGAACATCCCCGAGTACAAGGCCGCTGCCGCTGAGATCGAGGTCGACATCGAGCCCGGCGACTCGACCGAGCCCGCAGCCTCCGACGACTGATAGTGACTGCTGCGAGTCGTCGCCGGATCGACGGCGTGCGGTCCGGCGACGACTTACAACGACTGGCTGACACGACCCTCGCAGCGTGGGTGTCGGGGGGCCTCGACGGCGGATCACGTCCTGTCGCTGTTCCGATACCCTGTGTCCAGTCGCGCGTTTGCTCGCCGTCGTCCGGTCGAGTGGGCTCGCGTAGCGGCACGGTGCCGGAGGCGGCCGCTGGACCGGCGTGAGAACCTTTAAGCGACCGGCGTCCCCCGCCACAGGCATGGTGCTGTTGCAGTCAACCGAGGTGACCCGCCCGACGTTCTGGGGGATCGGCTCGACCGGGAAGGCCGTCTTCTACTACCTGGCCGCGGTCGCGATCCTCGTGTTCCTGTACGGCGTCTACGGCCGGGTGACGCGGTACAGACAGGGGACCGAGGACCCGTTCGACCGTCTCGACGATCTTCGGTCCCGCGTCAGGTCGGCAGCCCGCGTCGCCTTCTCGAACGAGAAACAGTTCAACCGCGATCCGGTCGGCGGCCTGATGCACGGCGGCATCTTCTGGGGCTTTCTCACCCTACTGATCGCGACCACCATCCTCGCGATCGACATGGACGTCTACCAGCCCCTCACCGGGAACTCCTTTTTTGTCGGCGACTTCTACCTCTCGTACTCGTTCGTGGTCGACCTGATGGGGCTCGCGTTCGTGGTCGCCCTGGCCGTTGCCCTCTACCGCCGGTACGTCGTCCGCAACGAGCGGCTGTGGGGCCGCCACTCCAACCGCGAGGACCACCTCCTCGTGTGGTCGCTGTTCCTGCTGGGCGTGGGCGGGTACGTCACCGAGGGGTTGCGCATCCTCGGGACCGGGTTCCCGGAACACGAGCAGGTGAGCTTCGTCGGCTACTTCCTGGCGTCGACGCTCGCGGTCGGGGGACTGTCGGCCGACGCCGCCGCCGCCGTCTACCCGATGGCCTGGTGGAGCCACGCCCTGCTCGCGCTGTGGTTCGTCGCCTGGATTCCCTACGCCAAGCCGTTCCACATGCTCTCCTCGTTCGCAAACATCGTTGCCCGCGACGAGGACGCCGGCCGGCGCCTCCCGGGGGTCCCCCTCGACCCGGCAGAGGCCGAGTCGCTCGACGACGTCGACGACTTCTCCTGGAAGCAACTGCTCGACCAGGACGCCTGTACGAAGTGTGGCCGGTGTTCCTCGGTCTGTCCGGCCAAAGCGTCGGGCCGACCCCTGGACCCGCGGGACGTCATTCTCGACCTCAAGAGCTACCGGCAGGAACGGGACGCGAGCGGGGAGGCAACGCCCATCGTCGCCGACGGCGGGACGAGCGTCATCGACGCGGAGACGATGGAGTCCTGTCTCGCGTGCATGGCCTGCATGGACGCCTGTCCCGTCGAGATCGAACACCTCACCCACTTCACGGACATGAACCGCCAGCTCACCGAGGAAGGCGAGGTCGACAGCAACATCCAGGACGTCTACGGGAACGTGATGCAACAGGGCAACACCTTCGGCAACAGCGCAAAGCAGCGCGCGGACTGGACCGACGACCTGGATTTCGAGATTCCCGACGCCCGCGAGGAGTCGGTGGAGTATCTGTGGTACGTCGGCGACTACCCCAGTTACGACGACCGCAACAAGAAGGTCGCTCGCGCCCTCGCGCGGATCTTCGAGGAGGCCGGCGTCGACTACGGCATCCTCTACGAGTCGGAGGTCTACGACGGCAACGACATCCGCCGGCTGGGCGAGGAACTGCTCTACGTCGAGCAGGCCTCGACGCTCGTCGGCGCCTTCGAGGAGTGTGACTTCGAGTCGATCGTCTGTACCGATCCCCACTCGTACAACACGATCAGCAACGAGTACTCCGAGATCGACTTCTCGGAGTTCGCCGACGACCCGATGATGGAGGCACCGGTCGACGGCTACTGGAACGCCGACGGGGGGATCGAGGTCTCCCACTACACGCAGGTCGTCGAGGAGTTGGTGCAGGCCGGCCGCCTGGACCTCGGCTCGCTGGACAGGACCGTCACCTACCACGACCCCTGTCACCTGGGGCGGTACAACGGCGAGTACGA
>CAZUVE010000273.1:0-2449 GCA_964623735.1 uncultured Halobacteriales archaeon | reverse complement strand
CGGCTACCACCTGATGGTCGGCGGCGACGACCTGACTCTCGACGAGGACGAACTCCACGGGGAGTTGCTCGACCTACTGTCGTACGTCCCGAGCCTCGACGACATCGTCGACTCGATGACGGAGTTCGAGGCCGCCAAGGAGGCCGGCCGGGGCGCAATCGCCATGACCCGGGCGGCGACGGTCCGCGTCGACGGCGTCGAGGTCGACGTCGAGCGCGACCGGATGTGGGACGAGGCGACCTACCAGGCCCTCCAGATACCCATCACGCTGTTCCAGGAGGTCTACGAGAACCGTCCCGACCAGCACGAGGCGCTCGCGGACCTGTACGGCGAGAGCGTCGTCGAGCGCGCGACGGAAGTCGGGTGACAACGAGGCCACGGACGGAGCGTACCCGGTTACTGGCCGTAAATCTCCGAGTCCGGGAAGAAATCCGCCCACGCGAACCAGAACATCTCGCTGCGGTCGTTGGCGCGCTCGAGGGTCGTCCCCTCGTGGGGGCCGTCTATGGCCTCCCCGGAGACGACCGCCCAGCGCGACCCGCCCGCGGTGAGGGCGTCGCCGTCCCGGGCGAACTCCAGGGTCTCGCCGTCGACCCGGCGGACGTACGCGAACAGCGAGTCGTCCGCCGTTGCGACCGCGACCGGCAGGTCGCCGACGGTGTCGTTGACGATCCCGCCCGCGTCCTGGACGTCGACCCTGGGGTAGGCCCTGGCGGTGTCGTCGGTGGCCACGCCGATGACCGACGTTTTGGGGTGGAGGCGGTCGTCGCTCTGCTGGTCGCCGCCGATGCCGATCTGGGTGCTGTCCTCGTAGCCGTCGTACGGGTTGACGTCGTAGTTGCGCGACTGCCTGCCGGTAACCGTGTTCGAGGCCGGCGGCGGGAGCAACACCTCCGTGTCGGGGTGTTCCTCGCGCCACTGCCCCCAGGTCGTCATCGTCGAGGGGCGGAGCGTGAGCGCCGTGTTCGCCCGGGGACCCTGGACGGCCTTCCCGAGTACCTGGCTCCACAGCGACTCCGTCTTGCTGTCGTACATCACGAGGTCCGACATCCAGAGCAGCCCGGAGACGCCGAAGACCGTCTCCTCGCCGTCGACCCGGCGTTCGGCGGTGACGCCCGACCCACACAGCGGGCAGAACGTCACCAGGAGCGGCCCGCCGAAACTGTCGTTGACGATCTCGTGCCAGTTGAGGATCGCCAGCGGGTACGCCCGGGCGTTACCCTCGACCTCGACGCCGATGACGCGGGAGTCCCCCTCGAGGGAGGCGTCGGCGTCACTCCAGTCCTCGCCGAAGACCGGATCCGTGATGGCGGGGATGGCGTCCGTGGCAGCGCCGCGCCTGAGCTGGGAGTCGTCCAGCGGGAGGTTCACGTCGGTGAGGGCACCAGCGTCCGCGGAGGTTCCCCGCACGTCCGCCCCGGGGGCGGGGTCGGTGGCCGGTTCGGGGGTGGCCTCCGGCCCGGGCGTGGCTGTGTCGGTATCGGTCGGCGTCGGCGTGTCGGTCGGCGTCTCCTCGCTGCCCCCGCCGACACAACCGGCTGCCGCGAGGAGGAGCCCTGTCCCCGTCGCACCCAGGAATCGACGTCTTCTCATGTGCAGCAGTTGGGTACCGGCTACATAAAGGGTGCGCCGGTGAAGCGCCACCTGCTCACAACCGGCCGTACGCGGGCGTCCACTTCCGCTCCGCCCGGCGAGGTCTTATGTGCACGAGGGTGATACCCTCCCGCGTGTCCCGCGCGCCGTACCTCCGGTTTTTCCCGTACGAAGAGCCCTACGACCACCAGCGGGAGGCGATGGGGCGCGTCTACGACGCGCTGAGCGAGGGAACGGACATCCTCTTCGAGGGCGCGACCGGGACCGGCAAGACGCTGGCCGCGCTGGCGCCCGCGCTGGAACACGCGCGGACGGCCGACAAGACCGTCGTCATCACGACCAACGTCCACCAGCAGACCCGCCAGTTCCGCCGGGAAGCCTCGGCGATCACCGACGAGGAGCCGATCCGCGCGGTCGTCTTCCGGGGCAAGGGGTCGATGTGCCACATCGACGTCGGCTACGAGGAGTGCCAGGCGCTGCGCGAGACGACCCGCGACCTCGTCGAGACCGAGGGCGAACGGGCGGAACTCGAGCGGAAACAGCGCTCCCTGCTCGAGGAGGGCCAGGCCGGCGACGGCGCCGCCGTCGAGGCCCGGGGCGCGGTGATGGACGAACTCGACGCCGTCGAGGAGGAACTGGCCGCGTTCGAGGAGAAGGCGACGTGCGACCACTACCACCGCAACCTCACCGGCGACACCGACGACTTCTTCGCGTGGCTGTACGCGGACGCCCGGTCGCCGGACGAGATCTACGAGCGCGCGGGCCGGGAGGGCTTTTGCGGGTACGAACTCCTCAAGGAGGGGATCGACCGGGTCGACCTCGTCGTCTGCAACTACCACCACCTGCTGGACCCGGC
>CAZUVE010000272.1:0-2450 GCA_964623735.1 uncultured Halobacteriales archaeon | reverse complement strand
AAGTCGCCCGATCGATCCGGTAACGGACGACAGCAGTCCTCGCTGTCCCCTGCGGAACAGGAAAGAAACCGTCCGGGTGTGCCGGCCGGGTCACACCCGGGGGGCGCTGCCTGGGCTGCGATGCCAATCTGTCGGACCCGTCGGCGGTCGTTCCCGCCGGAAGCCCCGCTCACCAGGGCTCCTCACACATGTTGTCATTTACCACACTTAATTCTTGGCTTTCGTATACTCTCGGTGATACAACCGTCCGAGAGTCCGCCAGACGCCGGTAACCGACAGGTTCAACAGCGGACTCGGTGAACTGCCGGACAGTGAACGCCAACGACCGGTCGATCGTGGGGCTGGCGATGGCCGCACACGCGATGGTCCACACCTACGAGCTGTCGATCCCGGTGCTCATCCCCATCTGGCTCGCGGAGTTCGAAGTGCTGAACCTCGGCGTGACGCAGTTCCCGGTCAACGAGGCGACGCTGGGCGCGCTGGTCGCAGCCGGGTACGGGCTGTTCGGGCTCGGGGCCCTGCCCAGCGGCGTACTCGTCGACCGGCTGGAGGCCCGCCACATGATCACCGCCTGCCTGGTCGGGATGGGGGGGGCCTTCCTCGTCCTTGCGGCCGCCCCATCCCCGCTGGGAATCGGCGTCGCGCTCGTGCTCTGGGGCGCCGCGGCCAGCGTCTACCACCCCTCGGGACTCTCGCTGATCAGCCGCGGCGTCCAGCAGCGCGGCAGTGCCTTCGCGTACCACGGGATGGCCGGCAACGTCGGCATCGCCGGCGGTCCGCTGGTGACTATTCTCCTGCTGGTCGTTCTCGACTGGCGGATGGTCGTCGCGCTGCTTGCGGTCCCCGCGGCCGTCACCGCGCTGGCGGCCATCCGTGTAGACATCGACGAACACGCCGCGGTGAGCGACGGCGGCCGCGCGAGCAGCGACGTCTCCTCTGTCGGCAAGTTCCTGACCGACGCGAGGACGCTGTTCGCGAGTGCGTTCGCCCTCGTCTTCGCCGTGACCTTCTTCTCCGGGCTGTACTACCGCGGTGTACTCACGTTCCTGCCCGAACTCCTCCGCAGCGTTCCGGCGCTCCCGACGGTCGCGGTCGGCGGGCGGAGTTTCGTGGCCGGCGACTACGTCTACGTCGGCCTGCTGATGGTCGGCATCCTCGGCCAGTACGCCGCGGGCAAACTCACCGACCGCTACCGGCCGGAACTCGGCATCCTCGGCGGGTTTGCGGCCCTGGCAGTCGTCGCGGCCCTCTTCGTGCCTGCCACCGCGGTCGGCCTGCCAGCGTTGCTGGTCGTCTCCGGGCTACTCGGTTTCTTCCTCTTTGCGGTCCAGCCGTTCTACCAGGCCAGCGTCGCCGAGTACACCCCGCCCGGCAAGCGCGGTCTCTCCTACGGCTTCACTTACCTGGGCGTGTTCGGTGTCGGCGCACTCGGGGCCGTCATCGCCGGGACGCTGCTGACCTACTTCGCTCCCGAACAGCTGTTCCTGGTTCTCGCGGTGCTGGCGGTCGGCGCTGCGACCCTCGGGGGCTATCTCTCGACCCGGAAGCCGTCTACCCGGTCGGCGTGACGACGACGGTCGGACTGATAGTGATTGCTGTAAGTCATTACCGGACAGCTCGTGATACTCTGCGTTTGTGACGGGCGGAGTTGAGCAAATCACGTCCGGGTGGAGAGGCCGGACGCACGTCGAGGATTCCACCCGACGTTAGTTGTAGTACTGTCGGCTCTACCGACGTGAAGATGTTCCCTACCCCGGGGTGCCGACAGTGCTCACGCGCTCACAGCCGACAGCAGAAACAGCAACAGGAAGACCGTTCGATCCGCAGCGACACAGTCGCGGGTCGCGACCGACACCCTACTCCCGGCGTCGCCACGCCAGCACAGCTACTCCCACACTCGCCACGAGACCCACGGCGATCAGGAGCACCGGAAGGCCCTCCGCGACACCGCTCTCGTCCCCCGGCGCGCCAACCTCGTTGCCGTTCTCGTTCAGCTCGACGGTCCCGACCTCGAAGTCGGTTGTTCGGACGACCGTACCGGTCTCAGTTGTCGTCCCGACGCTGGCCTCGACGGTGTGCATCCCTTCGTCCTCGACTCGCTCGGTGTGAGTGACGGTGATCCGCTCGTCCGCGGGCACCTGGACTGTCTTCTCCGCGACGACCGCGCCGTTGAGTTTGAACTGGACGTCCGTCTCCTGTGCAACGTCCGCGACATTCTCTATCGTGATGATACTCCTCGCGTCGACGCTGTTTGCCGGTTCCGTCTCCAGTTCTATGTCGACGATCTCCAAGTCGGGGAGCTGGTCGGGGTCGGTCCGGACGACGTTCTCGTCGCCGGCGTCACCGTCGCCGCCGGCAGCCACACTCCCGTCTCCCCCGTCACTGCTATCGCTCGCTCCGCCGTCGCTGCCCTGGCTCTCGCCTTCAGTCTCGTCGCCCTGTTCGTCCTC
>CAZUVE010000271.1:1525-2462 GCA_964623735.1 uncultured Halobacteriales archaeon | reverse complement strand
CTTTCTCCTGGACCTGTCCGTCGCGGAGCCTGATCACGCGGTCACAGGCGTCGATTGCCTGCGGGTCGTGGGAGGCGATGACCACGGCCTGGTCCTCGCCGGCCGTCCGCCGCAAGATTTCCAGGACGCGCGTACTCGATTTGGAGTCGAGTTCGCCCGTCGGTTCGTCGGCCACCACCAGCGAGGGATCTGTGGCGAGGGCGCGCGCGATGGCCACGCGCTGTTGTTCCCCGCCCGACAGCTGGCCCGGCCGGTGGGTGGTGCGCGTGTCCAGGTCGACCGTCGAGAGTAACTCCGTGGCCCGCTCGCGGCGTTTGCGTTTCGACCAGCCCAGTTGGACGAGCGGGACCGCGACGTTGCCCCGCGCGGTCAGCGACGGCAGGAGGTGAAACCGCTGGAAGACGATCCCGACGTGTTCGAGGCGCAACTGTGTCCGGGAGCCGACGCTGTGTGTCGCGACGTCCTCGCCGGCCAGCGTGACGGTCCCGCTGGTGGGCACGTCGAGTGCCGCGAGCAGGTGCAGGAGTGTGGACTTCCCGCTGCCGCTGGGCCCGGCGATGCACACGACTTCGCCGGGCTGGATCGACACCGAGACGCCAGTCAGGGCCTGCACGCGTGGCGTCTCGGTCGACCCGAACACCCCCGTCCGGCCCCGGGTGTAGACGCGGCTGACGTCGACGGCTGTCACGACCGAGTCGGCCCCAGCCTGACCGTCCGTGCCGGCAACCATTGCTACCGACACGTCGGCACCCCGGGAGATAACGGTTGCGTCCGAGGTGTCGCCCGGAGCCCACGAACCAGATTGGCCCGCCGCTCTCGACAGCCGCCCGCCGGAGCTACGTCGGGCGCGCTGTGTCTGTACGAGGATCGGAGCCTGCAGTGGTCTGTGCAGGCCTTCCACGGGAGAACGGCGCCGTGCGGGTGCGTGCTCGACTCC
>CAZUVE010000271.1:0-1425 GCA_964623735.1 uncultured Halobacteriales archaeon | reverse complement strand
GGGCAGTCCGGCGAGGCTCCGGGCAGTCCGGCGAGGCTCCGGGCAGTCCGGCGAGGCTCCGGGCAGTCCGGCGAGCGAGGGAACTATGCCGCTCTCGCCGAAACGCACGTTATGGACTACGCGGCCGAACTCGCGACCGCCCACGAGGCAGCCATCGCCGCTGGCGAGCGGATCACCGCCGACGCGGCCCGGGACCTCCGGGCGGAACCGGCCACCACACGGAAGGAGAACGTCAACGACCTCGTCACGGCCGCCGACGAGGAGAGCCAGGCGGTCATCGCCGACATCATCACGTCGACGTTTCCCGCTGACACCGTCGTCGGCGAGGAGGGCGACCGCTCGACGGACCGGGACAGCGAGCGCGAGTGGGTCGTCGACCCCATCGACGGCACCTCGAACTTCGCAACGGACTTTCCCTACTACTGTGTCTCCATCGCGTTCCGCGAGGCCGGCGAGACACGGGTCGGGGTGGTCCTCTCGCCCGGGCCCGCGCTGGACCGGTGTTGGTACGCGGTCCGTGGAGAGGGCGCGTTCCTGTCTCGCGACCCCGACCCCGACCCCGCGGTGTGGGACGCCACCGACGACCGCGAGGTCCGACCCGGCGATCCGATCACGGTCACCGACCACGACCGCCTGGACGGGGCCCTGGTGTGTGCGCGCCTCAGCGAGCGCAGCGCCGTCCGCCGCGAGAGCGACCTCGGGATCGTCTCGGCCCTGCTCGACCGGGACAGCAAGTACCGGCGGGTCGCCAGTGCCGCGCTGAACGTCTGTCACGTCGCGTCGGGCGCGGCCGACGGCTACATCGTCCCCTCGATCAACGACTGGGACATCGCAGCGGCGGCGCTGATCCTCCGGGAGGCCGGCGGGTGTGCCCGCGTCCGGTCGTCCCGGGAGGCCGATAATCTGGAGGTGGTCGCCTCCAACGGGGCGATCCAGGACGCCCTCGAAACGGTCGTCGACGACAATCTCGGGTCAGCTACCAACCGCTGAAACCGAGTGGGCTTTCCCGCTGTACCGCTGTGAACTCCGCGAGCGAACCGAGCCATCGCGGACTGCCATCCACCGTGCCCTGTCCGGCTTCCAGGAGTACGGCTGGGTCCACAAGTGCGACGAACAGTACGCGTTGACCGCCGCCGGACAGCACGTCGCAGAGCAGTACGAGACACTCGCCGCGGTGGTCGAACGGAGCGACCGGTTCAGCGACTTCCTCGCCGTGTTCCCGCACGCGGACGACCTCCCGTTGCCCTTCGAGGGGGAGGTCACGGTCGCCACGCCGACGGAACCCCAGGCTGCGGAGACCTTCTTCTTCGAGAACATGCCCGGGGACATCGACCGCTTCCGCGGGTTCACACCAGGCCTCACCCATCGCCTCGTCGAGTCGTTCGAACCGACCGTCGAGGCGGGCACGGCGGTCGAACTCGTCTA
>CAZUVE010000270.1:0-2481 GCA_964623735.1 uncultured Halobacteriales archaeon | reverse complement strand
GCCAGACCGGCGGGCGCTCCGTCCGCTCCCCCCGGGCGGCGCGCACGAGCAGGTGGTCCATCGTCGGTCCGTTGGGAAGACGGGGGCTAATGGTTTCGGATGTCTCGTAGTGATTGCTGTAACCGTGTACCGGTACGACCGCACGACAGTGTGCGGTCGATCCGGCACTGACGTACAGCAATCACTATCACTCGCCGCCGCCTGTCCGGGGGGCGGACGGCCCGGCTGCAGGTGGGAGTGCCTGCACCCGGGACAGGAGAGTGTGCACACGTGTCGGCGTCGTCGACCGACCACGCCGCGAGCGAACAGGGGTTTCTGATCGGGACAGCCCTCTTTGCCGCCGGTTCTGTCGGGGGTTGCTCTCGCAGTGGTTGTTGCGGGTCGTTTTCCTGGTCAGGCGCCCTCGGGTGAGCGATCCACACAGAACGACAGCGGTCCGTCGACCCGGGAGGGCAGTTCGTCGCCTCTCGTGTGGTGTGTCCGAGGGTCCGTCTTCCCGCTGCCCTCGTGTGCGGCCAGTTTGAACAACCATTTAACCCCGTCTACAGTATGAACACGCATGAGTGCACCACGTGTCCTGATCCTCGGTCCGCCGGGCGCCGGCAAGGGCACACAGAGCGCCAACATCGCAGACGAGTACGGCGTCGCGCACGTCACCACGGGTGACGCGCTCCGGGCGAACAAGGACATGGACATCAGCGACATGGACACCGAGTACGACACCCCGCGAGCGTACATGGAAGCCGGGGACCTCGTTCCGGACGAGGTGGTGGACGCCATCGTCGAGGAGGCGCTCTCGGGGGCGGAGGGGTTCGTGCTCGACGGCTACCCGCGCAACCTCGCACAGGCGGAGACCCTCGAGGGGATGACCGACCTCGACGTCGCGCTCTCGCTGTCGGTGAGCCGCGAGGAACTCATCGACCGGCTCACGGGCCGGCGCGTGTGCGACGACTGCGGGCGAAACTACCACGTCGAGTTCGACCCACCCGAGAGGGAGGGAGTCTGTGACGGGTGTGGCGGCGAACTGATCCAGCGCGAGGACGACCAGCGCGAGTCTGTCGAGAACAGACTCGACGTCTTCGAGGAGAACACCGCGCCGGTCATCGACCACTACGACGACCACGAGGGGTTCGTCGCGGTCGACGGCGAACAGTCTCCCGGGGCCGTCTGGGCGGACATCCGGGCTGCCATCGACGAGCGCGTGGCGAACTGATGATCCCGCCGGGCGTGCGCGGCGGTCGACAGGGCGCAGAAAGTAAAAACTTGATTAGTCCCAACGTCCTACAGTACAGAGAATGCCACGGACAGCGCAGAAAATAGACGACCTGGCCGGGGAGGGCGAGGAGATGACCGACGCCCTCTCGGTCGTTCTCGACGTCGCCGAGGAGAAGGGGACAGTCACCTGGAGCGACGTCAGCGACGACATCACCAGCGGCCAGTGGGGGCGGCTCATCGAGACAGGGTTGCTCGTCGACGCCGGCGGGGAGGGGTTCGTCGTCGACGACCCCGACGGTGTGCGGGAGGCCCTCGGAAAAGCCGATCCTGCCGCCACCAGCGACGACGGCGACGGCGACGTCACCTGGACGAAGTACGACAAAATCGCCGGCCTCGGCGTACTCGGGTTGTTTCTCGGGTACTCGATGCCCTCGATCCGCTCCCGGATCGGAACCGTCATCGACGTCTTCATGGGGCCGATCGAGGCCATGCTCCCCTTCTACATCGTGATCATGGTGCTCGCGATGATGACGGGGATGTACACGACCATCCTGCAGGACGCGCTGATGGACACCAGTGTCATGGGCGGCTACCAGGAGAAGAACAAGGAACTCCAGGAGCGGCGCAAGCGTGCCAAGGAGCGCGGCGACGACGAGGAACTCGAGCGCATCCGCGAGGAACAGATGGAGATGATGTCCGAGAACGTGGGCATGTTCAAGGCGCAGTTCCGCCCGATGGTCTGGATCATGTTGCTGACTATCCCCGTGTTCCTGTGGCTGTACTGGATGGTGCTGGACGTCGGCATCAGCGCCAGCCAGCCGGTGATGGTGTTGCCGCTGGTCGGCGAGGTGGCCACCTGGCGGAGCGCCATCCTGGGACCGGTCCAGATCTGGCTTGTCTGGTACTTCCTCTGCTCGATGGGGTTCAACCAGATTCTCCGGAAGGCGCTGAACGTCCAGACCGGTATGAGCGGGTGAGGGACGCGCGGGCGCTCCTCGCCCCTGGATCGACCGCTCTCTGAGAATTTGCGTGTGACCTGTTTCTGTAACTGTGTACCGGTACGACCGCACACCCTCGTGCGGTGGCTCCGGCACTGACGTACAGCAATCACTAGCAGTCCCGTCCGTGAGCCTGCCCTTCCCCGGGTCGCGCGCCAGGACGCGCTCCCGGCCGGACGGGGACGAGGAACACTCACCTGCCGGCACCACAGAACACGACACGACACGACACGACACGACACGACACGACACGACACGACACGACACG
>CAZUVE010000269.1:0-2499 GCA_964623735.1 uncultured Halobacteriales archaeon | reverse complement strand
CTCGTCGCCGACGATGATCGCCCGCTCCGTCTGGGTCGGCTGGCGGCGGATGAACGGAGGAGCACCCGGAGAGCAACTGGTCTGCGGTCGCGCGCAGTGCCTTCGAGGAGAAAATCGACGATCTGGAGATGCTGCAACGACTGTCGTCGGACAGCGAACTCACCGAAGACGAGGTCGACGAACTGGCGGAGTTGATCGATAGCAATGTCGCGGAACGACTGGCAAGCAGATAACCCGCCTGTCCTCGATACGAATACCGCCCTTTCGGGACGTATCGGCGGTGCAACTCGGCAACTGATCCTCGACGTGGGCCGAGACCTCCGCTTTCCGGAGCCATCGTTCGACGAACTCCAGCGGAACCGCGGCGTAATATCCCGGCAATTGACGACGAATCCTTCGACAGCCGGGTTTTCGAGTTGGTTGTTGCTGCGGCTCTCCATCCAGCGCCACGATCCGTCGGCATGTCGAGCGCGGTATGTGACCGGTTCTGTCGCCTCTCCAGCGGCTGTATTAAATCTTCGTCCGAGTCTCAGGAGGAGAACAGTACCCCGATAGTATATCTGAGTCCCATTCAATCCACGTACATGATCGAGACGTGGACAGCACTGGTTGTCGCCCCGTCGTATCGGTCGGGTCTCCCGGTTCTGTGGGGGAACATCGAATGCTAAGCGAGCGCGTGTCTGGGTTGCTGGCCGATGACACGTGGCGGTACGGGCTCCTCGGTGGTGTGCTCTCGCTCCCGCTGACACTCGTCGGCTACTGGCAGTCAGGGTCGGAACTGTCCCTGTCTCCGGTGTTGCTGTGTGGCATCCTTGCAGGCTATCTTGCCGGCCGTGCAACGGGCGCGAGCCACGGCGTCGGGTACCGGGTCGGCGCCATCGGTGGTCTGCCGGGGCTGTTGTTCCTGGGTGACCTCCCCGGCGCGATGGCCGCACTGGACGGTCCCGAGTGGTTCGTCGCCGTCGGGACCGCTTTCGGGGTCGTCTTCGCCTGTACTGCCCTGTTCGTCGTGGTCGGGTTCTCGGCACTCGTCGGCGAACTCGGCGCACGGATCGGCGGCTGGCTGGCAACCCGGTCGGACGACCGTCGCCCTCCAGCGACCGGCGGCTGACGCACTCAGTGCGGGGCTGTGGTTGACCGACCAAGACCTCTTCTGTGGGGGACCGGGCTACCGCCGGTCGTAAACCGCCGCGGGTCGTTCCGACCGCGAGGACCGGCCGTACGGGTTTCGCCGGCCGGTGCGGTCCCGGCGCCGTGCCAGGAGACCGTCGACCACGCCGCGCAGGGCGTTCACCACCACGTCGCGGCTGGATCCGAGCCAGTGTGAGGGGCGGTTCTCGCCCGCGAGGACGTCCCGCAGTTCGCTCGCGGTGTCCCCGCCGGCGTGGCTACACAGCCGGCGGACTGCGGTCGGACGGAGGCCGTAGTTTTTCACCAGACGGTACGCCAGCGAGCGGTACTTCCGGCCCCAGTCGGTCTCGCGCTCGCCGCCGTCGGCGCCAACCTCGCGGCGGACACTCATGCGGCCGTCCCACGCCACCTCGAAGCCGGCGCCGGCGAACCGGTGGGCGAAATCGCGCGTACCCCCGACCTGGAGGTACTCGTCGAAGCCGTCGAGTTCCACGAGCGGTTCCCGGCGGAAGGCGACGTTACCGTCGTTGAAGTAGGTGACCTCCCGACCCGCGATTGTGCGGGACTCGACCTCCTCGGTCACCATGCCGGCCCGGAGTTGTGTGTTCGTCGGGCCCGTGACGGCGTCGTGTTCGGCCAGTTGCTCCGCGACCGCGTCGGCCCACTCCGTGGCGATACAGAGGGTGGGGTCGACGAACGCGATTGCGTCGCCCCCGGCGTAGTCGATCCCGACGTTTCGGGCGGCGTTGATCGTCCGGTCGGGGATCTCGACGAGCACGTCCACGTCGTCGCGGTCGCGGACCATCCCGGAGGTCCCGTCGGCCGACGGCCCGTTGACGACGATCACCTCGGCGTCGGGCGTGCGCTCGGCCAGTGCGTCCAGACAGCCCGACAGTTCCTCCCGGGCGTTCAGTGTCGGGACGACCACCGACAGGTCCATACCTCCCAGTAGCACTCCGGAGGGGTAAAAAGACCGGGGGAGTCTACACCCGCGCGTCCCAGTACGACACCGAGGCCATGCGGGTCCCGATCCGGGTGCCGGCCAGCGCCGTGTCGACAGCCCGGAACCCGGAGGCCACGCCGTTGGGAATCTTCCGGTAGAAGCCGTAGGGGAACACCCAGTCGTGTTCTGCCCGGGCCAACTCGAGGCCGACGTCGCTGAGCAGGCGGTCGATCTCCCGGCCGGAGTAGAGGCGCGATCCCATCGGGAGCGCCCAGTTGTAGGCCGACCGCGTCGAGAAGCGGTTGAACGTGTCGAAAAACACCTGCCCGTGGGAGACGCGGTGCATCTCCGAGAGGAACGACGCCGGCGTGTCGGCGAGGTGGAAAAACCGCATCGCGAACACGGCGTCGAAGTGGTCGTCCGGG
>CAZUVE010000268.1:0-2528 GCA_964623735.1 uncultured Halobacteriales archaeon | reverse complement strand
CCGTACATGTGGTCGTCCTGGATGTAGGGCGTGTACGGGTCGGAGTCCCACTGGTCGATGTCGCCGTGACCGACGGTGTCGAGGTGGGAGTTCAGCATGACCGCGCCGTCGTCGTGGCCCTCGATCACGCCGTGTACGTTGCCAAACTCGTCGATGTAGGCATCGTCGTAGCCGAGGCGCTCCATCTCCTCGCAGACCCGCCGGACGACCGCCTCTTCGTCTTCCCCGGCTGTCGTGGCCGACGGGATGGCGACGATGTCCTGGAGAAACTCGATACACTCCCCGCGGTGGTCCGCGACCCACTCGCGGATCTGTGGCTTGGCGTCGGTGTGGCTCATATCTACCGTGGTACTTTCCGCCGACGGCGGTATAAATACTGCGAGGTTTCTGTCCGATCCGCCCGCGACGGCACACCAACGTTCAAGCCCCGGGCCCGATTTGTGGGTCCATGGACGGCTTCGACATCGACAGCGACAGGCTGCGCGAGCGGTTCGAGGCGTTCAGCCGGATTGGCGCCACCGACGGCGGCGGCGTCGACCGGCCCGCGCTCACGGACGCGAACAGGGAGGCCCGCGACACGCTCGTCGGGTGGCTCGAGGACGCTGGACTCGAGGTGACAGTCGACGAACTGGGCAACATCTTCGGGCGCCGAGAGGGCGAGTCCGCCGGGGCCGCCCCCGTCCTGTTCGGCTCGCACGTCGACAGCGTCACCGGGGGCGGCCGGTTCGACGGCGTGCTCGGCGTACTCGGCGCGCTCGAGGTCGTCGAGGCACTGAACGACGCCGGCCGGCGGACCGACCGGCCCCTCGAGGTCGTCTCCTGGACCAACGAGGAGGGTGTCCGCTTCCAGCCCGACCTGCTCGGCAGCGGCGTGTTCAGCGGAACGTTCGACCGCGAGTTTGCCTACTCCCGGACGGACGACGCGGGCACAACCGTCGAGGCGGAACTCGAGCGGATCGGCTACAGGGGCGAGACGCCCTGTGAACCCCGTGACCTGCACTGTTTCCTGGAGTTGCACGTCGAACAGGGGCCGTCACTCGACGACAACGACCTGTCGGTTGGGGCTGTCGACGGCGTGTTCGGGTTCTCGTGGCTGGATGTTACCCTCGAAGGCAGGTCCGACCACGCCGGGCCGACGCCGATGGACTCCCGGCGGGACGCGCTTGTCGGCGCGAGCGACGTCGTGACCGCGGTCCGGCGGCTCACCGCGACCGGGGGCGGAGACCTCGTCGGGACCGTCGGGAGCCTGGAGGTCTCGCCGGGCGGAGTCAACGTCATTCCCGAGCGCGTCACGCTCACCGTCGACCTGCGGTCGGCCGACGACAGGGTCGTCGAGGCGGCGGTCGGACGCGTCCGCGAGGAGGTCGAGTGGGCTGCCGGACGCGAGGGCCTCGACCACGAGTGCGAGGAACTGATGTGCGTCGACGCGGCAACCTTCGATCCGGACTGTGTCGAGACGGTGCTCGCGGCGATGGACGAGGCAGGGTACGCGGAGACGCGCCTGACCAGCGGCGCCGGCCACGACGCGAGTTACCTGAACGAGATCTGCCCGACTGCGATGGTATTCGTGCCGAGCGTGGACGGTGTGAGCCACCGCGAGAGCGAGTTCACCGAGTGGGAGGACGTCCTCGCGGGCGTCGAGGTGCTCGGGCGGGCAGTGGTCAAAACGGCCGACGAGTGAACGTTTTTATCCCGGTGTCTGCTTTGTGAACCTGGTATGATACTCTCGGGGACCGTCGTCGCGGACCCGTCAACACTCGTCGGGGACGGAGCCGTCGTGGTCGAGGGATCCGACATCGCGGCGGTGGGGGACCGCGCGGACCTGGTCGACCGGTATCCCGACCACCGCGAGGAGTCCTACGACATCGTCGCGCCGGGCCAGGTGGGCGCGCACGTCCACTCCGTCCAGAGCCTCGGGCGGGGGATCGCCGACGACACCGAACTCCTTGACTGGCTGTTCGACTACATTCTCCCGATGGAGGCGACGCTCACCGCCGACGAGATGGAGGTCGCCGCCAGACTGGGCTACCTCGAACTGATCGAGAGCGGGACGACGACGGCCATCGACCACCTCTCGGTCGCCCACGCCGACCGCGCGTTCGAGGCCGCCGGCGAGATGGGCGTCCGGGGCGTCCTCGGGAAGGTCCTGATGGACCAGCGGTCGCCCGAGGGGCTGCTCGAGGACACCGAGGAGGCGCTCGCGGAGTCCGAGCGGCTGATCCGCGAGTACCACGGAACACACGGCGGCCGCGTCCGGTACGCGGTGACGCCCCGTTTTGCCGTCTCCTGTACCGAGGCGTGTCTGCGCGGCGCGCGGGAACTCGCCGACGAGTACGACGGTGTGCGGATCCACACCCACGCCAGCGAGAACCGGAGCGAGATTGCGACCGTCGAGGACGACACCGGGATGCGCAACATTCACTGGCTCGACGAGGTGGGGTTGACGGGCGAGGACGTCGTGCTGGCACACTGTGTCTGGACCGACGAGTCCGAGCGGGAGGTGCTCGCCGAGACCGGGACCCACGTCA
>CAZUVE010000267.1:0-2536 GCA_964623735.1 uncultured Halobacteriales archaeon | reverse complement strand
ACGTCTACTCGCCGTGCGTGACGTTCAACGACGTCGACACCTACGACTACTGGCGGGACACCATCGTCGACCTCGACGAAACCGACCACGACCCCACCGACCGCGACCAGGCCCGGGACCGCATCCTCTCGGGCGACCGCGAACTGCTGGGCGTCATCTACCGGGACGAGGGATCGGTGTCTTTCGGGGAGCGACAGGGGCTCGGGGCGAACATGGCCGACATCCCCGACGGCGCCCCCGAGAACGCTACCGATCTCGTCCGGGAGTTCTACTGAGACGGATCGCTGTGATAGTGTTTCGTGTAACTGTGTACCGGTGCCTCACCACCTCGTGGTGAGAGACCGGCAATGACTCACACGAAACACTATGAGTCCTTACCGGATCGACCGCACGGTGCGGTCGTACTGGAAAACAGTTACAGCAATCACTATATACCGGTGGACGTAACGTTTGAGACATCTCGGGCGTCGCGCGCGGGCTGAATGTATCATTGCTTACGTCTACCGGTATGCCATCCCGGCCTCGGACGCGGAGACACCCCGGCCGACACCGGCCTTCAGAGTCACGACTCTCCCTGGTGGCCGACGGCTACTTCTCTTCGGGTTCGACCAGCCCGTCCTCGAGGAGTTCGATCGCCTCCCGCATCGAGTCGTACTCGACGACGCCCGTGGCAGTCAGCTTCGGCAGGTGGCGGTCGTAGATGTCCTCGCGGGCCTCCCGGCGCGTCGCCTCGTCGACCGGTCTCCCCTCCGCGGCACAGACGGCGGCAGCGAGGTCGTCGACGACCATCTTCCCGTCACAGTCTGCCAGACAGGACAGCATCACCCGCCGCCGCTCCGACGAGAGGATGTCCTCGACGACCTCTCCCGGCAGGTGACTCCCCTGGGCCGTCCCGTTTCGCGGATCCGCGGGCATGTCACACCTTTCGACGTCCCCCCTGAAGTATGTTCCGTGGTCACACACCGGGACGGACACGACTGATACGGATCGCTGTAACTCATTGCCGGATCGACCGCACGAGTGCGGTCGTACCACACAGTTACAGCAATCACGAGCTGCTGTCACTGTGTACCGACACGACCGCACGACTGTGTGCGGTCGGACCGGTGACACGTTACAACCGACCCTATCAGCGTCAGGCCTCGAACCGGAACGTGAAACCGTAGCTCGGGTGGACGAGCGCGACGAGGTCGCCGTCGGAGAGCGGCAACCGGGACGGCGGCACCTCGCCGTCGCTGTCGGTCGGGTCCGCGCCGTGTTCTCGCAGGCGCTCGCGCCCCTCCTCGCAGAGGACCCGCTGCCAGGTCCCGTCAGACCGGACGTAGGTGCCGTTCAGGCTGTAATCGCAGAGCGACCAGTCGTCAGACCCGGATTCGGCGACGTCGAACTCGGCCTGGATCGCCGAGACGTGCTTGTCCCCGTCTTCGAGGACTATCGAGGGCGATCCGCCGGCAGCGTTCCGGCGGCCGACCGTATCTCCGGGTTCGATTGTGTGCCGCTCGCCGGTCTCCAGGTCCACGAGGGTCGCCTCGGCGACCGTCCCGGACTCCCCGGCCTCGAGGACCCGCTTCATCGAGGTGGCGTTGCGGAACCGCCTGTCGTGGGCCGTCCGGGTAGCCTTCTCGACGGTCGCCGCGAGGTACGGGTCGCAGTTGACCCCGAGTGTGCGAGGGTTGACGCCGTCCTCCCTCGGGACAGTTCCCTGCAGCAGGAAGAGCAGTATCTTCCCGATGGAGTAGACGTCGGACCAGGGGCCCTGACGGACGTCCCTGTCCGCGTCGGCAATCTCGGGCGCCTTGTACGGGCCCATGATGGTGGTCTCGCCGTCCCGTGCCAGTCCGTCGGCGTCGAGGTTGGTCGCCGTGTTGAAGTCGATGAGGACCGGCCTCGGCCACCCATCCAGGCTGGTCAGCATGACGTTGTCCGGCTTCAGATCGCGGTAGACGATCTCGCTCTCGTGGAGGAAACTCATCGCGTCACAGAGATCGATCCCGGCCTGCCGGACCTGTTCGGCGAGGTTCTCCCCCAGGGGGCCGGTCCGCTCGATCGCCTCGTCGAGGTCGTACCCGTCGATATACTGGACGACGAGGTACTCGGTCCCGTTCTCTGTCCCGCGGTCGTGCAGGGTGACCAGGTTCGGGTGCCCGCCCGCGGCCTCGATCCGGTCCAGGGTCCGGGCCTCGTGCCCGAAGTACTGGTCGATGACATCGCGGTCGTTGTTCGATCCCTCGTAGTTCGGGACCTTGACCGCGATTATCTCGTCGGTCTCCGTGTCGCGGGCGCGGTACACCTTCGCGAACCCGCCCTCGCCGACCGCTTCCCGGAGCGCGTACCGCCCCGCCAGCACGAACCCGCTCCCGTGGGAACTCATCGACTCACCCCGACAGTGCCACTCGGTCGGAACCGTTCCGGTCCCGCCCCCGGGTGTCGGCCTGTCACGTCCGACAGCAGACGCCCCACGTTCATGAAAATTTCTACGAGCACCGCGAAACCACCCGCACCGCGACGTGACGTGACGCAACGCACCGCAACGTGA
>CAZUVE010000266.1:0-2561 GCA_964623735.1 uncultured Halobacteriales archaeon | reverse complement strand
CGGTCCGGACTGGCGACCTTCCGGACGAACGACTCGTCCGCGAACCGGGTCCGGAACTCCCGGTAGAGGCGTTTCGCGGCGTCGTTCTGTGCGTACTTGCCGGGCTCGACCTCGATGGCGGTCGCGGCCCGGGGGGCGACGGCAGACGGCGGCCCGCCGATCACACGGGTCTCGGGCTCGCAGGTAATCCCGACCGCAACGCCGACCGCGACGTCCCTGTGGTACGTCCGGTCGCCGCGGATGGCAAAGCCCCCCTTCTCCAGGTACTCGCCGCTCTCGGGCGTCTTGCTCACCTGGTCGTGGCCGACCGCGTACGCGTCACCGGCGAACTTCTCCTCCTTCCAGACCGACGAGTACGAGACCGCGAACTGCGCGGCCTCCTCCTTCGAGCGGTCGGGGACCTCGATGTCCTCGTCGTAGGCCTCGCTGGGGTCGGTCGCCTTCAGGACCGTCGCCGGGCCGCCGTGGGCCTGCGTGTGGAAGAACAGGTCGCCCTTCTCGAGGTACTTCTTGACGATCTCCTCGTTCTCGTCGGCGTTGCGCCCCCCGATCACGAGGAAGCCGTCGCTCGTGTGGAACCACCGGAACTGCTCGTACCACTGTTCGGAGGCCCGGACGGGGATCGACGGCCGCGAGAGCCAGTCGACGTCGGTCGCCTCCTCCGGTTCCTCCTCGTCGTCGCCGTCGCCGTCGTCGGCCTCCCACTGCTCGCGGCGCTCCCTGACGCGGGACAGGTCCGCACGCGTCTCCGCGATGGCCTCCTCGGCGCCCGCTTTCTTGCCCTCGATCCGTTTTGCCTCGTTGTAGAGGCGGTTTGCGTTCTTCTCGACACCGTCGTCTACCCGGAGAGTCACCGTGTACTCGCCGACGTCCATCGTGACGGTCCCCTGGCTGCCGTCGACCTCGCGGACGGCCTCGGCGGCGGCGATGCCCCGGTCGGCACCCTCCTCGAAGCGCGCCTCGATGTCCGCCCAGGGGATCCCCTCCTCGCGGGCCGCCCGGACGGTCGAGAGCACCTCGTCGACGAGGTCGTAGTTGGCGTACAGCACCTCGGCCTTCTCGCGCTCGCGCTCTGCCTGGGCCTCGAAGTCCTCGATTGCACCCTCCTGTTGCTCGATGATCCGCTCCTGTTTCGCGATTTCGGCCTCGAAATCGGGGCGGTCCCGGCCGCCGCCCGCCTTCTCGTGGTCGGTCTCGAAGTTGGTGAAGTAGTCGTCCACCGCCCCGGTGAACGTCTCGAACGCCTCCGCCCGGAGCGAGGCGCGTTCCTCCAGCGGGACCGGCGTCACGTCGACCCGCCGGCCGGTCGTCCCGTCAGCCCCCGTCTCGGCGCCGGCGTCCTCGCTCTCGTAGTAGACCCGCGGATCCAGGTCGACGGCTGCCAGGCGGCCGTCCAGACGCTGGATGGTGTCGTAGACGGCGCGGTAGTCGTCCTCGATCGCCTCCCCGATGTCCAGCGTCTTGGGTACGCCGGCACGGGTACACAGTTCCTCGCCCCAGAGCCCGCCGAAGTTCAGCCGTGTCGCCAGCGTTCGCACGACGTCCGTGTCCGAGTCCTCCATGCGGGCGACGAACTCCTCGAACCCGGCTGTCCGAGGGTCGAACCTGGCGTCCGGGAACTCGTACTGTGCGCCGGGAGCGACTGTCCGGGACTTGAGACGGACGGTCTCCAGGCAGTCGACGACGCTCCCGGTTCCGTCGAGGACGGCGACGTTCCCGTCGCCGAACAGTTCGGCGACGATGGTGGTGCTGTCGTCTTCGCGCTCGAAACGCAGCCGGAGAATCCGGTCGAACGCGAACTGCGAAACGTCGACGAGGTCGGCGCCGGCCAGACGGTTGCGGAGCATCATCGCGAAGTTCGGCGGCCGCTCGGGTGCCGGGGGCACGTGCTCGGGGTCGGCAACACGGACGTGCTTTGTCTCGCCGACATCGACGAGCAACTCGACCCGTCCCCGGTCGAAATCGCGGAACTTGAGCCGCAGGAGGTCCTCCGGGTAGAGGTAGGCCTTCTCGACACGCGCGCCGGCATATGCGCCGAGTTCGCCCGCCAGCGCGGCGAGGTCGACACTCGTCACCTCCCGCTTGTGGTCCATACTCTCTCTTCCACCAGCGGATGGAAATGCGTGTCGTTGCGCGCCCACTTTGTCTCGCCGTTAGTCGACGCTGTGCTGTGGGGTCCGCACGGACGCTATCGCCCCGGTCGGGAGTGAGCAGCCGACCGGCGTCCGCACAGCCGGATCCTCTCCCGCAGTTCCCGGCTACGGTCAGGCCACCCGCGCGAGCCACGCGCCGGGGTCGTCGAGTTCCGCGTCGGTGGGCAGCGTTTCGGGGGCCTGCCAGACCGTCCCGGCCGCCTCCATCCCGCCCTGCTGGACGACGGCGTCGAAGAAGGCCTTCCCGCGTTCGTACTGGCGGCGTTTCATGCTGAGGCCGAGCAGCCGGCGGACGAGTCGCTGGAGTGGGCCCCGGCCGCGGCGGCGCTCGTCGAGTTTCCGGCGGAGGTCGGCGTACTCGTCGTCGAACGCCCGGTCCATGACGAGTTCGGCGTACCCCTCGACGGC
>CAZUVE010000265.1:0-2597 GCA_964623735.1 uncultured Halobacteriales archaeon | reverse complement strand
TGAGGGCCAGCGAGAGCATGCTCTCGCCAGGCGCAACCGGTCGAGCGGCCGGGGGTTTTCTCGCTGGTCGTAGTGGACCCAGCGGAGTCAGTGACGTTGTTTCCGAGGGAGCCGCCGGGGATTGCTCGCCACTGGCAGTCACGACAGCCGCGTCCCACACGTCACTCGGCGACAGCCAGCAGTTTCTCGAACGCGCCATCGTACGCCCGGGCGACCGCCGTGGGATCGTCGCGCTCGTCGGCGCCCAGCGGCGGCAGGGGAGCCGCGGCCACTGGGTCGATCAGGTCCTCGACCGAGCCGACACGTTCCTCCAGCTGTCCCTCGTAGGGGCTCCGCGTGGCCACCTCGCAGGCGCGGACGAAGCGCGTCCCTTCGTAGACCCGGGCGCTCCGGGGTTCGACAACCGCCACCGCCCCGGGTACGAACCCCTGTAGTGGCCGCGCGATGTCCCCGTATGACTCCACGACTGCGCGGTCCGTGTCCGCGACTGTCTCTCCGAGTCGCGCCAGCACCGGCAGGTGGTACTCCTCCATGACCCGGTTCAACTCCTCGGTTGTCGAGACGGCGAGCGCGTCCGACAGCGGGAGTGCTGCCCGCAGACTCTCGGGCAGGTCCACGGTCCCGTTCACGACGAACCGTTCGCCGACGCGGTCGGCGAGGAACTCGCGGTTGTCCTGGCCGAGGAGGCCCTTGTCCGGACCGGGCGAGGGGCGCCACAGCCGGTGGACCGGGTTGAGGTCCTCCGGGTCGAGCGTCCCCGGACTCGCCGCCGCCAGCGTCGCCGCGTCTCCGCCGAACAGGCTCGCCCGGTCGAGGGCCGCGCGGACGTCGTCGTGGTGGAACCAGTAGTCGTTGCCCGCGCGGGGCTTGAACCCGACGGCGCCGGTGTGGGCGACCAGGCCGGCCGCGAAGGTCGTCTTGCCGGCGTCGACCTGTTCTGCGCCCGCGACGAGCACAGTCATCGCTCGAGGCCGTAGTGTCCCGGCTCCTGGTCGCTCCGGGGTTCGGCGAAGACGAACTCCTCGGCGTGGCGCATCATCCAGGGGATCGCCCAGTCGAGGAGCACGTTTTCGGTTTCGATGTCGAGTTCGGCGCCGGGGTCGAGGCCCTGCAGCAGGCGCGCGATCTCGTAGATGGTGTACAGTTCCTCCTCGTCGAGGACCTCCGACGGCTCGCGGAACGACAGGGGCCGGAGGTCGTCGAACTCGCTCCGGGGGACTGGCATGGCCGGCGCTACGGCGTCGGCCCGGTAAACACCCCGGTTTCGGCTCCGGAGAGGTGATTTTAAGACCGGACCGCGCCACCCCACGGCATGGACGCTATCCACGTCTGCCTGAACGTCTCGGACGCCGACCGCCTCGCCGAGTGGTACGAGGACAACCTCGACCTCGAGCGCTCCTGGGAGTTCACCGCCGGTGACACGCGCAACGTCTACGTTGCCGACTCCGGCGGGTTCGAACTGCAGCTGTCGGACACCGACGGCGAGGACGAGTTCGAGGCCAGTACTGCCTGGGACCACGTCGCCGTCGCGGTCGAGGACGTCGACGCGGCCTTCGCGGAGGTCGACCACCACGGCGTCGTCCAGGCACCGGCCGACCAGCCCGAGGCCGGCGCCCGCACCGCGTTCGTCGAGGACCCCGACGGTCACGTGGTCGAGTTGGTCGAACCGCTGGAGTGACCCCTCGGAGACGTCGCGCTGTCGGACGCGTCGTGACTGTGAGCGTCTCCGGCCAGAAGCCCCCGGCCGCTCGACCGCCGGAAGACGGTCCTGCTCGCTGTCGCTGCGCGGGCTGCGACTTCCGTGCTCTCGTTCGCTCGCGGTACTCGCTCACGAGACCGCTCCGGGGCTTGCTGCGGTCCTCGTCACTTACTCCGTTCGCTCCTGCGGTCCTTTCCGCGCCCGGGAGGGATCGAGGCGGCCGGCCCCTTTTAGTCCTGCCGTTCGTTCTCCCGGTACCGCCCCAGCAGGTCCAGCTGGTGTGTGAGGTAGAGCAACTCCCCGTTTTCGACCTGTTCGCGCCGCGTCGACAGCCAGCCGGTCAGCGTCTCGTCGTCGAGACGGCCGCGGCGGTCGAACTCTCCCAGCGCCGACTCGACCGTATCGAGGATGTACCGCAGGAAGAACCCCTCGTCGCCGGGGTATCCGCCGCCGACCGGGCGGACGATCCAGTCCGATCCGGCAGCGCCGTCGATCGTCGCGGCGTCAATCGACTGGAGGCGCTGGAGGGTGTGGCTACCGGCGCGGCTGTCGCCGCCGTGCTTCCCGTCCATGTGCCGGTGGTAGGACCGCTCGACAGCGTCGTCGGCGGGGTGGTCGGGCACGAAGCGCGTTCCGCCGTCGAAGGTGATCGGGAAGTACCAGTATCCGCCCGGCGCCAGCGCCGACAGTAGCCCCGGGAGCCGGTCGAGGGGGACGATGTCCAGAAGGGCCGCGCCGACGAGCAGGTCCCACTCCCGGTCGTCGGCCGCGACGAACGGCGTCGCCTCCGCGGCGACGGGTTCGACGGTGACGGTTCGCGTGGGCCCCGCCAGTTCGACGCCCGGCAGGTCCGTGCCGGCCCCGTCGCCCGGCAGGTCCGTGCCGGCCCCGTCGCCCG
>CAZUVE010000264.1:0-2605 GCA_964623735.1 uncultured Halobacteriales archaeon | reverse complement strand
AAACGCTTTCGAACATCCCTATATCGCATCGGTGTCGGAATCGTCCCTGACCGGGGCGCGGGGGACGGGGGACCCGGCGGTTCGGCCACGGGGAACGCGTCGGACAACCGGCAACACGGGTCTCGCGGGCGGGACCGCAGTCACCGGCGGAAGTCGGGACCAGACACGGATCTCGGGCGACGTGCATTCCCGTGGCCGGGCGGGGCGGTCTCGGAGAGGATCGGTCCGGCACTGACAGACAAAAACCGCGGAGGGCAGACCGGACCTACTGTGGACCGGGCTCGGGAACGGGGACTGGGAGGGTCATCGAGTATCAGTTGGCATTGTGATGGGGAACGGCAAAAAATTACTGATAGTGTTTCGTGTGAGTCATTGCCGGTCTCTCACCACCCCGAGGTGGTGAGGCACCGGTACACAGTCACACGAAACAGTATGAGACACCAAGTACCACACGCGAGGGACGCGTGAACATGCCAACAGTTCGCTTCCGCGGCCGCGAGATCGAGTGCGAGGAGGGCGCGATCCTCAGGGACGTGCTCCTCGACGCCGGCGAGACTCCACACAACGGCATGGCCGACACCGTCAACTGCCACGGGATGGCCACCTGCGGGACGTGTGCAGTCGAAGTCGACGGCGAGGTCGGCGACCCGACCTCCGGGGAA
Organism: uncultured Halobacteriales archaeon; assembly: GCA_964623735.1. Classification (GTDB taxonomy): domain Archaea; phylum Halobacteriota; class Halobacteria; order Halobacteriales; family Haloarculaceae; genus SW-9-67-25. The sequence continues at coordinate 1,943 of CAZUVE010000264.1, read as the reverse complement.
CGCCGGCGGCTCTCGTTTCCGCCCCACGACCCGGAGTCCGGGCTCCGTCTGGCCTGCCAGACACGCGTCGAGGGCGACGTCGACGTGACGAAACACGACGGGTTCTGGGGGCAACACGTCGACGGCGGCTGATAGTGGTTGCTGTAAGCCATTTCCGGATCGACCGCACGCCGTCGCGGTATCGACGGTCAACTGACTCCAAGCGTTTTTATCACCGGCCCGACGACCGTAGACACATGAAAGCAGTCGTGCTCGCTGCAGGCGAGGGGACGCGTCTCCGTCCGCTGACCGACGACAAGCCGAAGGGGATGGTCGAGGTGGCCGGCAAGCCGATTCTCACACACTGTTTCGAGCAACTCGCCGCCCTCGACACCGACGAGTTACTCGTGGTCGTCGGATACAGAAAGGAAGTCATCATCGAGCACTACGGCGACGAGTTCGAGGGCATGCCGATCACGTACGCCCACCAGCGCGAGCAGAACGGGCTCGCCCACGCCCTGTTGACCGTCGAGGACCACATCGACGACGACTTCATGCTCATGCTGGGGGACAACATCTTCCGGGCGAACCTCGAGGACGTGGTGAACCGCCAGCAAGAGCAACGTGCCGACGCGGCCTTCCTCGTCGAGGAGGTGCCCTGGGAGGAGGCTGCCCGCTACGGCGTCTGTGACACCAACAAGTACGGCGAGATTGTCGAGGTGATCGAGAAGCCCGACGATCCGCCCTCGAACCTCGTGATGACCGGCTTCTACACGTTCACGCCGGCAATCTTCCACGCCTGCCACCTCGTCCAGCCCTCCGACCGCGGCGAGTACGAGATCAGCGACGCCGTGGACCTGCTGATCCACTCGGGACGGACCATCGACGCGCTCCGCATGGACGGCTGGCGGGTCGACGTCGGGTATCCCGCGGACCGGGAGGAAGCCGAGCGGCTGCTCGAAGGTGCAGACGTGACCGTCGAGAGCGAGAGCGACGGCGACCCGGTCGACGCCGGGGCGAACGTCGAGTGATTGTCGAGTAGTATAGGGATGTTCGAGAGCGTTTACCAGGTCGACCGCATGCCTCCTTGCGGTCGATCCTATAATGACTTTCGAACATCCCTATATCAAACGTCCTCGGCGAGGGGGTACCCGTACTCCGACATCTTCGCCATCCCGGCGATAGCGGCTCGGAGACTGACGCCCACGAGCGGGATGTCGGCCACCGTCACGACGACGTCTGCCTGGATGACGACACCTTCGTCGAGCAGGACGTCGAGCAGTTCGACGAGAGCGTGTTCGTTCTGGTTTGTGGGTTGCATGTTACTGTCCTCGGACCGGTTGTACGGGAGCCGTCTCCGAACCGCACTCGGATCGGCACCGCGTGCTGTCGGTACTCGATCCACGTTCTGCGGAGTCGACTGGCCGGACGTTACGCGTCATCGGTGATCTGTGTAGCGAACGTGTAGGGCGGCCAGGGGCCGGTAAACCGGATGTCGACGCCGGGGATCTCCGCAAACTCGTCCAGTGTCGATCCCAGAGCCGATTCCGCTGCCGGCGGTGCCAGAAGCGCCACCTGTGCGACGGCGTCCGAGTCCAGTTCGACACCGAGGGAGGCGGCCGCGTCAGACTGGAGCGGCCGCTCTGTGAGCTGTCTGCTGTCCTCTGCCAGCCGGTCGGCGAGCGTCTCTTTCAGCGTCGCTCGCCGCTGCCGGGTCAGTTCGCGCAGGCGCTGGTCGTACTGCTTTTCGAGCAGAAACCGTTTGCCGGTTCCGGACTCGCCGAGCCGGCGGTCGATGTCCGACAGTTCCGGGTCGGTCGATCGCTGTTCGGCCTCGAATCCCGACGGATCCCACGACAGCGTCACGCGGTACTCCCAGCACCCGCCGATCTCGCGGAACGCGTCCGCGATCTGGTCGGCGTTCCGGTCCAGCCACGCGGCTACCGCGCCGTCGTCGCCGTCGA
>CAZUVE010000263.1:0-2657 GCA_964623735.1 uncultured Halobacteriales archaeon | reverse complement strand
CCGTGCCGGTCGGCAACGACCACGGCGGCCTCCAGGGCGGCATCACGACCGGCGAACCCATCTACGGCGAGGTGACCTGGCACGCGCCCACCTCGATCCCGAAACAGCAGGAGACCGTCGACTGGGAGACCGGCGAGCGCAAGGAGATCCAGGTGGTCGGCCGCCACGACCCCTCGCTCCCGCCGCGTGCGGTCCCCGTTGTCGAGGCGGTGCTGTACTGTACGGTGCTGGACTTCATGTTGCTGGGCGGGCGGATCAACCCCGACAGGCTGGACGGACGGCCCGGCGAGTACGACACCGACTACCACCCCTCGAGCCCGGTCGAGGACCCCGACGACGCCGACACCCGCGCCGAGACACTCGACGAGTGATCGGGTCAGGTCGGTTGTAAGCCATTTCCGAACCGACCCCACGCCGTCGTGCGGTCGGACCGGTAAACAGTCACAACCAACCCTCTGAGTTACCAGTACGGCGTCCGTGCCCACCGGTCGGAGGCGCCGGCGTAGACGACGACCGCGAGCGTGACCGCCACGATCACGACAGAGAGTAGCGCCGGCACCCGCCACGCCGTCCCGACGAGCAGGCCGTTGACCGTGGCGAGACTGGCGAGCACTCCCAGGAGAGCCGCGACGACGGCGAGACCCGAGACCGCGGCGAGGACTGCACCGACACGCCGCGAGGTGCGTTCGGACATCATACCCGCACATCCGGGCGCCGGGAACAAAAAGGGCCAAGGAGTCGCCGGACAGAGAGGGGGTATGACAACGGTGGCAGTGCTGGCGGATCCACCCGTCGAGGGGTTCGTGCTCCCGGAACTGGTCGCCGGAACGCCGCTCTCGGCGGCCGGGGCGGCGCGGCTCTACGGAGCGATGCTCGTCGACGTCTGCCGGGCGATCGAGCGCGGCGGCGGCGACCTGCTGGTGAACTACCGCGATCCCGACCAGGTTCCCGGCGACGTCGACTCCGAGGGGCGGGCCCGGAATCTGCTCGCGGAGGACCTCGAGGCGCCGGGGGCGGCCCGCTACGAGGTGCAGGTCGGAGAGACGTTCGCCGGCCGCGCGGGCAACACTGTCACTCACCTCCTCGAACAGGAGGGCGAGGACACGGTCGGCGTCGTGGAACCCACGGCCGCGTTCCTCGGGCGCGAGGAGATCGGAACCGCGGCGATGAAACTCCGGTCGAGCGCGGTCGTTCTCGGCCCGACGGCAGGCGGTCGGGTCTACTACGCCGGGTTCGCCGAACCGATCGACTTCGCGGAGGCGTACGCGCCGCCGGCGGTCGCGACCCTGACCGACCGGGCCCGCGAGGCAGACCTCGGCGTGGACTACCTCCCGATGGCTCCCGTCGTGGAGACGGGCGGGGACTTCGTGACGGCGCTCGCAACGCTGCACGCCCGCCGGCGGGCCGGGCGTAGCGTCCCCGCACGGACCGCGGCGGTCGTCGAGAACACCGGGCTCGCTCTGGAAACCGACGGGGACGGGCTGTCGGTGGTCCGCGAGTCCGGGGATCCCTGATACTGTCGGCCACACGCGAGCAGTGCCGGAACCCCGGGGTACCGAACCTCTTCACGAGAGTGTAGCCGACGGTACGAACCGGACCGTGAACCTCGGTATCACGGAACATAAACCGCACGGCGGGCGGGATACCTGCACTAACCAACAGAATAAATAGTCAGGTCCGAGTCTGTTGAGACAGAGCGTGAACTTTCATGTCACTCGACGGTAGAACGTGTCTGGTAACCGGCGCGTCAAAGGGGATCGGACGCGGTATCGCGGAGGAACTCGGCAGCGAGGGGGCGAACGTCGTCGTCAACTACCGGTCCTCGGAGAGCGCGGCCTACGACGTCCGCGACATCATCGACGGGGGGCCCGGCGAGGCTATCGTCGCACAGGCCGACGTCTCGAACTTCGACGAGGTCGAGGAGATGCACGGGACGGCACAGGAAGCGTTCGGACAGATCGACGTCCTGGTCAACAACGCCGGCGTCACGGTCGACAGGAAGTTCGAGAACATGACCCGCGAGGACTGGGACCGCGTGATGGACGTCAACCTCGGCGGAGTCTACAACTGTACGAAGATCTGTTTCGACGACATCCGGGCGGCCCACGAGGGGCGACTGATCAACATCGCCAGCGTTGTCGGCCAGCAGGGCAACTACGGCCAGGCCAACTACGCGACCACGAAGTCGGGGCTGTTCGGCTTCACCCGGACGATCGCCCTCGAGATTGCCGGCGAGGGGTCGACGGCCAACTGTGTCTCGCCCGGGTTCGTCATGACGGACATGCTCGCGGACGTCCCCGAGCGCGTCAAGCAGAACATCCTCGATCGCATCCCCCTCGACCGGTTCGCCGAGGTCGAGGATATCGTCGGTATCGTCCGGTTTCTCTCCAGCGAGGAGTCGAGCTACATGACCGGCCAGGTGCTCGGCGTCAACGGAGGGATGGAGTGGTAACATGACGGTCCAGATCGCTGGTGTCGGCATGACGCCCTTCGGCAAGCGCGGCGAGTGCACGGCCCGGGAACTGTTTGCCGAAGCAACACGGGAGGCCTTCGACGACGCGGGACTCGGCCCGAACGAGGTAGAGGAACTCTACTACGGCAACTTCATGGGCGAGTTCGCCGAACAGCAGGGCCACTCCGGCCCGCTGGCGGCCGAC
>CAZUVE010000262.1:0-2705 GCA_964623735.1 uncultured Halobacteriales archaeon | reverse complement strand
TCGCAACCCACGTCCTCGCCGCCGCCGACGAAATCGCCCTCGACGAATCAGACATCGACACGTTCGCCGACGAAGACCGGCTCCGAGCCGCCGTGAAAATGTGGCGCGAAGCCGGGTTCGTCGACGGCTATCTCGACGCCGCAGTCCACTATTCCGGCCCGAATCGCCCACAGACACGCGTCAACCTGTACGGCACCACTGGCACGGACTACCGCCTCCAACTCGCAGACGACGTCGACCGCGACAAGTGGGGTCTCCCCGACGATCTGGACCTGGAACCGGTCGAACAGAATCGCGCCTACCGCGACTACCACGAGGGCGCAGTCCGTCTTCAGAACGGCCAGCAGTTCGAAGTCGTGAGTGTGGACGAGGACCGCCCGCAGCCCACAATCGAACTCACCCCAGTCGATTGTGACTACTACACACGAACCCGCAACAAGGTCAATGTCCTCGACGCCGACTCCGAGGTCTCCCGCGAGGTCAACGGATTCACACTCCACTTCGGCCGCGGTACGGTGCTTGTCCACCACCACTCCTACGACCAACTCTACATCGGCAACAGCGACCCGAAACAGCAGGCAATTCCGACGGAGACCCCGCCGATCCTGATGGACACGCAACTCTGCTGGGTCGAAGTCCCGGAAGACGTCGAAACCGCGCTCTCCCACAAGTACCAGAACTACGGCGTCGAAACCGGTGTCGACCCCGAGAACACCGGTATCGCACACCTCGGGTACATCGCCGGACTCCACGCCGCAGAACACGCTACCATCCAGACCGCCCCACTGGAACTTCGTGTCGACAAGAACGACCTCGGCGGTCTCGCCACGCTCGTCATGGACACACACTACGCTCACCCCGACTACGACGACATCACCGACTCCATCGGCGACTCGTTCGAAGCTGCCACCCACGCCCTCGAACAACGGACCCGAGAACTCGCCGATCACACCGAGTCCGGCTGGTTCATCTACGACGGCGTCGACGGTGGCCTCGGCTTTGCCCGCGCAATCTACGACAACTTCGAAGCACTCGCCGAACGCGCCCGCGACCAACTCCGTGACTGCCGTTGCGGCCAACCCAACGGTTGCCCCGCCTGCACCTTCGACGAAAACTGCGGCAACGACAACAAACCACTCCTCCGCGCCTCCGCTATTGACGTTCTGAATCAGCTACTCGGTGACGACCATCGGGATGACCTTTCCGAGCATGTTCCCGACGACGAGTACGGCGGCGACCGCCGGCCAGTTGTCTTCTACTCGTAGTCCTCTCGCCGTGGATGGCTCCCTCAAACCGGTCTGAGAGTTTCTTGCGGTGGCGAGGCTCACGACTGGTTTATATAGCTCTGACACAAACACAGGGTATGACACGCGACAGCGCGCGACATCTTGGGACAGTCACACGCGACTTGCGCAATCGTGGCTTCACCGTCCGGCCAGACGAGTGGGGCGCTGTCGCTCGCGGCGCGTCGCTGGGCCACACGAGTGTCGACGCACCGTTGGCTGTGCTGCCACTTGCCGACGGTCGACCGCTGGCGGTTGTCTCGGCCGTGGCACACGCCACTCGTCGGGGACACGTCCCGGTCCTCGTTGCAGCCCCACAGACGCAGACTGCCGCTCAGGACATCCTATCGACGCCGTTCGCGCTGGCCGGCACTGCCGCCGGCCGCCGGCAGTTTTACGCCGTCGAAGACCGCATCAGGCTGACCGACGATACGTTCGCCTGCGTTGCAACGCGCGGGGCCCTGCAGTGGGTCGAAGCGTCGACACGCGCCGAGACGGACGCGCCGCGCCTGCACCTCACGGTCGGCGACGACATCGTCGCGGTGCTCGACTCCGCTTCTGTGCTGACCTGTCCGGGGCCCACGCCGGATAGGTTTCCGGTTCGGTATACGCGCTCGGAACACCAGTTTCGGGTGCTCGATACCGAGGGAGTGATCGAGACGTACGGCACCATCGCGTCGATGCGCGCCGACGGCTACCGGCCAGTGCCACTGCCGCTGATCCCGGACCACCACATCCGCGAGGACCCGTCACTGGCCCGTGCCACCCTGCTGGCCGTCCCAGACGGCGACGGCGTGAGCTACGAGTCCGTCCAGTAATCGCTATACTGCGTCCCTCCTGCCTGTGCCGACCTCACAGTACTGGCTTACAGCAATCAGTATGATACCGTCGGCTCTACCGACGTGAAGAGATTCCCCACCCGGGGTGTCGACACTGCTCACGCGCGGAGAGCCGACAGTATTAAGAGTAAAAACGACCAATCTGGGAGCTGTTCTGTCGAGTTATACAAGCGTCCTGTGAAATTGCCGGGGGTGCTCTCGTTACCGTTATTCCTGTTCGCTCGCAATACGAAGACGCAAATATCATGGGCCGACTCCGTCGATTGGGATACAGCGTCGGCGTCGCGCTGATAGTGTTCAGTTATCTCTCTCTTCCAACCCTTCGCCAGTTGTACGGTCCGGTAGTCAACATTCCTGTGTACGCGGCAATAGCGCTCCTTGCGGGCGGCGTCACGTGGGAGATTCTCAGCAAACTATCGACCGACTCGTCTTCGGAAAAGGCAGTACTGTGGATCGACGACGAGTTGTCTGCGAGTGAAGATCTCCCGGACGATGTGGAAGTGAACGTAGGCGTCGACGACGAGATAAACCGTCTCAGGGATGAGTCTTGACTTCCTCCCCGCCGTGAACGGCTGTCTCTTAC
>CAZUVE010000261.1:0-2809 GCA_964623735.1 uncultured Halobacteriales archaeon | reverse complement strand
TGTTGAGGATGATCGTCAGGGAGTCGTAGACGCCGTCGGGGGTGTTGTCCTCGTCTAGCCAGACCCGGGTCGGCTCGCGGGGGTCGTAGGTCTCGTCCTTGCGGGCGCGGATCTCCCGCATCGCCTGGTTGTGGGCGTCCATCCCCCGGCCCCGCTCGTAGACCTCCGTACTCGGCTGGCTCATTACCGGAGTCAGCCGTCGTGGGCCTAAATCGGCTTCGTCTTCGCCTCCGTTACAGCTCCTCGACGTGCCGGACCCGGGTTGCGACCCCGCGCGTGCTCGCTGCCATCTCCGGGCCGGACATCTCCGCGCGGCCGACCGCGAACGCCTCCGGCCCCTCGACGACCACCTCGTCGCCGACCCGGACCGAGTCGTCGGCGTCCACGACGCCCGGCGCGAGCACCGACCCGTGGGGGACGAACCCGTCGATGTCGACGCGTTTCGTGTGCGCCTCGCTGTCGACCCACCGTCGCGCCCCCGCCAGCGTCAGCGAGAGGACGCCGTACTGTGGGACGAGCGCCGCCAGCTGTGTGCCGTCGCTGTCGTGGGCCCGGAGCCTGGGATAGCGGCTCTCGACACGGAGGTCCTCGAAGACCGCGTCCCCGGCCCCGTCGCCGAACTGGTAGTCTGCGACCGCACGCAGGGTGTTGTGCTGGCGCTCGCGCTTGCCGTACTTCAACTCTGTCGAGAGCGCCGACGCCAGGTTCGACAGCGACGCAGTCGTCGTCGGATGGTCCTCGACGGTGTACTCGAACTCCCAATCCAGGCGCCCCTCCACACGCTCGCAGATGTCCCGATAGTCCTCGGGGACGTGTGCGACCACGCGAGGGTACTCGTTGCGCCGGAGATACGCCTCGAGGACGTCACCGACGAACTCCCGCTCGGTGGCGCTCCAGTGGCCCGTCACGACCGAGTCGTAGTGCTGTGCGGGGTAGGTGAGCTCGAGTTCCTGCGGGACGACACCGATGGGCGAGGTCATCGAGACCGTGTGGCCGCGGAACTGGACGGCGTCGTGGAACTGCCCGTGGCTCTGTGACTCGCTGTAGGGCTTGCGAGCCGAGCAGGGCACCAGCACCAGCGGGTTGTCGAACCGACAGCGGTACCGCCCGGTGACGCGGTCGGCGAACCGCTGGATCTCGACCCGGCGGAGAGTGTCCTCGGTTGCGGCGGTGATTTCGGCCCGCCGCAACACCGGCGTGCGCTGTTCGACGTAGGCGTACCTCTGGTCGAGCCGCCGGAAGACGGCGGTCAGCCAGTTCTCGTGGCGGGCCTGCCCCTCGACGTAGTCGCGCAGCCGCCCGGCGCGGATCCGCTCCCGGACCGTCGACAGGGCTGCCCCGAGCGCGTTGACGTTGTGCTCCGTGCAGTCTTCGCGGTCGAACGCCTCGACGGGTTGCCGGCAGGCGGGACAGGCACAGGGGAGGTCTGTCAGGTCCTCGAGGACGTGCTCGCCGTCGACGGTCAGGTACTTTCCCCGCGTACCCTCGACAACCGCGCGGTCGGTGTCCACGAGGTCGACGCCGGCGTACGCGAGCGTGGCGACGTTCGCGGGCGTGGCCACGCCCGGGAGGTACAGCGCGGTGTCGGGAGGGACGGCCTCCCGCGTCCGGACGACCGCCGCGACGAACGCCCTCGCGTGTCCGGTCACCTCCTGTGCGTTCGAGAGCACGTACGCGTCGGGGTCCGCGTCGACCGCCTTCCGGGCGGTCTCGGGCGTGACGACCGCCGCGCTCGGGTACTCGACCGCGGGGTAGTCCACTGCGAACGCCTCCTGGACCTCCTCGGGCGTCCCGCCGGGGAAGGCACGGTGGGGGAGAACCGTCAGCGACGACTCGTCGCCGTCGGGAACCGCGCGGTCCTCGGGCCAGAGGCTCCCGGCGTCTTCGAGCACGTCGTCGACGAGCGCGGGCGTCGTCAGGCGGTCGGCCAGGCGCACCTCCCCCAACCTGGCCGGGCCGTCGCGCTCGTGGACTTCGAAGTGGTCGGTCATGCTCTCCGGTCGGCGACCCGCGAGTAACTATGTTGGCTTTTATCGGCGGTCCAGCCGCTCGAACACGACGCGGTCCGGAACCTCGGAGAGCGCGGACGCCGGCCAGCCGCGGTGTTCGAGCACGAACTCCGCGCCGGGGTTCGATTCGACCAGTCTCCGAACGCCGGCGGCGGCCGCCTCCAGCGCCTGCGGGTCGTGGTGCTCCGGCAGTTCCGCCGACAGCGGGTACGCGTCCGCGAGTCCGGGCGGAACCGGACCGAACGGCGGGTGGAGCCGCCAGCACTCGCCGTAGCCGTCCCCGCTCGCGTCCCCTTCGGTCAGCAACACCTCCCCCGCCGGGTCGAGGTGGACGAGGCGCTCGTGGTGGCGACGCACCTCGGGCCGGCGGGCACTCTCCGCCGAGAGGTAGAAGAAAGCGTCCTTCGAGACCGGGTCGGTCCCCTCCAGCCAGTCGGCGTCTTCGAGCAGTCGGCGGTAGCCGTCGAGCATGGCCGGGTGACCGCGTGCGCGCGCCTCGACCAGTTCCAGCAGGGTGCCCCGGCGCAGTGCCTGCCGTACGCGGCGCGTCTCCGCGAACGACACGTGGAGGTTGTGCTCGGCCAGCGTCCGGTGGCGCTCCTCCTCGCCCATCTCCCGGAGGTCGGCTGGCGCGTAGTCGGTACAGACGGGACACGAACAGGGGAAGTAGGACAGGTCCTCGAGGTGTTCGGTCCCGCGGACGGTCAGGTACCGGCCGTCGCGGGCGTACAGCGCGTACGCAGCGGAGTCGAACAGGTCACAGCCCATCGCCGCCGCCAGCGCGAACATCATCGGGTGGC
>CAZUVE010000260.1:0-2812 GCA_964623735.1 uncultured Halobacteriales archaeon | reverse complement strand
CCTACGGGACAGCGTCCTAAGCGCTGCGCCTTTGGCCTGGCTCGGCTACCCGCGCACACTCGACTGTATCCGCTGCCCCGAAAAAGAACCTGCTGGTCCCGGGTGCGTCTCGCGCCGGAACGCACTTGCAATCGGGGGCCCTGTCCGTAACTGTGTACAGGGCCAGCGACGAGCGGGACAACGAGGAGTGGCTCACCGAGCTCAACGAGGCCGCGGACCGGCTCAACCTCGGGACCGAGGCACGCTCGCGGGCCGTCGACCTCTTTCTCTTTTCGCTTCCGGAGTCCGAACGCTCCAAGCCGGCGACGATGGCTGCGGCGCTGTACGTCGGCGGGCTCGTCGCCGGCGAGCAGCGCTCACAGCGGACCGTCGCCGAGGCCGTGGGGGTCTCGCGGCTGGCCGTCCAGGGGCGCTGGAAGGAGGTGCTCGAGGCCGCGGGCCTGGACCCGCCGGGCTGGTAACTTACCGTTCGCCCCCGACTCCGACCGGGCGACCCTCCCGGTCGGGCGTGAGGTTGCCGTGTTCGTCGATCTCCCCGCGAACGATCCGCGTCGAGGAGATGATGTCGCCGTCCGCGGCGCGGACGTGGGGGACGACTTCGATCTCGAGCGCGTCGAGGCCGCGCTCGCTCCGGATCTCGTTGATACGCCTGCCGCCGGCCTCCGTCTCCGGGGAGACGACGAGCGCGTCGAACTCCGGTTCGGTGGCGATCCCCGTCGGCTCGGTCAGCTTCCGGATCACCGCCTCGCGGTCGTAGCTGGCGGCGAACCCGTCGAGTTCCTCCCGGAGGTCGGCCTGCCGCGCCTCGTACGGGCGGACGAAGCGGTCCTCGTGGCGCGTTCTCGTCGCTAGGTCGTCGCTGGTGAGACCGACCGTCACGTCGCCGAGCTCGAACGCCTGCTCGAACAGCGCGCGGTGACCGTCGTGGATCGGATCGAAGGTCCCGCCGAGCGCCACCTGCATACCCTTCCAATTGAAAGCTCCGCCTTTAGAGGTGTCGACTCGCCCCGACACCGGGCGGTTACTCCTCGCCGGTCCGCTCGTCGACGGTGATCGTGACGGGCTCGTCGTCGTCCTCGACCCCGTCGTCGAGGTACCTGTCGAGGTTACACACGGTGTTGAGCTGGTCCTGAACGTCCTCGACAATCTCCCCCACCAGGTCGCTCGGCGCGATGGCGCTGTACTCGTAGGGGTTGTTCCCGGCCCCGCCGTTCTCGCGCTTGCTCCGGGTCACCTTCCCCTCCTCGTGGAGTTCCGCGAGGGCTTCACGGACGGTGCTCGGGTAGAGGCCCGTTCCCTCGGCCACCTCCTCGCTGGTGCTCTCGGGGTTCTGCCGGAGGTGGACGTAGATCCGCGCGCGGGTCTCGGTGTCGAGCACCCACGAGAGCAGGTCGACGACGCTCTCGTCGAACTGCTCCATCGCGCGGTCGGCCTCCCGTTCGATCCGTTCTCTGACCTCCCGACCCGTCCCGTCGGCGTCTTCTCCGGCGGTGCCGGCCTCTCCGTGTTCCGTCTCCGGAGTGTCGTCTGCAGACATGCGTCGTCTCTAGAAGGACGAAAGCGACTGCCTGGTATAAACCCTTGGCTGTCAGACACGCTCGAGGACCAGCGACTCCGCGAGGGCCTCCGGGCTCTCCTCCCGGAGGCGGCGCTGGCGGCTCGCCCCGCTCTCGCGGTCGTAGAGGTGTCGCAGTTCCGGCACACCCAGCCGCGAGGCCTCGCGGTCGACCAGTTCTCCCAGGGCGACGGTCTCCTCGCAGGTCCGCGAGAGCAGTCGGGCGCCGTGGCCGTGGCGCACCGCGCGCCACTTGTTCTCGTCGAGCAGTTCCCGCCGGTGGCGGTAGCCGGACTCGCCGTCCTCGTAGCGTGCGCTCAGATCCTCGACGAGCGCGTGGACGTACGCGACGAACGCCAGCACCACCTCGGAGTCGGCCTGCCCGTCGGGCGTACGCACCTCGACGGTCCCGTGGGCGGTGTGGGGCCGGACGTCGTACCAGAGTTCCCCGCGGTCGTTGATCGACTCCGTCTCGAGCATCCGCCGCTCGAACCGGTCGAACGCCTCGTAGGAGTCGAAGGCCGTCGGCATCCCGGTGTTGGGGAGTCCCTCGAAGATCTTCGCCCGCGCCGACGCCAGCCCGGTGTCGAAGCCGTTCCAGTACGGGGAGTTGACCGAGAGCGCGAGCATCACCGGCAGGTGCCACCGGATCTCGTTGGCGACCCAGACAGCCTTGTCGGGGTCGTCGACGCCGACGTGGACGTGCAGCCCCGCCGTGGTGTTGCGGTGCTGTGGGTACTGGATGCGGTCGAGTTGCGAGCGGTAGCGCGGTTTCTCGGCGTGTTCGAGTTCCCGCCACCGCGCCAGGGGGTGCAGGCCGGCGGCCGCGATCCGGTAGCCGCCTGCCTCCGCGTGCTCGACGAGCGCGTTCCTGACCGCCCGCAACTGGTCGCCGGCGTCGTCGAGAGACTCGATGAGCGGCGTCTGTGTCTCGATGACGCACTTGAACAGTTCGTGGTCGAGTCTGTCCGCGAGGATTGCCGGCGGGTCGGCCCCGTGGACCAGTTCGTCGGTGCCCGCGGTCGGCCGCCCGTCGCCGTCGACGACGAAGAACTCCTCCTCGATGCCGAGCGTCCCCATCCGGCTGAACGCGGAAGCGGCGCCGCCTCCCATCTTCCCGTTCTTGTCGGTGCCCGGGCTAAAGTATACCGGTGGACGTAACGTGTGAGACCTCTCAGCCCCGCTGTATATCGGGCTACATGTTTGACCTCTTCCCGCGCCTGAAGACGCGGGAATCCCGCCACGGGATTTCAGGCC
>CAZUVE010000259.1:0-2842 GCA_964623735.1 uncultured Halobacteriales archaeon | reverse complement strand
ACGGGTCGCTCGCGTACCGGCGGCTACTGCCGAACAACGGTTCACCCGTCGGACCGGGCGGTGACGTTCTCATCGAACAGTCTACGGCTCGGGAGCAGTTCAATCTCTCGTTCGTGCCGTCGGTTGCACGTGAGGACACGCGGTCCCGGGTGTAAGGAGCGTGTGGTAGTGAGTGCTGCAAGTCGCCGGATCGACCGCACAACGGCGTGTCGGTCCGGTATACAGCCACAGCAATCACTGGGGGCTCTCCGAAACTGGAGAACCGGATCCAGCAGTTCACATCGGGTGCACCGGCAGACGCTGTTCAGCCTGACTGGTCCCGACGAGGGAGACGCCCGGCGAGTTGCGGACAGCCGAGTCGGTCGAGAGTACCGTGTGTGACAAGACCACAGAGCAGGGCAAGGTCCGCGCTCACGTACGATTTCAGGCACTGTCCGAGTTGGGTCGACTCCGCTGATCCGTCTCCGGTACCGAGGTACCGCTCGACGAGCGTTGCGTAGTCCTGATCGGTCATCCGGGGGTCGGATACGTCCGAGAGAGGCAGTGTACCGAGCTCCCAGTCCTCCCGCCACTCTGTCGAGTCGACCCCGATGTCGTAGTCGTCGAGTAGAACGGGACTGACCTCGATACCCAGGTGCCGGGCAGCCCCGGTGAGAGTGTCTGTCCCCGCCCTGACCGTGACGCTCTCGGGGTCTGCGTGGCGACACTCTTCGAGCACTCGCTCTGCCCCGGTGTCGACGAGTTCCCCCTCGGCTGCCAGAGCGAGGCGTGTATAGAGCATTTCGAGCGGGGAGTGGTCGCTCCCGTGGGCGACGAGTGTTGCCCCCTCTGCCTCGGAGAGGTCCTCGACGACGTGCTGGAGCAGGAGACGTTCGTCTCGCGTGTCAGGCTCCTCGCGATGGTACACCGTCGTGTCGCCGGATCCATCACAGTAGGCGAAACAGACGGCTCCGATCTCGAACGTCTCGGGGTCCTCGGCACGGACACTCCCCGGCACATCCGCCGGCCGGGGCTGGACTGTCACGGCGATGAGTTCCTCGCTCGCCCCCAGCTGGATCAGCCACGGCTCGCCGGGTTCGGAGGGTGAGGGGGATGTTTGTCGCTCCGGCGCGTCGATACGCTCGAGACTGCCGTCTCCGGGTGGAAACAGGAGTTCCGCCTCGAGCGACCTCGACCGTACGACGCCCCCAAACCGGTACCATTCGTCTGTCTCCAGCGACAGGTCGACGGCCGACGACGCCCGGATTGCGAGCCGTAGTTCTGTCCCCTCGATGTCGGTACAGTACAGCCTGCGTGCAGGTTCCCCCGGGCCATCTGTGACACGGTCGACCCGGAGTGGGACCACCGAATTACCGTCGTTCGTAGTTTCCCTCGAAGGTCTCATGTTGCTCTCATCCGTTCGCGAGAGTACGGTCTGTGCATGTAAAAACGGCAAGCCATCTTGATTCAGCGAGAGAATCCCGCCGTCGACGGCGCTACGCGCCGTCTGCTCGTGGCGTCTCCGACGCCACGCTGTTCACGGCGGGCGTGAATCTCTGCTTCACGCACTGGCGTCCCGGGTGAACAGACCATGTACCTCGGAATTGATGTCCACAAACGGTACGCACAGGTGGCAGTAATGGATGAGGCTGGAGAGATCGTCGATGAGGTTCGCGTCGAAAACGCGAACCTTGACGACCTCGCCCAGCAGTATGCTGGTGCACAGGCCGCGATTGAGGCGACCAGCAATTACTACCACATCTACGATACGCTGTCTGAGCATTTGGATGTGACTGTTGCTCATCCCAAGGAGCTGAACCAGATTGCCGATACTGACAAGAAAACCGACCGCGTTGACGCCAAAGAGCTAGCGCGGATGGTACGGTTGGACTCAGTGCCCGAGAGTTACGTTCCGACCGATGAGATCAGGGAAGCCCGCGCACTCGTGCGCGGGCGACAGTCGTTAGTCGAACACCGGACAGAGTATGCCAACAAGGTTCACGGACTTCTCTCTGATCACGGAGTTAGCGAGGACGCAAAGCCGTTGACAAATGAAGGACGAGAGTTCCTGCGGGAACTCTCACTCCCGACGCCGTGGGATTCGGTGCTGGAGTCGTACCTCGAAGTGATAGAGACGCTCACCGAAGAGATACAGAACCTCGAAGAGAGAATCGAGGACCGTGCTGGGTCTCTGAGGGAGACCCAGCTCCTGATGACGATTCCTGGTGTGAGCTACTATACGGCGTTGACGATTTACGCGGAGTTGGGCGATATTGATCGATTCGATGGGGACAAAGAAGTCGTCAGTTACGTCGGGTTGAATCCGGTGATCCGCGAGTCGGGCGACTCGCGGATCGAGGGGAGTATCTCAAAACGTGGATCAGGAAGAGTCCGGTGGCTGCTCGTGCAAGCTACGCATACCGCTGTCCATACTTGTAACGACGAGTATCTGAGTCCGTTCTACGAGCGGCCCTCAGTGGCCGGCCGAGGCCCTCAGTGAGCGACTGCTCTCGCCAGACAGCGACCGCACCGCGAGAAGATATCCACCGCCTGCCGGTTGAGAGCGTAGTAGATACCGGGACGGCGTAACTATTTTGTCGAAAACGGTGGTTTGTGTAGGTAGCAGCGTTGTCAATAGGTGAATCGCGTCCGCTCGATGCGACAGTCCACCGGAGTCAGCCCGGCAGGACCCCCAACGGTTATAGAGATGTTCGAAAGTCATTACAGGATCGACCGCAAGAAGGCGTGCGGTCGACCTGGTAAACGCTTTCGAACATCCCTATAGTATCGCCCCGTTCCGACGGTTCACACACGGGTTCCGCCGACTCCCACCACCGACACACAGCAGGAGTCGGGCCGCATT
>CAZUVE010000258.1:0-2899 GCA_964623735.1 uncultured Halobacteriales archaeon | reverse complement strand
CACGTCGGGGTCGCCCCGCCCGACCAGTTCGCTCGCGCTGTGGGTGTACGCGAGGCGGCGAACCCGGTCGGTGATCGTGCCGGCCGTCGCCAGCCCCGGCGCCACCAGTTCGACCGACGAGGCGGCACTCCCGGCCTCGAAGGCCGCGAAGTCGTCGTCCTGTCCCCCCAACTCGAGGACGTACACACCACCAACTCGCCGCGGACGGGGTATCAGCGTGTCGGTCCCCGCGAGTTCGGCCCCGGATCTCCAGTAACATTTGCTGGTAGATGCGGCCCCGAACCCGTACTTAAGTCCCAATAATAAGGATCCCTACCATTTCGCCCGTCGCCAGTCGACCACGTGCCACGAACCTTTATATATTTTAAATACGACGTTTAAGTCGAGACATGGTCGACCCAAAGGAGACAATCAACATCGAAAACGTCGTCGCCTCGACGGGAATCGGGCAGGAACTCGACCTCCAGAGCGTGGCGATGGACCTCGAGGGCGCAGACTACGACCCCGAGCAGTTCCCCGGCCTCGTGTACAGGACACAGGACCCGAAATCGGCGGCGCTCATCTTCCGCTCGGGCAAGATCGTCTGCACCGGTGCAAAGAGTACCGACGACGTCCACCAGAGTCTGCGTATCGTCTTCGACAAGCTGCGGGACCTGAACATCCAGGTCGACGAGGAACCGGAGATCATCGTCCAGAACATCGTCACCTCCGCGGACCTCGGCCGGAACCTCAACCTCAACGCAATCGCGATCGGCCTGGGCCTGGAGAACATCGAGTACGAACCCGAGCAGTTCCCGGGGCTTGTCTACCGGCTCGACGACCCCGACGTCGTGGCGCTGCTGTTTGGCTCCGGCAAGCTCGTGATCACGGGCGGCAAACAGCCCGAGGACGCAGAGAAAGCGGTAGACAAGATCGTCTCGCGGCTCGAGGACCTCGGCCTGCTGGAGTAGAGGACCCGTCACCTCCAGCCGCCGCTGAACACAGCCTACAAACCAGCGCCGCGCGAAGTGAGCGTATGCTCCAGACGTCGGTCGACGTGACGGGTGGCGGGCCGCTCGCGCTCGTGGTGACGTTCCTCCTCGCGGCCGTCTTCTACGCGCTGACGCTCCACCTGGCGGCGACGTTCTTCGTCGGGGACGTCCCCACACAGCACGCGGCCCGGGCCGCAGTCGTCCCCGCGGTCGTCAGTTTCGCGCTCCAGCAGTGGGGACCGGCCGTGACCATCACCGTGACGCTGCTGGGCGACATCCTCGCGATCCGGTGGAGCTACGACCTCTCCTGGCCGGGAGCGGTCGCCCTGTCGCTGCTGCACCTCGCGTTCGCCGTCGCACTGTTCGTCCCACTGAACAACCTCTTCGGGATCGTCTGACCGCCGGACCCTCTCCGAGACAGAAGGAACTAAGACGCCGGTCCCCGCTGGTACGGACAGATGGAGCGGAACCGCGGGACGGCCCTCGTTCTGACCGGGATCCTGCTGCTCGCCACGACACTCGTCGCGGGCGCGGCACTCGCCCCTCCACGGACCGTCGACGGCGACAGGTCGAACCAGACGGTGGTCTCTGTCCAGGGGTTCCGGTCGGCCGGCAGCGTCCAGGGGCTGAACGGGTCCGACGTGACGTGGGAACTGCAGGGTGCCGATAGCTACTTCGAGACCGAGCGGCTCGCGGACGGTACCGTCGCCGTGGCCTTCCTCGAGGAGGGCGCCCGGGAGTGTGGCGGGTTCGAGTCCCCGTGTGCCCGGACCGGCTACCGGATTGTCGAGCCCGGGGACGGAACCGGGGGCGGGCCGGCGGTCGTCGACGAGTGGAGTTTCCCGGTGCGGAGCGGGACCAACAGCGAGGTCCACGCCGTCGATCCGCTTCCCGACGGCGGGTTCGCCGTCGTCGACATGGAGTACGAGCGCCTGCTCGTCGTCGAGGACGGCGGAATCGCGTGGCAGTGGAACGCGAGCGAACTCTACGACCGCCCGTCCGATCCGACGACCGTCGACTGGCTGCACATCAACGACGTCGAACACGTCGGCGAGGACCGCTTTCTCGTCTCGGTCCGGAACGCGAACCAGCTCGTCGTCGTCGAGCGCGGCGCGGGAGCCGTGGAAGTGATAAACGAGGATCCCGGCGGCGACGACAGCACCTGCACCCAGAGGGGCCAGCTCGACGACTACAGCGGCGACAGCGACGGCGACGTGCGGTGTGGCGACCCGGCAGTCCTGAACCACCAGCACAACCCACACTGGCTCGGCGACGGCGCCGTCCTCGTGGCGGACAGCGACAACGACCGCGCCGTCGAACTCCGCCGGACCGACGCCGGCTGGGAGCCCGTCTGGGTGCTCGAGTCGGCCGGCGACCTCCGGTTCAACTGGCCCCGGGACGCCGACCGCCTCCCCGGCGGGAACACGCTGGTGACGGACACGAGAAACGAGCGGGTCCTCGAAGTCGACCCGAACGGCACCGTCGTCTGGAGCGTCTCGACCGAGGCCGTCCCCTACGAGGCCGACCGCGTCCCGGTGGGCGAACGGACCGGCGTGCCGGGCCACGGCGCCGACGTCGACGGCGGTCCCGCCAGGGCCGACCCGGAAAGCGGCGACGTCCCCCTGCTCTCGCCTGCAGTCGTCGGGTTGCAGGCGGTACTCCCCTGGCTGCCCTACTGGGTCGGCGAGTTCCACGTGTTCGTCGCCGCGGTCTCGCTCGTGCTCGTGGCCGGTGGGGTCGTAATCCGGTATCGGGAGTGATACTGCCGGCTGTACGTCTTTTAAGAATTTCGCCACCCCGGGGTGGCGAATCTCTTTTCTCAGTTACAGCCGACAGTACGAGAACCGGCGCGGGTCCGCGACGCCGGGGTATCTTATAGTGATTGCTGTAACTGTTTACCGGTCCGACCGCACGACAGCGTGCGGTTG
>CAZUVE010000257.1:0-2934 GCA_964623735.1 uncultured Halobacteriales archaeon | reverse complement strand
GCGGTATCTGCCGTTTCGGGCGACGCCCGTATAGTGATTGCTGTAACTGTGTACCGGTACGACCGCACGACAGCGTGTGGTCGATCCGGCAATGACTTACACCAATCGCTATACTCACCGACGCTCTCCGGGCCGGTGCTCGTCGATGTGTGCAAGCAGCCGGTCGGTGACTGCCCGCGCGTGTTCGACGAAACAGAGGTGGCGTCCCTCGACGGGTTCGAAGACTCCTCGCGGGAGGTCCCCGGCCAGCCGCCGGCCGGCCTCGACCGGAACGACCGGGTCGTCCAGGCCGTGACACACGAGCGTCGGGAGCGAAACCTCGTACAGCGGCCCGGTCTCGAACGACAGCGCCGCCTGGACCTGGGCCGCGACCCCGGACTCGCCGGCGTCCTCCTCGGCCCGCCACTCGCAGATCCGCTCGATCACGTCGGGGTGTGCGTCGCGAAACGCCGGCGTGATCGCCCCGTCGAGAGACACTCGTAGCCGGCCAGGGTCGTCGGTGGCCGGGTGGAGGCCGCACAGCGCGCTCCCGTCGAGTGCGTCGCCGCCCGGGGCGGTCCCGAACAGGGTCAGCGTCCGGACCCGGTCGGATTGCCGGGCGTGGCGGAGTGCGACCATCCCGCCGAGACCCGCGCCGACCACGTGTGCGCGCCGGACGCCGGCGTCGGCGAGTACGGCCTCGAAATCCGCGGCCAGTGTATCGACGTCGTAGGGTCCCGGCGGCGCGTCCGACCGGCCAGTGCCGCGGAGATCCCACACCAGCGTCCGTCGTTTGCCTCGGACGGCCGGCTGTTGCCAGCCCCACAGCCACGCGCCGTAGCCGGCGTCGTTGACGAACGCGATTGTCTCGCCGGTCCCGTCGGTCTCGTAGTGAAGGCCGATCCCGTCCCGCGTGACGGTGGACATACGGGCTCAGGCGTTCAGGACCCGCCGGAGGACGTCCGGGGCGTCGTCGAGTGCCTCGTCCACCCGGCCGGCGTTCGGTCCGCCGCCCTGCGCGAAGTCTGGCGGGCCGCCGCCCCCGCCGCCGACCCGCGCCGCGAGTTCGCCGACCACCTCGCCGGCGTCGACGGCCACGCCGTCGGGCACCGCCACCACGAACTGCGCGCCGTCGGCGCCCGAGCCCACCACCGCGACCCTCTCCTCCTCGACGAGGGCGTTGGCTGTCGCCCGCAACTCGTCCATGTCGCCGTCGAGCCGCCGGATCACGGCGGTCGTCCCGTCGAGGTCGACCTCCCGGCCGGCGTCGTCGCTCCCGGCCCGGACCGCCGCGAGTTCCTCTTTCAACGCCTCGATGCGCTTGCCTCGCTCTTTCCACTCCTCGAAGAACCGGTGTGCCGTCTCGGGCACCTCCCGGGGGTCGACGTCGAGTACCTCGGCAGCCTCGGAGAGTGTGTCCTCCGTCCCCTGGGTCGCCTCGATTGCCGCCTCGCCCGCCGCGTACGTGAGGCGGACGACTCCGTCCTGGACGCGCTCGGTGTCCAGAAGCTTGATCGCGCCGACGTCGCCCGTGCGGGAGACGTGGGTCCCGCCACAGGCCTGGGTGTCCTGGTCGGCGTGGATGAGCCGTATCTGCTCGCCCTCGGGGATTCCGCCCTGGTAGATGTCGAACCCGTACTCGGCCTCGGCCTCGTTGCGGTCGATCCACTCCTGGCTGACTGGCCCGTTCCCCGTCACCACTCTGTTGGCGACGCGTTCGATCTGCTTGACCTCTTCCCGGCTGACCGACTCGTAGTGTCTGAGGTCCAGCCGGGCGCTCGTGGTGTGTTTCTGCGCGCCGGCCTGACGGACGTGGTCGCCCAGTACCCGCCGGGCGGCGTGGCCCACGATGTGGGTCGCGGTGTGGTGGCGCATCAGCCTGCGCCGGCGGGTCGCGTCGACCTGTCCGCGGACAATCTCGCCCGTCCCCGGGTCGCTGTCGGTCCGGTGGACGACGACGCCGTCGACGCGCTGGACGTCCCGCACCTGGACCGACGCGTCGTCGGTCGCCAGCGTCCCGCGGTCGGCCGGCTGGCCGCCCCCCTCCGGGTAGAACATCGTCTGGTCGAGGACCACGTCGTAGCCGTCCCCGCGCTCCAGGACCGCCAGGACGACCGCCTCGAACTCGTGGCGGTCCTGGTCCTCGTAGTAGAGACGCTCTGTCTCGGGCAGTCCGTCGAACCGGTCGGGATCGATTCCCGCCGTCGCCGTCCCGGCGTCGGCCTCGCCGCCGTGGCGCCCGGCCACCAGCGCGTAGAAGTTGTCGGGCACCTCGACGTCGACACCGTGGTCGGCCGCGACGTCCTCGACGATGTCGGGGTGGACGCCGTGGGAGTCGTACAGTTCCACGAGATCCTCGACCGGGATCGACTCGTCGCGGTCGCGGTACTCCGCCGCCAGCCCCTCGACGCGCCGGGTCCCCCGGTCGAGTGTCTCGCGGTATTTCTCGACCTCCGTGCGGACGATATCCCTGATCGTGTCGCGGTTCGTGTACCCCAGCCGCTCGGCCTGCAGGTCCACCAGTTCGTCCAGGGGTGCGTCCACGCCGACCGTGTCGCAGAGCCGCTTCGTGCGGCGCAACACCATCCGCGCGAGGTAGCCCGTGCCGACGTTCGACGGGACGATCTCGTCGCCGAGCATGTACGCGAGCGTCCGGCAGTGGTCCGCGATTGCGTAGATCGTCTCGAGGGGTTCGAGAAGGTCCCGCAGACGGTCGACGCCGACCCCGAGCTGGTCGGCGATGTCCCCCCGCGCGGCCTCGACGTCGTCGACGTCGTCGATGTCGAGGTTGCCGGCCAGGCGCGCCGCGTCGTGGACGATCGCGGCCTCCTCGTCGGTGTGTTCGACTCCGGCGTTGTCCCGCAGGAACGCGATCATCTCGGGGTAGACTGCCTCGTATACCGTCGGGGTTCCCTGCGACATCCAGGTCCACCGCTCCAGCCCGTAGCCCGTGTC
>CAZUVE010000256.1:0-2969 GCA_964623735.1 uncultured Halobacteriales archaeon | reverse complement strand
GACCACGCCCGCCGGACGCTGGCCGAAACCACCGTCGAGAGCGCCCTCGAGGAACTGGCCGACACCGACGACCCCCGTGCCGACCCCGCGGAGAACCTCCTCTCGACGTTCCTGACGGCGTTCCGGGGGACCTACGAGGAGACCTTCGGCTTGGGCGAGCGCGAACAGGTCGGCGACGGCTGGCACGACCTCGCGATCGCCAACGACGACCGCCGGGACGACCTGACGCTCGGGTTCCTCCGGGAGTACACCGGTCCCGGGTTCCGCGAGGAACTGGGCCGGGCGCTGGAACTCGGGCGGGCACTCGACAAGCGGTACGAGGAGGCCTACAAGAACGGCGAGACGAGCGTCCGCGAGGAGTGTCAGACCCGCCAGGTCGCCGCCTTCCTCGAATCCTGGTTCGACGAGGGGGACCGACAGGGCACCTATCCCGTGGTCAGCGTCAGGCGGGACGGCGAGACCGGCGACAGATACGGCCGCGCGGAGCTGTACACCTGCATCCCGCGGCGGGTCACGCGAGACCTCTTCGGGGGCCTCCACGCGAGCGTGCTGATGAGCGCGACGCTGCGGCCCTTCGAGGTGACCGAGGACGTCCTCGGACTCGGGGACCCGGAGACGATGGCCTACGGGCCGCAGTTCCCCGAGGAGCGCCGCCGTACGTACGCCGTCGACGGCCCACCCCTGTTCGCGCGCAACCGCGACGACCCCGGAGTACAGGAGACGGTCACCCGGACCCTTGAGGACGCCGCCCGCCTCACGCCGGGGAACACGCTCGCCTTTTTCCCCTCCTACGCCGAGGCCGAGCGCTACCACGACCGGGTCTCCGTCGGGACGCGGTACCTCGACGAACCGGGCACACCCGCCCGCGAGTTGCGGGAGACGTTCGTCGGCGACGACGGGGGCGTCCTCTTCACCTCGCTGTGGGGAACCCTGGGCGAGGGCGTCAGCTACGACGGCGACGACGCCCGGACGGTCGTGGTGGTCGGCGTCCCCTACCCCCACCTCGACGACCGGATGGAGGCGGTCCAGGAGGCATACGACGCCACCTTCGAGACGGAGGAGGCAGCAGGGGACGCGGATCCAGGCTGGCACCACGCCGTCGAGATCCCGACGGTCCGCAAGACCAGGCAGGCCGTGGGACGGGTGGTGCGCTCGCCCGACGACTTCGGGGCGCGCGTGCTGCTCGACGCACGCTACACCGAGCGGGCCGAGATCGAGATGCCGGAGTACGCCGTCCGCGGCGCCTTTCCGCCCGAGGAACGCGCCGAGATGATCGACGTCGACCCCGGGAAGCTCAAGTTCGGCCTGCTGAACTTCTACCGCGACCTGGGCGCCTACAGCGGGGACCCGCCGGACCCGTGAGACAGTGAGTGCTGTCGGTCAGGCCGGATCGAACGCACGACGTGTGGTCGTACCGGGACACAGGGACAGATTTGACTCCCGTCGCCACGAATCCCGCGCATGACCCTCGTCGCGTTCGACTTCGACGGGACGCTCTCGGACTCGGAGATGACAGTGCTGCTGGGCGAGCGGTGCGACCAGGTCGGGCTGGCGGGCGACGCCGGGAGCGTCGCCGACCGGATGGCCGCGATCACCCGGCGGGCGATGAACGACGAGATCGGCTACGCCGAGAGCCTCCGCCGGCGGTGTGCCCTCCTGGAGGGCCTCGACGTCGCGGAGGCAGAGGCGGCCTTCGACGGAGTGCGGTTGCGCCCGGGCGCGGCAGACGTGATCGAGCACCTCCGCGCCGAGGGGGTGTACGTGGCCATCCTCACCGGCGGGTTCGAGCGTGGCGTCCGGGCGGCCCTCGACGCGGCGGAGGTCGGGGTAGACGCGACCGTCGCCAACCGCCTCCCCGCCGCCGAGGGGGTGCTCGCCGGGGAGGTCGAGGGGCCGCTCGTCGAGGGGACAAAAGACGACGCCCTGGAAGTGCTGGCCGCCGCGACCGGCACGGACCGCGAGAACACGGTCGCCGTCGGGGACGGCGCAAACGACCTGCCGATGCTCGAGGCCGCCGGCCTGGCGGTCGGGTTCGACCCGAAACCCGCGGTCGAACCGGGCTGTGACGCCGTCGTCGGAACCGTGGACGGACTGTCGGACCTGCTCGCGGCAGAGGGGGTGCTCGCACGGTCGTAGCGTTCCCCTCTCCGGATTGTCAGGGAGATATCCACAGGTATAGATAGCTCCGGGAACTAGCTACACCACAATGTCTGACGCAAATGGGGGCGGCGGCCTCCCCGGTCCCGACGGCGGGATCGGCGGGTCGCTGGCCTCTCACCTCCTCAAGCGGACAGCCGGCCTGGCCGTCGTCGTGGTGGTTGGGTACTTCACGCGTCCGCTCTGGCACGGATTCGTCTACTCGATGCTCTTCTCCCCGCCCGCGACTGTGCTGGTGGGCGGTGCCCTGCTCACGGCACTCGCGCTGTGGTATCTCCCGTCGTGGGAGGGCCAGGGGGGGACGAGCGGGTCCAGGGACGCCGACTCCGAGTTCCGGTTCGGGGAAGACGATATCGACGCCGTGACACAGGAGTTGTTCAGCGGTAGCGGGTCGGCCAGACGCAAACTCCGGGTGTTCGGGGCGGTCGTGGGAGTGCTGTTCGTGCTGTCGATTCTCGTCAGCATCCCCGCCGGCGCGCTCGAACAGCGCACGCTCGCCGAGCGGACGATGGCCGACGCGACGGAGGTCGACGAGTTCCCGCAGGCCAACCCCGAGAATCCGCGGGTCGTCCCCCGGGAAGTCTCGGACATCTCGACCCGCGGGTCGGTCTCCTACCGGACACACCGGCTCGGAACGAGCGACATCGCCCGCACCGAGAACGGGTCGCTCGCGTGGTCGTACGCAATCGAGCCCGACGGGTTCAGAAACCAGGTCCTCGACAACCAGCGCGGCGTGCTGGTCACCGACATGAGCCAACTCGACGAGCGGCCGATCACCGTCTCCGAGGAGGACTTCACCTACGGCAAGGGGA
>CAZUVE010000255.1:0-2976 GCA_964623735.1 uncultured Halobacteriales archaeon | reverse complement strand
TTCGAGCGCCGCGGCGACCGCCTCGACGGCACCGACCGACACGTCGTACTCCTCGGCGACCTCCTGTGCCTCGGCAGCCGAGAGCCCGTCGTGCGGCGCTCGTCGCGGTCGAACTCCGCGGTCACCAGCCCCTCCTCGCCGACGTGGAGACTGTTGCGCTGGAGGTCGATCATCAGGTCCGTCCACCGCGGGATGGAGACGCTGCCCCGCCAGTAGGGATACCCCGGAACGTAGGTCTCGGGGAAGACGACCAGGTCCACACCCTCCCGGCCCGCGCGCTCGACCCACCGGCAGGTCCTGTCGAGGGTGCCCTCCTTGTCGTGGTAGACCGGTTCGACCTGTGCGGCCGCGAGTGTGAACGTCTCGGCCGGCATACCGGGCGTTGACGCGCCGGAATAAAGACTCTACCCAGACGTGATACTGGACTTTCACGTCGTCCCGCGGCCGTCGAAAACTTTCTAACACCTGCCGCCGTAGCCGCGTGTATGTGGGGTACCGGGACCGACGACAGCGTAACGTGCATCGCCTGCGGCGAGGAGGTCCCGCGCTCGCAGACCCGCGAGTACGACAAGCACGGCGACCGCTGGGACCGGCGCGACAAGGACTTCGAGTTCCTCTGCAAGCCCTGCTACCGGGAGTGCTGTCACCAGCCCCGCGAGGGACTCGAGGCTGTCCTCGTCCGGGCCGAGGCCGGCCGGACCGACCGGAAGACGTTCCTCGAACAGTACCACGAGGCCGTCGAGGACGCCCCCGGGGAACCCGAACGCGAGCGGTGACCCTCCTCCCCTCACGCCTGTACACTCGGGCGTGATCCACGCCTGCACAGAGTCCGACCGGGTCACAGCGGAGGAGTCACGGGCCACGAGGCCGCTGCCGGACGGGAAACTCCCGGCGACGGTGCCGACACCACTAACTGTCGCCTGCCCGTACTGGCGGTCATGAGCGACCAGGACGCGCAGGCGGCCGCCGGGACGCCCGAGGGCCAGGGGCCAGTCGAGATCGACGGGGAACTGGCCCGCCACCTCGAGAACAAGCGCGACGAACTGCTGGAGAAGTTCGACATCCCCGACGAGTTCCCGCCCGGAGTGCTCGAGGAGGCCCGGGAACGCACGGAGGGTGTCGGAGCGCAGATCGCCGCCGAGATCGACGAGCGCCGTGACCTGCGAGATATGACCGCCTGGACGACCGACCCCATCGACGCCCAGGACTTCGACGACGCCCTCTCGGTCGAGGACCGCGGCGACGAGTACGTCCTGTGGGTCCACATCGCGGACGTGACCCACTACGTGACGCCGGACACCGAGATGTGGGCCGAGGCAGTCCGGCGGGCGAACACGGTCTACCTGCCCGCCTACACGATCCACATGCTCCCGCCGGTGCTCGCGGAGACGGTCTGCTCGCTGGTGCCCAACGAGGACCGGCTCGCGCACACGGTGGAGATGCACCTCGACAAGGAGGACCTCGGCTACGAGTCCATCGACATCTACAAGTCGGTGATCCGGAGCGACGCTCGCCTGACCTACACGGAGGCCGAGCGCGTTCTGGACGACCCCGGGGAGGCAGGCGAGTACCTCGAGGACGGGTCGGTCGACCTCGGGGAGAAGTGCCAACTCGTCTGGGAACTCGCAGACAGGATGCACGAACAGCGCAAGGCCGACGGCTCGCTCGTCCTGAATCCCCGGCGGGACCGCGCACACACCATCATCGAGGAGTGCATGCTCAAGGCGAACAAGGCAGTTACCCACGTTCTCATGTGGGACCGCGGCGTCGAGGCGATGTACCGGGTCCACCCACAGCCCAGCCCCGAGGAGTGGAACGAGGCCCTCCAGGAGATCCAGGAACTCGACGGCGTCTCGATCCCCGGGGGCGCGTGGGACGACCCCAGACAGGCGGTCAACGCCACCCTCGAACAGGCTCCCGGGCGCCAGCTCGACAAGATCCAGTGGGCCGTGATGAAGGTGATGCCCCGGGCGAAGTACATGAACGACCCCTTCGGGGGCCACCACGCGCTGAACTTCGAGATCTACGGCCACTTCACCTCTCCCATCCGCCGGCTGTCGGACCTGATCAACCACTGGACCGTCCACACCAACGAGGTGCCCGAGGACCTGGTCGCGCTGTGTGACCGCGCCTCCGACCGCCAGAAGGACGCCGAACAGTGCGAACGCGAGTACAAGCAGTTCCTCGAGGAGGTCGGCCTGGACCCGGCGGCGGTCAACAACCGCGGGATCGAGACTGTCGAGGAGTAACCCGTCTCCCCGAATCACAGGGTCGGTTGTGACGTCTTACCGGTCCGAACGTACGCTGTCGTGCGGTCAATTCGAAAATGACTTACGGCCGACCGTGAGTGTGTGACTCTCCACCCGGTCACGGTCCACTCAACGACAATCGTGACCTCGGGGAGATGAACGGGGTTCGCGTCGATCCAAAAACACAGACCGCCAGGGTCGGTGCTGGTGCCACATGGGGTGACTTCGATCACGAGGCTCAGACGTTCGGACCGGTCTCACCCTCGTGGCGGCTTGGGCTATCTCCACCGGAAATACGGTCTCGCTTCGGACAACCTGCGATCGATCGACGTCGTCACCGCTGATGGCGAACTCGTTCATGCCAGCGAGGACGAGAACCCGGATCTGTTTTGGGGGATGCGCGGTGGAGGCGGTAATTTTGGGATCGCTACATCGTTCGAATTCGATCTCCACGAGGTCGGTCCCGAGGTTCTCGCTGGCCGACTCATCTATCCACCCGGACGTGATTTGCTCAACTCCGCCCGTCACAAACTCGGAGTCTCACGGACTGAACTCACTGATCTGGTGTCGTGGCACCTGACAGAGTCACGTCCGGGTGGATATCCGTACGAGGCTGCTGCCGAGGTCCTTCGGTTTAACTGCGAGTTCATGGCTGACGCGCCGAACGAGGTCATGTGTTATCCGGCGTTCGTCCAGGGTAATCCGGGGGCAGGACACCCGGAACCGT
>CAZUVE010000254.1:0-3005 GCA_964623735.1 uncultured Halobacteriales archaeon | reverse complement strand
AAACGGGTAGTCCAGAGCGATTGTCGCAGACCCTTTCCTATTAGGCATACGATTCCTATTGGGAATGTATACGGATAAAACTGGTCCAACACACCAGCGTTCACGGGTGCTTAATCCCGCCCGGGGAGGGCTCGAATCCGGGTACGGTACCGCCGCTCACTCGTCGAGCGGCCCGAGTTGCGTGTCGGGCCGGCGCTGTTCGCCCTCGTTTTTTACCCTCCGCATGGCGTCGTACTTGTCCGAGAGCAGGCGACCGGCCCGGAAGAAGGCGTCGACGCTCGCCTTCTTCGAGACCTTCTCGGCGTTTGCCGACGTGACGACGTACTCGGCGGCCGGGCCGACGGCGTTGTCGGCCTCCCCGCTGTAGCAACTGAACGCGATGAACGTGACTTCCACCCAGTCTGGGAACGAGGCCAGCCACTCGCGGATCCCGGCGTCGTAGGATATCGTCCGCGGGTCCATCCCGGGGTAGTCGACCTCGAAGGTGATCCCGCCGCGCCACGGGATAATCGCGTACTCGTCGGCGACGGAGTTGGGCGCACCGGGGTTGGACAACATGAAAACTCCGTCGTCCTGCGGCGGGTCCTCGTTGAAGTCGCCGTGGGCGAACACGACCAGCACGAAGTGCATCCCGAACGCGATGTCGACCTCATCCTGGGCCGAGACGAACCCCTCCTCGTAGGCGGCGAAGACCCGTTCCAGTTGCCTGTACGCTGGCGAGGGGGCCCGCGTCGCTCCCCCTCCAGCGGCGGGGAGACTCTCGAATGGTGACGGGATGTCTGGGTTGATCGACGGCGGGTCGGCTGCGGCGCCGGCGGTCTTCCCGGGATGCTGTGAGATGCGCTGGACGTTGAAGTTGTCCCCGGCGTGTTGGTCTTCGATCCATTCTTTCGCTTCCTCGCCCCACGCGGCCATCGTCGACGAGTCCCATATCCCGCCGACCGCGGCCCCGCCCGGCAAGCCGCCGTCCAGCACGAGTGCGTAGTTCAGGTTCGTGGGGTCCGAGAAGTCGTCGCCCGTCGTTGGGATGTCCGGCAGTTTCGGACAGCTGACGCCGTCGCCCAGCCGCTGGTCGCCGTTCTGGAGGACGCCCACATTCTTCGGGATACACACGCCCGGCTCGTTCGGGGGGACGTCTTGGCGTGGTTCGTTCCCGAAGACAAACCGCCGCCCACGGACAGTCCTGACCGGCCCCGAGAGGTCGAACTGCGGCGCCGAACTGAACTGCGGCCACCACGACCCCGGGGTCACGTCCGTCGCGCCCGTGTCGGCGTCGAACCAGGCGAACCGGACGGGGTGGCCGTACCCGGCTGATGGGTCCTCGTCGATGAGGAACGCGTAGTAAGTCCCCGGGTCGTCGGGCACCTGGAGGTGTGCGCCGGTGTAATCGCCGAAGACCGTCCCGGGGTCCAGCGGGCCGACCATGAAAACGAGGGAGTCCTCGGCGACCGCCGTCGAGTCGAGAAACGCCGACGCGACCGCCGTCGGGAACCCGTCGACCGGCGTCCCGTCGTTGGCGACGTTATGACGGCACTGCACTGCGCTAAAGCGAATCCCATACTCACAGCGGTCCGTCTGGATGATGTTGTCGTTGACTCCCGGGATGTCGTTCGGCACCCAGAGCAGTACGCCGATAGACTCCGTCTCGGCACTCTCGTAACACACCTTGTCTGGAAACTCATCCGCCAAGTGCCCGTTGATCCGGGGATCGAGCAAACGAGAGTCTTGACACATCTCGACCGCCGTCCCCGCACCGGCAAGGTTTGGGGAGTCAAGATCAAACACCTCACTCGGCTGGCCCGCGTCGCCGACGGCCATGATGAACTCATCCATTGTGTCTGGAAAGTCACCGGCCCAGATCTCCTGCGGAAGACCATCCCCATCATCGAACCAGACAACTGCTCGGAGCGCGTCCCCGAGATCACCGCCAGGGGTACCATCGGAGCCATCAAGATCACCGTCGACCATATCCTCAGGTTCCGTGATCCCGTTGTCGGAATCTGTCAAAGAGCAATCAATCGAAAGGAACGCCGGATTACCGGTGATTCGGGCGTTAAGCGTGTGGACGATCACGTCGCCAGGTTTGACGTCTTCAAGTTGGACGATTGGCCCCGGATCGTCAGTGAGATCGCTTTCAGAAATCACCTGTGGCGTGCTATCAATCCAGTCGAAGTACCGGACCTCCCACCCGACTTTGAGGTCGAGTTCTCCCGCCACCAGCTGGTTGTTTCCGATCTGTTCGCTATCGTTGAAAAATGCCTGCGAGCCGAGTCCTGCCGCGAGGCCACTGGCACCGATTGCCCCAGTTCCGGCCAGGATTTTTCGGCGCGACAGGCTGATTTTGCTGTTCTGGTTGTTGTCTGGCATCAGTCTGTGGACACAGCAGGCAGTCACAAGCCACCATCTGCCTCCGCTCATTCATCGGCAACCGAACCACGTCTGCGATAGTGGCTCGATGGTACATTGGTAGACAATGACTACCACATATATAATTAATAGGCGATTGAACAGTCAACCATTCTGTTCAATGCCCCAATAATAATATAGGCTACTCCCTATCAATACGTTAGGCTATTCAATCTCGATATCAACACGCTCAAGAAGTGGGCTAACAGTCGCCTGCTGCATTCGCGCGTTGTATCCATCACTCGGTAGCCTACCGAACCACAGACACATCATTTTATCAACTGTTGTATATAGAGGGTAGATCCAACACAAACGTATTGACAGTACTCAAGTATACCGCTGTATACCGATGTTAGAAGATCACTGGTACGCGTTCCTCAACTGATTCGGTTAGTCTCCTTCCCTGTGATAGTGATTGATGTAAGTCATTACCGGATCGACCGCACGACAGCGTACGGTCTGACCGGTAAACAGTTACATCGATCACTATGAGTATCTACCCGCTCATCGCGGCCAACCACACTGTTCGGTATAAACCTCTTTCAATTCGTCTTCAGGGACTGTTTCAATAATACAGATCTCGTACGTATCGACCCTCT
>CAZUVE010000253.1:0-3006 GCA_964623735.1 uncultured Halobacteriales archaeon | reverse complement strand
TCGTCGCGTTCAACGCCGGGAACTGGAGTGCCACATTCGCGAACAGCGAGACGCTGGTCATCGGCCTCTACGCACTGGGTATCTTCGTCATTGCGACCGGGAGCGTCGTCACACCACTCCTGACGGGACCAAACAAAGAACAGCAGGCAGCGGAGGAACGCGCCGGTGAGGCCGAATCCACGCGCGACGCCGCAGTACGGGAGATCGATCGGCAGGAAGAACACGACGAGCAGAGAGCGTCGGACGCCGAACAGCAGGCAGCGGAGGAACGCGCCGGCGAGGCCGAATCCACGCGCGACGCCGCAGTACGGGAGATCGAACGGCGGGAAGAACACGACGAGCAGAGAGCGTCGGACGCCGAACAGCAGGCACACGTGACCGAACTGGAGCGCATCAAGGAGAGCCAGTCGCAGTTCGAACTCTACGTGGACCAGGGCGAGCAGTATCGCTGGCGGCTCCGCCACGACAACGACAACATCATCGCCGACAGTGCGCAGGGCTACGCCTCGCGACAGGGTGCCCAGCGGGGACTCAGCGGGGTCAAACGTGACGCGTTCGGCGCGGCTGTGCTGGACCTCAACAAAGACGACCTTGAGAGTGACGATCCACCGGCGGTCACCGAGCAAAACGGGACGCAGGCCACCTTCGAGACTTACGAGGACAGGGGTGGCAAGTACCGCTGGCGGCTCCGTCACGACAACGACAACATCATCGCCGACAGTGCGCAGGGCTACGCCTCGAAGGCCTCACGGGACGACGGCCTCGAAAATATCCGACACTACGCCCAGTCGGCCGACTACCTGCATATCGATCCGACAGCCTTCGAGCTGTACCGTGACGAGGGTGGCGAGTACCGCTGGCGGCTCCTTCACGAGAACGGAAACATCCTCGCCGATAGCGGCCAGGGATACGCCTCCAGGCAAGGTGCACGGCAGGGAGTCGAAAGCGTTCAAAAAACCATCGGTGCCGATGGCAACGCCGAGTTCGAGGTCTACGAGGATAGCGCCGGCGAGTATCGCTTCCGGCTCGTCCACGACAACGAGAACATCATCGCCGACGGCGGCCAAGGGTACGCCTCCGAGAGTAGTGCATACGACGCCATCGATCACATCCGCGGGTACGTACCCGAGGCACACGTGCTCGAGATCGGGAGCGCGACGTTCGAGATTTACGAGGACGAGGGTGGCGAATGGCGCTGGCGGCTCCGCCACCGGAACGGTAACATCATGGCCGACGGGTCGCAGGGATACGCCAGTCGGACCGGTGCTGAAGACGGCCTCAACAGCGTGAAACAGAACGCACCGGAAGCGGAAGTCGAAGCTGTCGATTCGTAGGACGGGGGCGCTGGGTGACTTTTTTACCCGGTGTCGATTATCTCACCGAGTGTCGTTCCCGAACTCGGGCCGGAGAGGATGTCACTGAGCGCGGCACCGAACGCGGCCCCGGTCCAAATGACAGTAATACGTGCGAACGCGAGAGCAGTGTCCGACCAGCCCCCGACCCGGCCCCACATCGTCATCGTCGCTGTCGCGGTGAAAAGCGATACCAGGAGAACCCCGAGAACCCGGCGGGGGAGAAATCCACCGAGTGGATCCCGGATGCGCACGTCCTTGAAGTCGGTCCAGTAGAGCAGTCCCCACGTCATGGCGAGAATGAAGCCGACGTTTCCGAGAAGCCAGACCGGGAGACCGAACACCGTGACACTCACGAGGTGATCGGCGACGTCGAAGACGCCGTCCTCGACGAGCAGCGGCAACGAGAAAAGGGCACTTCCGATGAATCCCTCCGCCACATCTCGGATGGTGTAGTGCTCGATCTGATCGCCGACGAAATGCCGGCTCGGAATCTTCTCCAGCGTCTGGCGCACCTCGTCGACCTCTCTGCGTTCTTCGCGGGTGTCGACTGCCTCCTCGAGGTTATCTAGTCCGTCGAACACCTTGTCGATCGAGACTCTCTCGCTTTGGCTGTCGGCTGACTTGCTGCTCATGACCACGCTCGTGGCTGGAAATATAAAACGAACTTCCCGCTCATCATCTGTCTTTGAGCAGTAGGGTTGTAAAATCGTGACCGATACGCGCCGTGGCGCCGTGTATTCACCGTGGTGTGTTCTGACAGGTTTCGGACGGATGGGTTTCAGCCCGATGTCCGCCCGCTCCGACTCTTGACTCGACAGCGCCTCGGTGGTCCCAGTCAATTTAGAGGACAAACGAGAGGATAGCCAGAACGATGAAGATGATAACGAGCCATTTGGCGATGTCCCAACTGAGTCCCGCAATCCCCTGTGCACCGAGTAATCCTGCAACGACTGCGAGTATCACGAACAGAATTGCGAGTTCGATGAACCCCCCTCCAAATTGAAGCGGGACTAACTGTGCTGAAGCCGACTTGTCCCAAGCTACTTGCTCGAGTACCATGTAGTATCACTACAGATTCGGACGATAGATACTGCTGCATGGTGCGTCATACTACCTAAGTCAATAGTTGGCAAGATCGTTCAGTTCACAGTTCTCTTCCGGAGCGTCCGTCGTCCCCCATCTCCAGTGCGCCCTCGATGGTCCGGTGAGGATAGGGGATGGTAATACTGTCGGCTATGTGGGACCTTCATGACTCGCCCGCAAGCTCCTCGTCGAGTTCCTCCTTGACCTCGCGAACCGACTCGTCGATCGTGGTGTCGCTCCAGGCCCCGAACCCGGCCAGCGGGTCCTCGTCTTCGAGCTCGCGTTCGATGACGGCGTCGAAACTCTCCCCCTCCCGTTTCCGGGCCCGGAGCTTCCGCCACGTCTCCTCGGATACCCTGATCGTCTTGTCCGACATGCACCCACCGATGTATACACGGGACGTACTTCGGTGTTTTCCACGTTCCGGAGGGAGTCGAAGTGGACCTCCACCCGCCTCGGCGCGACGTGGCGACCGAACCCTTATACACGAATCCGCCGAAGTACGGACCATGAGCGCCACCGTCGAAATAACCGAGGACGACGGTGTGTACACCGCTGTCGACAGTGA
>CAZUVE010000252.1:0-3012 GCA_964623735.1 uncultured Halobacteriales archaeon | reverse complement strand
GACTACGAACTCAGCGTCGTCTTCGAGTCAGCGGAGGGTGACTCCTCCAGCACGCTCGCTACTGACAGCGGTCCCGACGCGAACTGATCGGGAGACAAATACTTTTTCGACGCTCGAGACCGCCCAGTATCTTTTATACCAACAGGAACCAACACCGAACATGCGGTTGAGAGGACTACTCGCAGACGACGAGGCGGTGAGTCCGGTGATCGGGGTGATCCTGATGGTCGCGATCACGGTAATCCTGGCAGCGGTCATCGCGTCGTTCGTGCTCGGGTTGGGACAGCAGGCGGGGACCGTCGCGCCACAGACGACGTTCACCTTCGACTACCAGGAGCCCTCCGGGACATCGTACGACGGCGACCTCACGATCACCCACGACAGCGGCGATCCGGTCGTGGCCAGCGAGTTGTATCTCCGGGGAACAGGGTTTCCCGATACGTCTGTCGGCTGGATCAGCAACGAAAGCTGGGTCGGCTACATTGACGGTGGGAACGGTACGATGAGCGGGCAGAGCGAGGGCGAGTCGGCGGTCGTCGCGGGCGACCGGGCCGAACTCGTCGCGGACTCCGACTACGAGATCAACGTCGTCTGGGAGGTGACCGAAGGGACCGACTCCGCCACGCTCGCCTCCGACAGGGGTCCCGGTGCCTGATACTGTCAGTTATGACTGCGTGAAGATGTTCGGCACTCCGGGGTGTCGACACTGCTCGCGCGCGTATCGCCGACAGTATAGGGATGTTCGAAAGCGTTTATCAGGTCGACCGCACGCCTTCTCGCGGTCGATCCTATAATGACTTTCGAACATCCCTATATCACGCGCGTATCGCCGACAGCACGAGACAGTCGGCCGGAACCGACTGCGTGACCGCGCCGGCCGGGACTGATTTATACTCCATTCTCCAAAGACGTATCGAATGGATGTCACCCGAGAGACTGTGCTTGCCGTCACGAGTATCATCGTACTGGTGGCAGTAGCCACGGGCCCGGTCGGGCTGGTGGCGGTTCCGGACGAGCGGTTCGGCGGCGGGACCCCCGGCACCGGGAACGCGACGGTCACGGTCGTCTCCTCGCCTGGCCAGCCGACGCTCGAGGCGGGCCGACAGGGCGGTGACGTCTACTACCTCCGGGTCCCCGAGGCCGAAGTCGAGGTCGCGGACATCCGCGGGAACCCGATCCTCGAGTACTCCATCGACATCGAGTCTCTCACCTACGCCCGGAGTTCCGTCCACTTCCTCGGCGAGTCGGGAACCGGCACGCGCTCGGTCTCGTTCCAGTCCGACACCTTCGAGGCCGACCGCCTCGACCGCGGGACCTACCGGGCCGAACTCGCGGTCGTCGTCCGGGCGAACGGCACCGAGCGGACTGTCTACAGCGAGACGACCGCCGTGGAGGTACAGGAATGAGCCAGGCGGACTCGGGGGACGCGCGCGCCACGGTGGCGACACTCCGGGACCGGCTCGGGCGGGCGGCCTTCGGGGACCGCGTCGGGTTCGTCCTCTTTCTGGGCTCGCTCTGTTTCGTGACGCTGTACTGGCGGACCGGCCTCTTCATCACCGACAACGCCACGCTCGAGGCGGCCCTGGGCGCGCTCGCGGAGGGGCGCGTGTGGATCGAGCCGGCGACCGGCGACTACCTCTCCTCGCCGGGGACGGGCGTCCGCGACGGGTTCGTTTACGGGCGCAACTACGGCCAGCTCGTCCTCTCGCTGCCCGCGCTGTGGGGATTGCAGGCACTCGCTGCCGTGGCGGATCTGCACGTCGGGCTGGCCGCGGTCTGGCACCTGCTCGCGCTTGTGTTCGCTGTCCAGTTGGGTCGCGTTCTCGGACACCGTCGCGAGGCGGCAATCGCCGGGAGCGCGCTCGTCCTCGCGTCGTTTCTCGCGAACGTCGCCCTCGCCTCGCAGTTCGCGTCCGTCTCGCTGCCGCTGCTGGCGCTGCAGGCGACGGCCGCCGTCGCGGCGGGGTTCGTCGCGGTGTTTCTCTACCGGACGGTCACGCTGAAGCGTACCCGGCGGGTCGGGGTGCTCGCCGGCGCCGGCGCAGCGGTCGCGATGCCCGTCGGCTTCTGGGCCGTCGTCCCGAAACGTCACGTCTTCACCGCGCTGGCCTGCGTGGCGTTGCTCTACGCGTTCGCACGGAGCCGGGAGAATCCGGGGCTTGCGGTGCCTCGTCTCGGCACGGTGCCGGCCTACCGCGCTGGCGCGTACGCGGTCGTTGGGCTGTACACCTGGATTAACGCGGTAGAGGGGCTGTTCGCCTTCCTCGCGCTCGTCGCCGTCGACGTGCCGACCGCCCCCTCGAACGACGCCCGGACCCTCGCCGTCGTCGGCGTCGTGTTCTTCCTGTCGTTGCTCCCTACGCTGACGACCAACGTCTTGGTTAGCGGCGACCTGTTCCGGCCACCACTGACCCTCTACAGCAGCGGTGTCTCGGTCTCTATCGGAGGGGACGCGGCGAGTAGCGGTGCTTCAGGCGAGCGCGGAGGTAGCGGGCTTCAGGAAGTCGGCTGGGTGCTCTATCAGACCATCGGCATCTTCGAACAGGGTCTCGCCGGACTCGCACAACCCACCGACGTGTACCGGACGTTCGTTCACAGCAGCGTCGAGGGGATCGACCAGAAAGCGCGCTTTCTCGGTGTGAATCTCGCACTGCTGGAGGCAGCGCCCGTCCTCGGTGCCGTCGGCGCGGTCGTGCTGAACGCCGTTCCCTCCAGAGCCCGGCGGCTGCGCCAGCGCGTCGACGCCACCGACGTCCTGGCGCTGTTCCTCATTGTCGCGTTCGTCCTCCTCTACATCAGCCGCCTCCCGCTGAACACGATGATTACGGTGCGGTATCTCCTCCCGCTGTACCCGCTCGGCGCGTACCTGCTGGCCAGGTCGGCGCTCGTACACAGTCTGGTCGAGACCCGCCTCCCGGCAATTGTCTGGTCGTACGCGGGCGGCGTACTCGTCGGCGGACAGGTGCTGTTCGTCGTCCTCGCAGTCGGGCAGTACGCCGTCGCGGAGGCGGC
>CAZUVE010000251.1:0-3034 GCA_964623735.1 uncultured Halobacteriales archaeon | reverse complement strand
ACGTCTGCCTCGCCGACGTCGCTGAACTGTGTCGAGTCGTTCCGGCTCATACCACTGGCTGTTAGTACCGGGTGGTATTATCAGTTTCGTTATAAGTAATCTGTACAATCGGGTTGTACCACGCCGCGCAGCGCGGCGCCGTCGGTCTCCGGGAGTGAACTTATAGCGCGCCGCGGCGAAAGCGCCCCCATGTCGTTGCGCTTCCCGAGCGAGGTCGTCGTCGAGCGGGTCCTCCCGACGGTGCGGGCGATGCTGGCGCGGGCCCTCGACGACCGCGGGCTCACACAGGAGGAGATCGCCGGCCGCCTCGGGGTGAGCCAGGCGGCGGTCAGCCAGTATCTCCGCGGGGCCGACCTCGAGGAGCGGTTCGCGGGCGACGAGCGCCTGCAGGCCGCCGTCGCGACAATCGCCGACGGGTTCGCCTCGGGGTCGATGGACGGCTACGAGGCTCTCGGGGAGTTGCTCGCGGTGATCCGGGAGTTCGAGGACCGCGGGCCCATCTGTGCGGTCCACGAGAAGGAGATGCCCGCCCTGGAGGGACTGGGCTGTGACCTCTGCGTACGCGGCCTCGACAAGGGCGTCGTCGAGGAGCGGGCAGCACTGGACGCGGTCCGGCGGGCGGCCCGCTGGCTGGCGTCGGCTCCCGGCGTCGCGGCCCACGTTCCGAACGTGGGGACCAACGTCGGCACGGCTGTCCCGGACGCCCGCGACGGGACCGACGTCGCGGCCGTCCCGGGGCGCCTCCAGGCGGTCGGCTCGCGGGTCGTCGTCCCGGCCGAACCGGAGTTCGGTGTCTCGCAGCGCGTGGCGGGTGCTATCCTCGCCGCGGTCGCCGTCGACCCGGAGACGCGGGGGGCGCTGAACCTCGCGACGTCCGACCCGCTCCTGGCGGCGGCCCGCGAGCGCGGGCTCGATCCCCTGCAGTTCGACGCGGGCTACGAGAACCGCGTGGAACGCCTCCGCGAGCGGTTCCGCGACCGTGGGGCCGCCCCCCGGGTCGCCTACCACGAGGGGGCATTCGGCATCGAACCCGTCGCCTACGTGTTCGGCGAGACAGCCACCGGGGCCGCCGACCTGGCGATCGACCTGATCGACGGGGCCGGGAGCCGACAGTGACGCCGGCTCGTACTGTCGGCCGTGCGGGCACTGCCGGCACCCCGGAGTACCGGATCTCTTCACGCCGGTACAGCCGGCAGTACGAACGGTCAGCACTCGTCTAGTTCGCCCGACCGGATCGCGCGTTCGGCGGCGGCGAGTGCCTCCCCGGCGTCGAACGCCTCGACGACGGCCCGAAGGTCCGCCTCGTCGGCGTCCCGGAGGTCGCGGGCGTGGTCGGCCATGTTCGGTACGGCGCGGACAACGTTGTCGACGACGGGGACCGTCGCCGCCTGTGCCGACCGCGAGAGCGGGTTCAGGTCGATGACGACCTCGGTTTTGCCCATCTCCGCGAGCGCGGCGGCGCGGTCGCCGTCTTCCAGGGGCACGACGACGACGTCCGCGGCGTAGATGCCGTCGGCGTCGACCTTGGCGCGCTCGTGGTCGAGCCCCGGGACCCGCGCGTCGGCGGCCAAGCCCTTGACCTCCTCGGCGCCGTGCTCGCGGAGGTACTCGGCAATCGCACGGACCCGCTCGTCGGTCCGGTGGAAGAGGTTCACCTCGATGTCGGCGTCCGTCGCGGCGGCGAGATCGACGGTCTCTCCCGGGACCAGAGCGGCAGCGTTACCGTTGACCGAGAGGACGGAGTGGTCGGCGAGCAGGAGGTGCGCGGCGGCGACGCGGGCGGCGGCGTCGGCGCTGGGGAGCGTCCGCTCGCCGAGCAGGTAGTCGATCGACTCCCCGCGTCCCTGCGCGATGAGGCCCTGGGTGCTCGTGATCCCGTTCTCGAACCCCTCCTCGACGCGGTGGCGCGTCAGCAGCGAGTGGTAGCGGGGATGAGACTCGGGAACGTCGAACTCGTCCATACCGCACCCAGCCCGGCGAGACAGGAAAACACGTCGCTCCCGACCGCTCACCCCTCGCTCTCGACGGTCGCGCCGCCGGGGTGGACGTGACAGACCGCGGGGTCGTAGCCTGCGTCCGAGAGGCCGGTGTCGAGCGCGACGACCGTCTCCCCGAGCATCGCCATCGCTGCCGACCCGCCCGCCTCGCTGACGTCGGTGACGATATCCCGGACGCGGTCGGTCAGCAGGCCGGCCTCCCGGGAGAACCGCCGGGAAGCCTGCATGAACGTTCCCAGCGTCGGCTCGGAGACGACCTCCGCGAGCGCCCGCCGGCCGGCCTCGGTGAGCGCCTCGGTGTCCCCGGCGAGGATCTCTGCGGTGTCGAGTTCGCCGCACACGAGGTACTCCACGCGGGCACGGGCCGGCACACCGTCGAGTTCGTTCACCTGCGGGCCGCCGGGCTCGAGGCGCAGCGGAATCCCGCCCCGGGCCTGCGCGACCACGTCGCCCAGCCCCGTCCCGGCCCGGACCTCCGCGCCGTGTGCGATCGTGACGAGTTCGTTCTCCGACAGGCGCCGGTCGAAGGCGGCGTTGGCTGCGAGTGCCGCTCCCAGCGCCATTGCGCCCGAGACGCCGAAGCCGGTTCCGGGCGGCAGGTCGGTCTCGCCCCGGACCTGTGCACACACCTCCAGCGCGTCGAGGACCCGCTCGACGGCCTCCATCCCGACCGAGACGTCGTCGAGGAAGACGGCGGGCTCTTCGGCGGGCCGGACGGTCACGGTCACGCCGTCGGTCAGTGCCATCCCCCCGCCGCGCGACCCGGCTTTCGTCGGGTCGGGCTCGCGGTCGCTCGTGAAAAAGCCAGTCACGTGTCCGGGCACGAACGCCCGCGCCTGGTCGGTCATCGCCCGACAGTCCGGGGCCGGCGCGTTTAGCTTCTGCGGAGGGGAGCGGGGCGGGGTGGTTCACTCTACACCCGCAGATACACCCGGACGTGACTCTGTCAGGTACCACGACACCGGATCAGTGAGTTCAGCCCGCGATACTCCGAGTTTGTGACGGGCGGAGTTGAGCGAATCACGTCCGGGTGGATA
>CAZUVE010000250.1:0-3037 GCA_964623735.1 uncultured Halobacteriales archaeon | reverse complement strand
GTGCGGTCGTACCGGTACACAGTTACAGCAATCCGTCTGATACTGACTGCTGGTGCCGTTTTCCGGGCCGGTCCTGCCGTCGGGCGACCGATCCGGTACGGAAAACAGGAGTCCGCGCGAGGGCACGGGGGCGTGAACCGCCGACGCGGGGGAGTAAATCGGTCGTTGAGTGATGTAACGAGTGAATAATTATACCCACAGAGAAGCTACCGTGTGTCTGGACACACTGTCGGCTACAAGCGCGTGAGCAATATTGGCACTCCAGTGCGAATATCTCCGCGGAGGGATAGCCGACAGTACGAGTCCATGGGGTGAACGATGCCAGAACGAACGGACGAGACAACCGGATCTGGGCTCGCCGTGTTCATCACGACAGAGCACTACGTCGTGGGTGCCGGCGAGTCGATCGACGAGATACAGACGAGTGGTCGGTGGCTGGCGACGTCCGAACCCGTCGAAGTCACCCGGTAATCACGCCGGGTGGACGAGGCGGGTGACGCGATACCGGCCCGGATCAGCCGCAGGCTCGGTCTCTCACCACCCCGAGGTGGCGAGGCACCGGTACACAGTCACACTGAACACTGTGATAGTGACTGTGTACCGGTACGACCCCATGCCGTCGTGCGGTCGATCCGGCACTGACTTACAGCAATCACTGCGAGACGGCTCACCTCTGGCCGCGGTGCCGGTTGTCCCCGAGTTTCCTGGTTTCGAATCCCAGCGACGCCCAGAAGGGGTGTACGCGGTCGTCGAACTCGGCGAGCAGCCGCTGTCGGCGGTCGTCGGCAGCCTCGACGAGCGCGGTGCCGATCCCCTGTGCGCGCCGGCGCCGGCGGACCGCGACCGCCGTGATCTCCGCTCCACAGAGGACGAGCGCGCCGAGAACGCGCTCCTCGCGGCCGGCGTGCCCGGCAACCGCGACAACGACGTCACCGGCAGCGAGTGCCCGCTCCACGCTGTCGTAGTCGGTCGCCAGTCCGCCCCCGTCGAGGACGTTCAGCACCGCCGGCAGTTCGCCCGGGGTCGCCTCGCGGACGCGGACGCCCGCGCCGGAGGTCACGCGGATTCCTCACGGAGGTCGTCGAGCGCGTCGAGGACGTCGTCGATGGAGGGACGGTCGAACGTCGACCGGCCGGCGTAGCTCCACCCGACCGTCGGATCGCCGTCCCGGGTGTCCACGACCACGGCCTCGGGCATCCGTCCCAGGAAGTCGCTCAACTCGCCCAGGAAGCCAAAGCGGACCGGCTGGTCGAACGTCTCCCCGGCCGCGGCGTCGGGATCGGCCAGCAGCGGGTACGGCAGGTCGTAGCTGTCCTGCCAGGTCTGGACCTTCTCGCGGGGCTCGGGGACGACCGAGACGACCTCGGCGTTGCGCTCGCGGAACTCCCCGTAGCGGTCCGCGACCTGCTGGACCTGTTTGCGGCAGTTCGTACACAGGTGATCACGCTGGAGGTACACCACCACGAAGTCGTGCCCGGCCACGAGGTCCGACAGGGCGAGCGGGTCGGGACCCGGACCGACGTTGGGCAGCGTGAAGTCGATTGTCGTCCGTGTCCTGGCCATGACGGAGATCGGATCCGTGGGAAAGTGTACCTGACGGTTCCGGTTGCGTCGGGACGAAGCCGGCCCAGTCGCACTCGGGGGACTTATGTCCAACCCGCCACTCCGTTTCCCCATGAGCGAGGCGCAGCAGACGGAGGGTGGCCGCGAAGAGATCTGGCTGGAGAAGTACCGTCCACAGCACCTCTCGGAGATCGTCGGGCAGGGCTCGATCGTGGAACGCCTCGAGAGCTACGTGAGCCGGCAGGATCTGCCACACATGCTGTTCGCGGGGCCGGCCGGCGTCGGCAAGACGACCGCGAGTATCGCCGTCGCCCGCGAACTCTACGGCGAGGGGTGGGCGGAACACTTCCTCGAGTTGAACGCCTCCGACGAGCGCGGGATCGACGTGGTCAGGGACCGCATCAAGTCCTTTGCGCGCACCTCCTTCGGCGGGGTCGACCACCGGATCATCTTCCTCGACGAGGCCGACGCCTTGACCTCGGACGCACAGTCAGCACTCCGGCGGACGATGGAACAGTTCTCGAACAACGTCCGCTTCATCCTCTCGTGTAACTACTCCTCGCAGATCATCGATCCAATCCAGTCCCGGTGTGCGGTGTTCCGGTTCTCGCCGCTGAGCGACGAGGCCGTCGCCGAACAGGTCCGCTACGTCGCAGACACGGAGGGCATCGAGGTGACCGAGCCCGGTGTCGACGCGCTGGTCTACGCCGCCGACGGCGACATGCGCAAGGCGATCAACGGTCTCCAGGCCGCCGCCGTCACCGGCGGCGTCGTCGACGAGGCGGCCGTCTTCGAGATCACGAGCACGGCACACCCGGAGGACATCCGCGAGATGGTCACGCTGGCGCTGGAAGGGGACTTCACGGCCGCGCGCTCGCGGCTGGACGCGCTGATCACCGACGAGGGGATCGCCGGCGGCGACATCATCGACCAGTTACACCGCTCGGTCTGGGAGTTCGAGATGGACGACGAGGCGGCTGTCCGACTGCTCGACCGGATCGGCGAGGCCGACTACCGCATCACCCAGGGGGCCAACGAGCGCATCCAGTTGGAGGCGCTGCTGGCGTCGCTGGCGCTGGACGAGTGAGCGTTCGGAACAGTTTTACCGGCAGGTTGGCCACCTTACCACCAATGAGCGACCTCGAGGAGGAGTACCGGCTCGAGTACTTCACCGACAACGGCTTCCACCGCAGGCAGTGCCCCGAGTGCGGGGACCACTTCTGGACGCGCGACGAGACGCGGGAGACCTGCGGGGAACCGCCCTGCGAGCCGTACGAGTTCATCGACAGCCCGGGGTTCGACAGGGAGTACGCGCTCGAGGAGACACGGGAGGCGTTCCTCTCGTTTTTCGAGGAGCGGGGCCACGAGCGGATCGACCCCTACCCGGTCGCAGCGAACCGGTGGCGCGACGCCGTTTTGCTCACGCACGCGTCGATCTACGACTTCCAGCCGCTCGTGCCCTCGGGCACGACGC
>CAZUVE010000249.1:0-3060 GCA_964623735.1 uncultured Halobacteriales archaeon | reverse complement strand
CCTGTGCGTCGACGACGGCGACGCCGGCGAGGTTGACGATGTCTTTGACCTCGTCACCGCGCTGGAGGACGTGGACTGGCCTGTCCATGCCCGCGAGCATCGGGCCCATCGCGTCGGCACCACCGAGGCGCTGGAGCAGCTTGTAGCCGATGTTGCCCGCCTCCAGATTCGGGAAGACGAGCACGTTGGCCGGTTCGCTCAGCTCCGAGAACTCGTAGGTGTCCTCGAGAATCTCCTCGACGACGGCGGTATCGGCCTGCATCTCGCCGTCGACCGGGAAGTCGACCGTGGGATCCGACCGGAGGCGGCGGGCAGCCCGGCGGACCTTCCGTGTGCCTTCGGTGTCGACGCTGCCGAAGTTCGAGTACGACAGCAGCGCGGCGCGGGGTTCGACGTCGAACTTGCGGGCGACGGTCGAGGCGTGTCTGGTCACCTCTGCGAGGACGTCGTCGGTGGGGTCCTGGTTGACCGTCGCGTCGGCACAGAAGACCACGCGGTTCCTGAACGTGAGCATGTAGACGCCGGCCGCGTAGTCGGTGCCCGGGGCGGTGCCGATCACCTGCAGCGGCGGGCGGAGCGCGTCCGGATAGTGGTGCATCAGTCCCGTCAACATCGCGTCTGCGTCGCCCATCTCGACCATCACGCTCCCCAGGTAGTTGCTGTTCTGGATGAGTTCTGCCGCCTCGCGGCGGGTGACGCCGCTCCGCCGGCGGAGGTTGTGGAGTCTGTCGATGTACGGATCGAGGTTCGCCTCGTCGGGGTCGACAATCTCG
This sequence comes from uncultured Halobacteriales archaeon, assembly GCA_964623735.1. Taxonomy (GTDB): domain Archaea; phylum Halobacteriota; class Halobacteria; order Halobacteriales; family Haloarculaceae; genus SW-9-67-25. The sequence continues at coordinate 2,287 of CAZUVE010000249.1, read as the reverse complement.
GGCTCGAAGCTCAGCCCGAGGCGATCCATCTCGGCCCAGACGCGCTCGCGGTCGCCAAGCAACACCGGCACTGCGATACCCTGGTCAGTGAGCTGGTAGGCCGCCCGGATCATCTTCTCGTCGTGGCCCTCGGCCAGCACGATCCGCCGGGGGTCGTTTTTGGCCTTGTTCAGGATCACTCGCACCATCTCTCGTCCCTTCCCGAGACGCGCCTCCAGGCGCTCGACGTACGGGTCGAGAGCCAGTTCCCGGCGGGCACACCCGCTCTCGATGGCAGCCCTGGCGACCGCCGGCGCCACCTCGAACAGCACCCGCGGGTCGAGCGGCTTCGGGATGATGTACTCGGGCCCGAACTGCAGCGGCTCGTCGCCGTAGGCCTTGACGACGGCGTCGGGGACGTCCTCCCGGGCGAGAGACGCCAGCGCCTCCGCGGCCGCGATTTTCATCTCCTGGTTGATATCCCGCGCTCGGACGTCCAGTGCCCCCCGGAAGATGAACGGGAACCCCAGGACGTTGTTTACCTGGTTGGGGTAGTCCGACCGGCCGGTGGCGACGACGGCGGTGTCGTCGCGTGCCATGTTGACCGCCTCGTACCCGATCTCCGGGTCCGGGTTCGCCATCGCGAACACGATTGGCGTGTCGGCCATCGACCGGATCATCCCCCTGTCCACGATCCCACCCACCGACAACCCCACGAACACGTCTGTCCCCGCCATGGCGTCCGCGAGGTCGCCCCCGGACACGTTCCGCGCGAACTCGCGCTTGAACTCGTTGACCTCGCCCCGGCGTGCCCGCTTCTCGGTGATGATCCCCCCCGAGTCGCACATCACGATGTTCTCCTTGCGGGCACCCAGCGAGACGTAGAACCGGGCGGTAGCGATGGCACTCGCGCCCGCCCCCGAGAAGACGATCTCCAGGTCCTCCAGGTCCTTGTCGGCGATGTCGGCCGCGTTCAGGAGTGCCGCCCCCGAGATGATCGCGGTCCCGTGCTGGTCGTCGTGGAACACCGGGATGTCCATCTCCTCCCGGAGGCGCTCCTCGATCTCGAAACACGCCGGCGCCGCGATGTCCTCGAGGTTGATCCCCCCGAACGTGGGCTCCATTGCGCTGATCGACTCGATCATCGCCCCCGGGTCGTCGTGGTCGAGTTCGATATCGAGAACGTCGATGTCGGCGAACCGCTTGAACAACACCCCCTTGCCCTCCATCACCGGCTTCGACGCCTGCGGCCCGATGTCCCCCAGCCCCAGCACCGCCGAGCCGTTCGAGACGACTCCCACCAGGTTTCCCTTCGCCGTGTACTCGTAGGCCGCCGTCGGATCCCGGTCGATCGCCCGGCACGGCGCCGCTACGCCCGGCGAGTACGCCAGGCTCAGGTCGCGCTGTGTGTTCGTCGGCTTCGTCGTCGAAATCTCGATTTTCCCCGCCGGGGTCTCCCGGTGATACTCGAGAGCGTCCTCGTCAAGTCCCATGCTGCCACTCACCACGCCCCGCACAAAAAGCTAATCGAAGGATGGTTCGTCGTTCGTCGAACCGCTCCCCGGCGCCACAACCCGACGGGAGACACTCCAGTGTCGCCCCCGCGGCAGTCCACTCTCCCCGGATCCGTCGCGTTCGTGGGACAGAGTCCGGACGAACCGACGTGGTTTTATCCGGACGAACCCGAACAGGAGACGTGAACAGGCGCCGATTTCTCGCAGCGACGGGAAGTCTCGCGGGCCTGGCAGGGTGTACGTCCGCGCTCGGACTCGGCGACGAGCCCTGCCGCGGCGAGGACTGTCACATCGGGATGACGCGAAACGAGTTCGTCCCCGACACCTACGAGATTGCGGCTGGTGACACCGTCGTCTGGCGGAACACGAGCGGTGCGGACCACACGGTCACGGCCTACGACGACGGAATCCCGGAGTCGGCCACGTACTTCGCAACCGGCGGCTACGGGACCGAGGCCGCCGCCCGGGAAGCGTGGTTCGACAGCCGCGGCGGCAATCTCAGCCCCCGGGAGACCTTCGAGCACACGTTCGAGGTGCCAGGTACATACGCGTACGTCTGTCTCCCACACGAGCGTGCGGGAATGACCGGCAAGGTCGTCGTCTCGGAGTGAGACTGTCGGCTGCACGGGCGCGAACGGTTCCAGCGCGGGGCACTGGATCTCTTCGGGAGGTTACGGCCGACAGTACGGGCTTCGGGCAAGCTAAGTGCCGGCACACGTTAGATCGACACATGGAAGCAGGGAGTCACAGTTCGCGCCACGGCCTCGGGCTCTCGGACTCGCGGTTCCGGTTCC
>CAZUVE010000248.1:0-3061 GCA_964623735.1 uncultured Halobacteriales archaeon | reverse complement strand
GTGGAGACCGGCGGCATGCGCGACCGGCTGGTCGAGAACGGCTTCGACGAGGAGATGGACGCGCTGATCGTCCACCTGAAGGGCCAGCCGGCCCGCGCGACCCGCCGGCTCACCAAGCGCCTGCGCGACGAACTCGACCTGCCCGTGGTTGTCTTCACCGACGGCGACCCCTGGTCGTACCGCATCTACGGCTCGGTCGCCTACGGCTCGATCAAGAGCGCCCACCTCTCGGGGTATCTGGCGACGCCACAGGCGGATTTCGTGGGCATCCGTCCCGAGGACATCGTCGAGTACGACCTCCCGACGGACCCGCTCTCGGACTCGGACGTCAACGCCCTCGAGTCCGAACTGGAGGACCCCCGCTTCCAGACGGAGTTCTGGGAGGAACAGATCGAACTCCAGCTGGACCTCGAGAGGAAGTCCGAACAGCAGTCGCTGGCCTCCCGCGGGCTGGACTTCGTGACCGACACCTACCTCCCCGAACGCCTCGACGAGATGGGCATTTTGTAGTGTCCCCGGCTCCGCTCTTGTCTGGCGTGAGAGGCGACAACTGTGACCGACGCGAGAGCCCGCTCGTGTCCAGTCCAGGGTCGACCATCGAGCACACCTCGCAGTAGTGGTTCTCCCCGTCGCGGGTCGTCACGACCGGGACGCCGACGGCGGCGATCTCCTCGCGGTAGGTCCGCCGGATGCCGTTCTCGACCGGGCGGCCACAGACCACACACGGCGTGCCGGGCGCGCTGACGAGCGACTCGTCTGTGGTCCGGACCTCCCCGAACCACGCGGCGGGATGGCGGCGGTCGATGCGCCGCCTGGTCGGCGGGAACACGTACAGTCCGCCGGCGAGAGTGGCGAGCCCGAACACCCAGCTCCAGAAGGACAGCGGGTCCGAGACGACGAAGAATCCTGTAGTGATTGCTGTAAGTCATTGCCGGATCAACCGCACGCTGTCGTGCGGTCGTACCGGTAAACAGGTACAGCAATCACTATATCAACCGCTGTCCTCGTTCGCGAGCAGCGTGTTCATCACCAGGGTGGTGATACCGCGACGGAGCCGTTCGGTGACCGCCTGGTCGGAGATGTCGAACTGGTTTGCGAGTTCTATCGTCGATATCTCGCGCGGCAACGAGTAGTAGCCAGTTTCGACTGCCCGGGTGAGTGTCACTCGCTGTGGCGGCGTCAATCCGTACCACGGCCCGGCCTCGGGCCGTGTCGGGTTGTAGATGCGCTGGACGTCGACGTTGATGTCATGGTCGAGGTAGTAGTCCTGGAACTCCGAGAGAGCGTCGTGGGTGGGGAACCTGAGTTCGAACTGCCAGGTCTCGGCCCCGCCGGTCGCGCTCAACAGCGCGGCGTCCATGTCCAGGATCTTCCGGAAGAGGGTGTCCTCCGACGGGTCCCACTCGAGTGCGTACAGCGTCTCGCCGTCGTGCGTGTTGACCTTCTCGATGTGAACGACAGACGGGTGCTGGCTGGCGCTGCGCTGGAACGACCTCCGGGTGTCGTGCTTTATCCGGACGAACGGTGTCGGTTGTCCCCCGAGTGGTACCATCGTCTCGAGCGTGACGCGTGCGGGTTCCTCGACGCGCAGAATCTGCCCTAACTGGAACGCCGCAGACGGGACAGCCAACTCGACGATGACACTCATCGGGTACTGTTATTTCGATACCGAGTGTGTTAAAAACTTCCCAGGGCCGGGCCCGACAGACAGCCGCCGGCCTGACACACCATGTGTTCCGGTACTCATATCGGCACAGAACCCCTGACTAGTAACTGGACATCCTACCCTTGATCTACTCATGGTAACAGATCCGCCGTTCGACGACGAGATCACGAGCCCGGACGATTTCAGGGTCGCCCTCCGAGCCCTCCTGTTTGAGGCACTGGAAAGCGATATCGACCCCCGGGGAGCCTGGGAGTACCGGACCGACGGAGTCGTCTCGGACTGGGAGGTCATGGTGGTCCGACTCGAATCGGACCACACCCCGAACTAAAAACGACATTGTCTATCAGGCAAACTCGGTTTGAAAGAGTACCGAGTGTTGTGTGGTATGGCAGACCCGTATCACACCTACGGAGACCCGGACAGTGGCGAGCCCGTCTCGGAGACCCTCCTCGAGAGCCTCTCCACACACGCCGTCTTCATGCTCGACGCCGAGGGTGAGATCACACACTGGCCCGCGCCAGCCGAGACGCTCTACGGGTACGCCCCCGACGGAATTTTGGGCCAGCACGTGACCACGCTGTTTGCCGACGAGAAAGAGGAATTCGAGGTCGGTGGTCCGCCCGAGAGGGTTCTCGAAGACGCGAGAGAGGGGCTGGTCGAGGTCGACCACTGGCACGAGCGGGCCGACGGGTCGGTCTTCTGGGGCACGCTGTCGCTCTCGCCGCTGTCCGGCGACCGTCGAGGGTTCGCGGCCGTCAGCCGGGACACGACGGAACGGAAAGAGTACCAACGGATGCTCGAACGCCGGAACGACCGTCTCAAGGAGTTCACCGACATCCTCGCACACGACCTCCGGAACCCGCTACAGGTCATCGACAGTCGACTGTCACTCTACGAGAAAAGCGGCGATCCCGACCACCTCGACTCGATCCACGAGACGACCGACCGGATGGAACGCCTCGTCGAGGACCTGCTCCGCGTGGCCCGGCAGGGCGGCGTCGTCGAGGAACCGGAACCGACCGACATCGAGCCGATCGCCCGGATGGCCTGGCAGGGGATGGGAAGCGAGTCCGACTCCTCGATGCAGTGCGACTCGGTTCCGGCGGTGAGCGCCGACGCCGACAGGCTCCGTGAGGTCTTCGAGAACGTCTTTCGCAACGCCGTCGAACACGGGGGCGGGGGCGTGACCGTCCGGGTCGGACCACTCGACGACGGGTTCTACGTCGAGGACGACGGCCCCGGCATCCCCGCGGATCGGCGCGAGGAGGTCTTCGATCACGGGGTCACGACCACCGAGGACGGCAGCGGCTACGGGCTCTCTGTGGTGCGGACTGTCGTCAACGCTCACGGCTGGGACATCACCGCGACCGAGGGCGAATCCGGCGGGACACGCCT
>CAZUVE010000247.1:0-3125 GCA_964623735.1 uncultured Halobacteriales archaeon | reverse complement strand
CGCTGAAACAGCCGTTCGGACAGGCGTGGACGATCTGCGGTTCGGTCCAGGGGATGCTCTCGACGGTACAGGTTCCCGGCTCGCAGTCCGTCGGTGAGTTATACCCATCGCAACTGACGAGCGTCGTCTCGCACTCGGGGCAACTGTACAGCCACGGGTTCTTGATGCGTTTCGAGCGTTGCTGGTAGGGCCACTCGACGCACCCGTTCGGACAGGCCAGCAGGTAGCGCGCTGTCCCTGTCGCGTCCGCAGTCGCTCTGTCGTCTTGCTGCTCCCACGGGATGGTCGCCACGTAGCAGGTCCCGGGGTCTGGTGCAGTCGGGACATCACCAGCGTCGTAGCTTACGAGGCGCGTCTCGCATTCGGGACAGGCGTATTTCCAGGGGTACTTGACCCGCTTGGACCGCTTGAGGTAGCCGCGCTCGTAACACCCGTCCGGACACGCGAGGACGTACTCGGCATCCACGAGGTCCGCACCCTCGTAGCGTGCACTCGGGTCTGCCCCCGCTCTGCGGGCCGCTTCTTTCCACTCTTCACCGTGTGGTCGGACACCTTGGCCATACTCAGAGAAAACGTACGCGTGGGCAACCTCGTGACGGACCGTGTCCCGCCAGTCGGCGTCGATGTCATCCCCGAACAACCGCCGGGCGATCCGGACCTCGTAGCGGGGCGTGTCTGCGCCATCGTCAGATCCCTGGACGGGGCGACACGCACCGAGTTTCCGTCGAAACGAGTCCGTCACCTCGACGCGAAACGACTCCGAGGAGAGCCTCTCGAATCCAGCCCGGTCGAGTGTGGCCGTAATCTCTTCGGCCACGAGACTGCCGTAATCGCCCATCTACTGCAGTATCCTCCGGTGTCGAGTATCAACGTCACGGTCTTCGGCTCGCTCTCAATCGCTGGAGTCAGGCCCGTATTCGTCGGCTGCTCGCTGGAGATCGAACGCGAACTGCTCGTCGAATTTCCGGAGGCGCTTGGGATGGACAGTCTCTCCGAGAATTGCCAGCAGTCGCTCACGGTGGGCGTCTGTGAACGTGACGGAGTAGTCGAGTTCGGTCTCGGGCTCCCAGTACTGCGGGAACTCCGGGAAGTCCTGTTCCAGCACTGGTTCCAACGATCTGAGAAATACCAGATCCTCTCTGGTGTCCGGCGACCGCAGCAATCGTTCGAGAAGCGTCACCGCAGCCTCAGGATCGGCGAACGCGACGTGTCGTAGGTTGCCCATCGCCCACGGCTCTCGGTCCGTGTCGGTTCGGTCGACAATCCGGTCGAGCACCGGAATCTCAGAATGGCCGACCGCCCAGCCTAGCGCCGACGCCCCTTCCCACGCCCACTCGGTATCCTCATCCATAGTGATCTCCATGAGATACTCGACTGCCCACACGGGGATGGCGTCTGGCCCCTGCTCGATCCGGGTGCGGATCACATACCGGGCCACCACGTTGGCGAGGACCTGCGAACAGTGGTGGTCATCGACTCCTGGCGGATACGCCTCGACACACTCCTGTAACCCGCGACGACGCCGGGGCGGCCTGATACGGATCGCTACAGGTCAGTGCCGGATCGACCGCACACTGTCGTGCGGTCGTACCGGTACGCAGTTACAGCAATCAGTATGAAACCGGCTGTCGGGATCGACCCCGAAGACGGCCACGGCGGTCCACCTCGGTCGGATCATTCGAGGTCGAAGCGGTCGAGACCCATGACCTTGTTCCACGCGGCCACGAAGTCACGCACGAACGTCTCCTCTGCGTTCTCGGAGCCGTAGACTTCCGCGATTGCCCGGAGCCGGGAGTTCGAACCGAAGACGAGGTCCGTGCGGGTCCCCTTCCACTCGAGTTCGCCCGTCTGGCGGTCGCGTCCCTCGTAGACGTGTTCGGACTCCGGGGACGCCTCCCACTCCGTGTCCATGTCGAGCAGGTTCAGGAAGAACTCGTTGGTCAGCGTCTCCGGCCGGTCGGTGAAGACACCGAGCTCCGAGTCCTGGTAGGTCGCGCCCAGCGCGCGCATGCCACCGACCAGCACCGTCATCTCGGCGGGGGTCAGCGTCAGGAGGTCGGCCCTGTTCACCAGCGTCTCCTCCGGCAGACGGTCGTGGCCGTTCCCGAGGTAGTTGCGGAACCCGTCGGCTTCCGGTTCGAGCGCCTCGAAGGACTCGACGTCGGTCTGTTTCTGTGACGCGTCGGTCCGGCCCGGTTCGAACGGAACGGTCACGTCGTGTCCGGCGTCCGCCGCAGCCTGCTCGACGGCGGCACAGCCACCCAGGACGATCAGGTCGGCGAGCGAGACCCGCACCCCGTCGGACCGAGAGCCGTTGAACTCCGCCTGGATCCCTTCGAGGGTCTCCAGGGCCGTCGCCAGTTGCTCGGGTTCGTTGACCTCCCACCCCCGCTGTGGTTCGAGCCGGATCCGGGCGCCGTTCGCGCCGCCGCGCTTGTCGCTGTCGCGGTACGTCGACGCCGACGCCCAGGCGGTTTTGACCAGCCGGGAGACCGACAGATCCGACTCGAGGATCGCCCGCTTGAGGTCGGCGATCTCGTCGTCCCCGACCAGTCCGTGGTCGACGTCCGGAACCGGATCCTGCCAGAGCATCTCCTCGTCGGGGACCTCCGGGCCGAGAAAGCGCGACGGCGGGCCCATGTCGCGGTGGATCAGCTTGTACCAGGCCTTCGCGAAGGCCCTTCCGAACTTGTCCGGGCGCTCCCGGAAGCGCTCTACGATTTCCCGGTAGTCCTGGTCCCGCTTGAGGGCGATGTCCGTCGTGAGCATCATGGGGTCTTCCCTCTCCGACGGGTCGTGAGCGCCCGGGGCGGTGTTCTGGAGGTCCCCGTCCGCTGTGGTCCACTGCCACGCCCCGCCCGGGCCCTTCTCCGGTTCCCACTCGTGGTCGAGCAGGTTGTCGAGGTAGGAGGTGTCCCACATAGTCGGCGTACTGTTCCAGGGACCCTCGATGCCGCTGGTGATGGTGTCTTCGCCCTTGCCGGAGCCGTGTTCGTTCTCCCAGCCGAGGCCCTGCTTCTCTATGGGGGCGGCCTCGGGCTCCGGCCCGACGTGTTCGTCGGGGTCGTCGGCACCGTGGACCTTCCCGAACGTGTGGCCGCCGGCGATGAGCGCGGCCGTCTCCT
>CAZUVE010000246.1:0-3138 GCA_964623735.1 uncultured Halobacteriales archaeon | reverse complement strand
TTGGCGCGGTCCTTCTCGTGCCCGGAGGGGACGTCGAGGTCGAACTTCAGGGCGTCGTAGCCCAGTTCCGCCACGACGCGTTCGGCCTCGTCTGCGCAGGCCGCGGGGTCGGCCTCGGCCTCGGTGTGACAGTCACAGTAGACCCGCACCTCGTCGCGGTACTTCCCGCCGAGCAACTGGTAGGCTGGCACCTCCATGACCTTCCCCGCGAGGTCGTGCAGCGCCGTCTCGATCCCCGCGACCGCAGTGACGGTGACGCCCTCGATCGAGCCCTCGCCTGACATCTTCTGGATCAGGTGTTCGTAGAGGCGGTCGACGTCGAGGGGGTTCTCCCCCTGCAGGAAGGGGGTCATCCGGTCGATCAGTTCGGGGACGCCCGCGCCCCAGTAGGCTTCGCCGGTGCCGACGACGCCCGCGTCGGTGTAGACCCGAACCAGCGTCCACGGGAAGTTGCCGTCGACCATCGTCGTCTGGACGTCCGTGATCTCGAGGTCCCGCGGGCCTGGCGCGCGCTCGGCTGCCAGCCCCATCGTCTCCGCCGAGAGGTCCCGCATCGTGTACTCCGCGTTCGGGTCACGGAGGGCTCTGTAATCGCGTCCCATACCGGGAGTTCACTCACAACTAAGTAAAGTCCTTCCCATCGGACAGCTCCCCCGGACGGGCGGGATGGTGCGCCGCCGGGACACACGCCCGGTGAATTTACACGCCGCGGGGCACAGTGACCTGTCGATGGACGTATCCAGGCGTCGGTACCTCGGGCTGGCTGGGACACTCGGGGCCGCGGCGCTGGCGGGGTGTCCGGGAGAGGGTGAACCGGCGGACGACTGGCGTCAGTTCCGCGCGAACCCCCGGCGGACCGGCCACAACCCGGTCGGGGGCGGACCGGAGAGCGGCGGGACCGTCGGCTGGTCGAGGCGAATCGCCCAGCAGGCGCTGTCGGGACCGGTTGTCGCCGACGGGGTCGTGTACTTCAACGGCGCCGCGGTCTCCGCGGTGGGCGCCGGCGACGGCTCGCGGAGCTGGCGGGCGCAACTGCCCTTCCCGTCGGGGATCGCGCCAGTCGTCGGCAGCGACGCCGTCTACGCCGTGAGCCGCCACTCCGCGTTCGCGATCGACCGCGCCGGGGGCGAGAACCGGTGGACCTACACGTTCGGGCGCCGCGTCGCCAACGCGCCGGGGTTCGACGGCGAGCGGGTGTACGTGGGGTTTCGCACCGCGAGCGACCCCTACGAGGCGACGCTGGTCGCCCTCGACCCCGAGACCGGCGAGCGCGAGTGGCGCGCCCCGATCGGACGGGACAACGTACTGCTGTTCACGCCGGCAGTCGAGGACGACCTCGTCGCAGTCGGCAAGGAGGCGGTGTTCGCGCTCTCCGCCGCCGACGGGACCGAGCGGTGGACCTTCGACGTCCCGGACGCGCGGTTCGGGACGCCGGTGCTGGCCGGCGACGCCGTCTACGTCGGCGCGACGACGCCCGACAGGGAGGGGCTGGTGTTCGGGCTCGACGCCGCTGACGGGACAGAGCGCTGGCGGGTCGAGACCGGACTCGGCGCGCGGTCGGTCGCGTTCGACGGCGACCACGTCTACGCGACGAGCGACCGCGTCTACGCCCTCGACCCGGTCGACGGGAGCGTTGCGTGGCGGTTCGACTCGGACTCGTTCGTCCACAGTCCGCCCTCTGTCGCCGGCGACACCGTCTACCTCGGCGGGCTGTTGGGTGACGTCGTCGCGCTCTCCGCGGCCGAGGGGACCGAGCGCTGGCGCCTCGAAACGGACGGAACCTTCCTCTCGCCGCCCTCGGTCGTCGGGGAATCGGCCTACGTCGCCGGGCGCAACGGCGTGGCCTACCGTGTCGACGCCGGGTGACCTCCGGGACGGACGGGAAAGAGGTTTGTCGCGGCGCCGCCCAGCGTCGGCATGGTCGAGAACGTCATCTGGCCGGCGTTCCTGGACGCGACACTCTCGCGGAGCGAGGGGCGGCGCGTCTCGCTGGACGCCGCTGTCGAGGAACCGACTGCCGACGAGATCGCCCAGGCCGTCCAGCAGGTAGGCTACGACGCGGTCATCGAGCGCGAGAAGACCTACCCCAGGGAGTACGAACCCCGGGGTCGGGTGCTGGTGAAAGGCGCCGACGACGCGAGCAAGACCGACCTCCTGGAGGCGGTCGCGGCCTACGTCGGTGCGATCCGCGCATGAGACGGGCCGGCGAGGTCGTCCGGACCGCACAGGGCGTCGCAATCGTCCGCTGCTCCGACGACTCGTACCCCGCGATCGGGACGGACCTCGTCGACGACTCCCTTTCGGGGGCTGGGCGGGTGGTGGACGTCTTCGGTCCGGTCGAACGGCCGTACCTGGCGGTCTCGCCGGCCGAGGGCGTCCGGCTCGCGCCGCTCGTCGGAACGGCTCTGTACGCCCGCGAGTAGAGTTCGACCGGCAGCCCGGAGGGTCGAAACCCTCAAACGGCTCACCACCGAGCACTCCACATGGACGACAGGAGTCGGGCGCTCGCGGCGAGCGGGGGAATCGTCCTCGTGTTCGTGATCGTCCAGCTGGGGGCGCTGGCAGTCGTCGCTCCGCTGGACGCCGGCGGCAACCAGTTCGTCGAGGACACCTCCGATCCGACGATCAGCGTTGTCTACGTGGCCGCCATCCTCGTCGTGACGGCGCTGATGCTCGCGGCCATCAAACTCGGCGTGGAGGGACTTATCCGCGCGTTCGTCGTCTTTGCCGGCGCGTACATCTCGCTGTTCGTGTTCCGCGCCGTCGCGCCCGCCGTGCTCACCGTACGGGTCGCCGGGACTCCCGTCGACGTCCTCGCGTGGGCCGGGGCCGCCGCCATCGGAATCGCGCTGTACGCCTACCCGGAGTGGTACGTCATCGACGCCGCCGGGATCGTCATGGGAATCGGTGCCGCCGGCCTCTTCGGCATCAACTTCGGCGTCCTGCCTGCGCTCGTGCTCCTGTCGGTGCTGGCCGTCTACGACGCGATCAGCGTCTACGGAACCGAACACATGCTGACGCTCGCCTCCGGGGTGATGGAGATGCGTGTGCCCATTGTCCTCGTCGTCCCGCTGACGCTGTCGTACTCTTTCCTGGACGCCAACCTGCCCGACCCCGGCGGTGACGGGACCGAGGAAG
>CAZUVE010000245.1:0-3145 GCA_964623735.1 uncultured Halobacteriales archaeon | reverse complement strand
GGGCGAGTCTGACCGCGAGCAAGACGGCGAGTGCAACTCCGAGTGCCGCCCGGAGCGGAACGCCTCCTCCCTCGTCCCCACTCTCTCCCCGAAACACGGGTGAGCCTGGGCGGCGGGCCGTTATAACTCTACTCCCCGTATCGGGATCCGTTGGCCGGCCGGGTCGGCGTGTCGCCGTCGACGGACGGACTCGACCGACGCCGCCGGACAGCTGAAGTACTGGCTGGACGGTATGGCCGACCGGGTCGCCGGCATTTTTCTTCGGAACAGGATCTCGGCCGTCCGCCGCGCCGAGTTTCACGGCCCGAACGACTCGGCCGTCGTAGGAGCGGGGAACCGGTTCGAGGAGTGCCTCGTCAACAGCGTCTTCGGGACGACGGTCGACAGGCCGTGACTGGACGACGGCCTCGTAGCTGCGGCCGGGGACGCAGGAACGGGTAATTCCGAGCAACGAGAGCCAGCACGTGGCCAGACAGTCCTACGTCGAGCCGGCCACTCGTCCTCGCGCCGGTGAACCCACGGAATTAGTTATCAGTTCTAAAAACCGCGAGACATTTGCACGCCGCTTATCGTAAGCGATTCTCTCCGTTCAATTATCAGTATATGAAACGGAGTCGCAACGACTATGCGCCACAGCCAGATACGCTGTGACATGAGCCTGGGACGGGAAGACACACGGCAGAGCCGGGGACTGACGACCAGAGAGGCGGCAGAGCAGGCGGTCGGACGCCGCCACGAGATCATCGACACCGCGATTGCAGAGGAGGTGCCGGTGGCCCGGCCCGAACGTCTCTACGAGACCTGCAGGTACCTGCTCGACGCAGGGGGCAAGCGGCTCCGGCCGACGATGCTGTTGCTCGTCGCGGAGTCACTCACCGGGACAGGGCCCGAGACCGCAGACTACCGGGCGATGCCCGCGGCGGAGGGCGGGGCCGTCGACGTGGTGCGGGCGGCAGCAGGCGTCGAGGTGTTGCACACCTTCACGCTGATCCACGACGACATCATGGACGACGACGGTCTGCGCCGCGGCGTGCCCGCGGTGCACGAGGCCTACGACTCCTCGCGGGCCATCCTCGCCGGGGACACACTCCACGCGAAGGCCTTCGAGTTGCTGGCCGGGACCGGCGCGCCCGCAGAGCAGTCCACACGGGCGGTCTCGGAGCTGTCGCGCACCTGTCTGCGGATCTGCGAGGGCCAGTCGCTCGATCTCGCCTTCGAGGAGCGCGAGCCCGCAGGCACCGAGGAGTACCTGGAGATGGTGGCCGGCAAGACGGCCACGCTGTACGCCGCGGCGGCGTCGCTGCCGGCAATCCTGCTCGGCTATCGGGAGGCTGTCGACCCGCTCGCGCGGTACGGCCGCGACGTCGGCCGGGCCTTCCAGATCCAGGACGACCTCCTCGACCTGACGGCACCCAGCGACCAACTGGGCAAGCAACGCGGGAGTGACCTCGTCGAGGACAAGGGAACGCTGATAACAGTCCACGCACGCGCGCACGGGGTCGACGTCGACGGCCTCGTCGAGGCCGACTCCGCCGCGGCGCTCGCGGAACCGGCAGTCGACGCTGCGGTCGCCGAACTCGAGGCGGCCGGGAGTCTCGACTACGCCCGCCGGACCGCACGGGACCTGATCGCGGACGGGAAGGCCCGCCTCGAGGTCCTCCCGGACAACGAACCCAGAGAGCGCCTGGCGGCCATCGCCGACTACCTCCTGGAACGGGAGTACTGACCGGAGCGGGTCGCTGGCGTCCGCCTGCAATCTGTGGCGGATCGACGCTAAAGTACATGATCTTCCATGATGCCGATAGTTTCAAGTATCATTACGCCGCCAATCGGGGTGTGAGACGACGGTGATGGGTCCTCCAGCCCCCCGAACACCCCGTAGAGACCTGACCGATCGTACCGGCCATGCTCTGAATATCAGAATCGATAATAATACCCGTGCAGTTATGTCTGACGCACGTCGAGTTTCACTCAGTCGGCTTCAGAAGGATTGATGAAGGTGAAACGAGAACATGTCATCGACGCTCCAACAAGACAATCACCAAGAATTTAATTATCGATACTGATGTCACAGCAACAACACAGGCACGATAGTCAGGATCCACGACAGATAGCGATGCAGATGGGAATGGGGTTCGTCTGCCACGACGAACGCAAGCGAGAGAAAGCAGTCGAGGCGTTCGCCGCTGTCGATAGGTTCCAGTTCAGCCACGTCAGTGACGAAGTCGCCCGGAAGGCTAGTGCCGCCTACGTCGACGCGCTGTGGGTGAAAGACTCACTCGAGGAAGAGCACACCGTCGACGGGGAAATCGACTTCGAAGCGCTGAACGCGGCTGACTGGTCGGCCGTGCGGCAGGGGTTCGAGCGGCGGGCCAGGCTCGTCGGTATCAATCTCGAGTACGCCGAACTGACGACAACCGCCTGGCGCCGCCACAAGGTCGGTATGGGAGACTACAGGACCCCGTTCCAGAAGGCACAGATGTACGAACTGCGGACAGCACTACAGGATAGTGACTACCCGCACAAACCCCGATACGGCCAGTCCGGGTATGGTCCAGAACCGGCACGGTACGTCCTCGGGGTGGAACTCCACGACACCCGACGGTTCGGAGAGGCGCTCGAGGTGATGACACCGTACTTCGAACGGATTGCGAACGACCGCCGCGAACGGAACAGTGAGGAGTGGCAGGTCTGACGTTCACCTCGACGCTGCTTCCGGACTCTTCTCAGAACCTGTCCTACGGATTGCTGTCCCTGTGCACCAGTACGACTGCACGACTGTGCGGTCGAGCCGGCGCTGACGTACTGCAATCCGGACGAGTGGAGCCAGTTCGGTCGGTCTGTTATCGTGCTGTCTGACCACTCGGTTGTCCAATCGATGATCCGAATTTGCCAGCCGATACCGCCATCGACGCTATAACGTAGCACGGTCGGCCGTCTGTCGAAGTTCCCAGCCTTCAGATCGGTGAGACGCGACGGAGACGTGACCGCTGAACGTCTGCCGAGGGTCGGAGCCGTGGTCACTCCGAATCCAGCAGCGCGCGCACGTAGAACCAGCGGCGCAGCCAGAACTGGTAGACCGCCGAGAGGGCGAACACCGCCAGGAAGATTGTCGCGAAGACGAACGGTTCGACGTCCGCGACCA
>CAZUVE010000244.1:0-3169 GCA_964623735.1 uncultured Halobacteriales archaeon | reverse complement strand
CGGTGTTGCTGGCGATGTACATCGCCGTCGGCGACCGGCAGGGCGTCGACCGCGCGGACCTCCGTGGAACCATCCAGAACGACGTCCTCAAAGAGTACATCGCCCGCAACACGTACATCTACCCGCCGGAGCCCTCGATGCGCCTCATCACGGACATCTTCGAGTTCTGCGCCGAGGAGACGCCGAAGTTCAACACCATCTCGATCTCGGGGTACCACATCCGGGAGGCTGGCTCGACCGCGGCACAGGAGATCGCCTTCACGCTCGCCGACGGCGTCGAGTACGTCGAGGCCGCCCTCGAGGCGGGGCTGGACGTCGACGAGTTTGCCCCCCAGCTCTCGTTTTTTTTCGCGTCGTACAACGATATCTTAGAGGAGGTCGCGAAGTTCCGGGCGGCAAGGCGGCTGTGGGCCGACATCATGGACGAGCGGTTCGACGCCCAGAACCCCAAATCCAGGCAGCTGAAGTTCCACACGCAGACCGCAGGGTCGACGCTGACCGCCCAGCAGGTCGAGAACAACGTCGTCCGCGTCGCCTACCAGGCGCTGGCCGCGGTGCTGGGAGGCACACAGTCGCTGCACACCAACGGCAAGGACGAGGCCCTCTCGATCCCGACCGAGGAGTCCGTCCGGACCGCCCTGCGGACCCAGCAGATCCTCGCCCACGAGTCCGGGGTGGCCGACACCATCGACCCGCTGGGGGGTAGCTACTACATCGAGCGACTGACTGACGACCTCGAGGCGGAGGCCCGGGAACTCGTCGGGGAGATCGACGAGCGCGGCGGGATGTTGCGGGCCATCGAGGACCAGTGGGTCCAGCGGCGCGTCCAGGACGTCGCCTTCGAGCGCCAGCGCGAACAGGAGGAGGGCGAGCGAATCATCGTCGGCGTCAACGAGTTCACCACCGACGACGAGCAGGACGTCGACATCGAGGAGGTCTCCGGGGCCCAGGAGCGCAAACAGCAGCGACGCCTCGAGGCCCTCCGCAACGAGCGCGACGACGAGGCCGTCGACGCCGCGCTCGCGGCCCTCGGGGAGGCGGCCCGCGGCGAGGAAAACCTCATGCCCTACATCGTCGACGCGGTCAAGGCCGACGCGACGACGGGTGACATCTGTACCGCACTCCGGGACGTCTTCGGGGAGTACCAGCCCGGCGCGTCTGTCTGACCGCCGCGAGTGACGATAGCAGTGATTTAGTCGGACGTCGCCGAGGAGAATAGCATGCACTTCGACCACGCGGGCGTCGCCACGGACGACGCCGGGGACCTCGCCGACCTGTACACCGGGCTCCTGGGCTGTGAGGTAGCCCACGAGGAGACGTTCGACGGGATGGAAGTCGTCTTTCTCGACCTCGGGAACGGCTACTTCGAGCTGTTGGAGCCCCGCGACGGCGGTCCTGTCGCCTCGTACCTCGACGACAACGGCCCGGGCCTCCACCACCTGGCGGTCGCGACCGGGGACATCGAGGCGGGGCTGGACCGCGCCCGCGAGGCCGGCGTCGACCTGGTCGACGAGGAACCGCGGGACGGCGCCTGGGGACACGAGGTAGCCTTCCTGCACCCGGCCTCTACCGGGGGCGTGTTGCTCGAACTCGTCGAGCACTCATAATTCCGGCACCGACGACAGTTCGCCGATCTGAACGTAGTGTTCCGGTTCGTCGGGTTCGCCTGTCGGGACGACCATGACCCGGTAGGAGGCGTCCAGCGGGACGTCGAACGCCACCGCCCCCCGGGTGGAATTCCCGCTCCGGGTCCCTTGTGTCACGATAGCGGCTTCGTCGATCCGGTCGTCGTTGTCGACGTGTTCGCTGCCCGTCTGGTCGAACTTGAACCACTTGTTGAGTTCGCGGCTCAGGACGCGGAACTCCTGTGGCAGTGTGACGACGCCGTCCTGTGGGTTCGTGAGTTCGACGACAACCAGCAGGTAGACGCCATCCGCAGTGACAGTGCTTGCTATGTCGCCGAGTTCCTCCGCCCGGTAGAACTCGATAACGCGGTACGTGATGGCGTCGTCCCCCTCGCCGACGGTGAACTGCTCGCCGAGTTCGTGGGTGATCCCCTGCGACGGCGTGGGCGTGTCGGTCGGTGTGGGGGTGGGCGTCTCGGCCGGCGTGTCGGTCGGCGCGGGGGTGGGCGTCTCGGCCGGCGTGTCGGTCGGCGTTGTACCCGATCCCTCTGTCAACCCCACCTGGCCGGCGCGGTCGAGTGACAGCCCGGTCACCGTCCCGGCCAGGAAGGTCCCACAACCGATCACGACCTGCCGTCGTTTCATAGTCGGCCTACTCCCGACCGATAGAAAACAGTGACGGACAGCGGCGAGGTCCGGCCGACCCTGCGGGACTGGAGTACTGGGAGGAGCGCCGACCCTGCGGGACCGGGATACGGGGCCGGGACGCGAGCGCCGTACCCACATGCAGAAGGTTTTTGCTCGCGCCCGGGGTATCCCGAGGTAATATGCCCGACGACCTGAACTGGGCCATCGGTGGCGAGGCCGGTGACGGGATCGACTCCACGGGAAAGATCTTCGCCCAGGCACTCTCGCGGGCGGGTCGACACGTTTTCACCTCGAAAGACTTCGCCTCGCGGATCCGCGGGGGGTACACAGCCTACAAGATACGAACCTCGGTCGAGCGCGTCGAGAGCGTCGTCGACCGGCTGGACATCCTCATCGCCCTCACCGAGCGGACCATCGACGAGAACGTGGCGGAACTCCACGAGGGCAGTGTCATCATCTACGACGGCGAACGCACCACGATGCAGGACGTCGAGATTCCGGAGGGGATGGTCGGGCTGGACGTTCCGCTCAAGCGTCTCGCCGAGGCGGCCGGCGGCGCAATCATGCGCAACGTCGTGGCGCTGGGCGCGGCCTGCGCGGTCGCGGACTTCCCGATCGAGAATCTGGACGAGTCCCTGGAGAAGCGCTTCGGCGACAAGGGGACTGCAATCGTCGAGAACAACAAGAAGGCGGCCCGCGCAGGCCAGGAGTACGTCGCCGAGGAGGTCGACCGCGAGTTCGAGTACGAACTCGAGACGACCGACAGCGACTACGTCCTGCTGAACGGCGACGAGGCCATCGGGATGGGCGCACTCGCCGCCGGCTGTCGCTTCTACGCCGGCTACCCGATCACGCCGGCGACCGACGTCATGGAGTATCTGACCGGCCGGATCGAC
>CAZUVE010000243.1:0-3184 GCA_964623735.1 uncultured Halobacteriales archaeon | reverse complement strand
CCGGACTCAGCTACGAGAACGCGGGCCACTACGGCTGGCACGGCTTCCTCGACGGAACCGACGACGACGAGCACGGGGCGCGCGCTCGTGGAGCCCTCGCCCGGACACGCGACCTGCTGGCGGGAGCCCGCGAAGCCGACCTCGCCACCCCCTTTGCTCTCGACGCCCCTCCCGAGGAGGGCCTCCACATGCTCGTCCTCGACGAGATCCTGTACGCCGCGAACCGCGGGCTCGTCGACCCCGACGACGTCGCCGCGCTCGTCGACGGGAAGCCCGACGACCTGGAACTCGTCCTGACAGGCGGCCACGACCGGCCCGGGTACGTCACCGACCGGGCGGACCTCGTGACACGCGTCGCGAAGGAGGTCCACCCCATCGACGCCGGCCAGGGGGCGCGGAGAGGCACCGAGTACTGACCATGCCCGGAGACGGCCCCGGCCGCCAGAGGGCCGGCGAACGCGGCAGGGCGCGCACGGTCCTGGTCGCGGGGACGGCCAGTCACGTCGGCAAGAGTACCGTCGCAGCGGGGCTGTGTCGCCTGCTCGCGGACCGGGGGGTCGACGTCGCGCCCTACAAGGCACAGAACATGAGTAACAACGCCCGCGCAGTGCCGGGCGGGGAAATCGGCGTCTCCCAGTACGTCCAGGCCTGCGCCGCCCGCGTTCCCGCGAACGTCGATATGAACCCGGTCCTTCTCAAGCCCCGCGGCGAGGGGGAATCCCAGTTGATCGTCCGGGGCGAGGCAATCGGCCACTACGGGGCCAGGGAGTACTACCAGACACACTGGGAGGAGGCGCTGGCGACAGCACACAGTTCCCACGACCGGCTCGCCCGCGAACACGGGGTCGTCGTCGCGGAGGGTGCCGGGTCGATCGCCGAGCCGAACCTCCGCGAACGCGACCTCGCGAACGTCGAGACCGCCCGCTTTGCGGACGCCGACATCCTGCTGGTGGCGGACATCGAGCGCGGGGGCGTCTTCGCCAGCCTGGTGGGCACGCTCGAACTGCTCCCGGCGGACCTGCGGGAACGGGTCGCCGGTGCCCTCGTCACGAAGTTCCGGGGGGACCGCTCGATTCTCGCACCCGGCGTAGACGAGTTCGAGGACCGGACGGGTGTGCCCGTGCTGGGCGTCCTTCCCTACGACGATCCCGGGCTCCCCGAGGAGGACAGCGTCTCGTTGCCCCCGGAAGCCGAGCGGGCCGTCCGCGGGACCGGTGACGGCGTGCCCGACGAGCGCGCGGCCACGGTCGCCGTCCCGCGGCTGCCGCGGATCTCGAACTTCACCGACTTCGGTCCGCTGGCCCGCGAACGTGGCGTCCGCGTCGCGTACGTCCCGCTGGACGCGCCACTGGACGCCGACGCCGTGGTTCTGCCGGGCACAAAAAACACCGTCGACGACCTGCTGGCGGCCCGCGAGTCCGGCATGGCCGACCGCCTCCGGGCGTTCGAGGGCCCGGTGGTCGGTCTCTGTGGCGGCTACCAGATGCTCGGCGAGCGCGTCACGAACGGTGCTCTCGAAGGGACCGGAAGCGCCGACGAGGTCGCGGGCCTGGGACTGCTCCCGGTGGAGACACGCTTCGAGGCCGACAAGCGTGTCGAACCCGTCAGGCGGGAGCTTTCGGGCGTGGGACCGCTCGACGGCGCCGCGGGAACGGTGACGGGCTACGAGATCCACATGGGCCGGACGCGGCTGGTGGGGGACGCAGCCCGCCCGTTCCCCGGCGAGGGCGCCGCGACCGGCCGCGTTCTGGGGACGTACCTCCACGGCCTCTTCGAGAACGAGGGGGTGCGCAAGGCGTTCGTGGCGAACGTCGCGGCGGCCGCCGACTGCGAGCCGCCGGTGGAGGGAACGCCCGACGCGGACGGCGTCTCGCCGTACGACCGGGCCGCCGACCTCCTCCGGGAGCACGTCGACCTCGCCCCGCTCGAACTGCCCTCGTAGGCATCGGTGGGGTGTGTCGCTCCCGGAGAGGGTCGGCGTCACGAACAGCAGCGCACGAGATAGGAGAGTTTATACAGGAGAGCGCGGCATCCACCGGTATGGTGGAGGCGTTCGCCGTCGCGAGCGGGAAAGGCGGGACGGGGAAGACGACGAGCACGCTCGCGCTCGGGATGGCGCTCTCGGAGACACGCAACGTGACCGTCATCGACGCGGACACGGGGATGGCGAACGTACTCTTTCACGCGGGGCTGGCCGACGTGGAGACGACGCTGCACGACGTGCTCGCGGGCGAGGCGCCGCCGCGGGCGGCCGTCTACGGGCAGTTCGGGATGGACGTCGTGCCCTGCGGGACGTCGCTGGCCGGCTTCCGGGACGCCGACCCGGCGCGGTTGCGCGAGGTGGTGGCGACGCTGGCCGCCGACACGGACGTCATCCTGCTGGACTCGGCGGCCGCGCTGGGGAGTCGAACCGCGGTGTTGCCGGTCGTGCTGGCCGACCGGGTGGTGGTAGTGCTCCAGCCCACCATCCCCTCGCTGTCGGACGCGCTCAAGGTCCAGGAGTACGCGGCTACCTACGACACGGGTGTCGCAGGGCTGATATTCAACCGCGTCACGCCCGACGAGGACATCGACACCATCGCCGGGAAGGCCGAGGGGTACTTCGAGGGGGAGACGCTCACGACGGTTCCCGAGAGCGGGGTCGTGCGCGCGGCCCGCCGGGCGGGCAAACCGCTGCTCGCACACGCCCCCGACTCCGAGGCTGCGCGGGCCTACCGCCGGGCGGCCGACGCGCTCGACGTGCAGCCGGGCGCCTCCGGGGCTGTTGCGGACCGCTTCCGGAGCGCGGTCATCCCCGACGCATGAAGCTCCCGCGGGGCCGGCTCGTCCGCCGGCGTGTCGTCGAGGACCCCGCGACCGCCCTCGAACGCGCGCTCGAGGCCGACCTGACGGGCTACGCCCGCCTCGAATCCCAGGACGAACTCCTGCTGGACGCGGACGGCGTCGGCGTCCTGACCTTTGAACGGGGCGTCCCGGTCGCCGCCTACCACACCGGCACGGACAGCGCCGGCCCGGACGCGCTGGCGGACATCGCCGTGGCCGGCCCCTACCGGCTCGAACTGTACGAACTCGACGCGGAGGCGCTGGCGGCGGTCCACGACACCGGGGTGTTCCGGGTCGGCCCGGGGACGCCCGCGGAGCGCCTCGCCGGCGACGCCGCGCTGGCGGCCCGCACCCGGGAGGC
>CAZUVE010000242.1:0-3202 GCA_964623735.1 uncultured Halobacteriales archaeon | reverse complement strand
CCCGTCGAGAACAGCATCGAGGGCAGCGTCACCGAGTCGCTGGACGCCTTCGCCGACTACGAGGTGGCCGTGGTCGGCGAGATCATCACGCCGATCCGCCACGCCCTCCTGGCCCAGGGCGGGGCGTTCGAGGTGGTCGCCAGCCACGCACAGGCCCTCGCCCAGTGCCGGGAGTACCTGGAGGAACACTACCCCGGCGTCGACGTGGAGGCGGTCGCGAGCACCGCCCGTGGTGTCCAGCGCGCCCGCGAGGACACTCACGTGGCCGCAATCGGCCACCCTGCCAACGCCGAGGACGACGGCCTTGACGTGCTCGCGGAGGACATCCAGGACCGTACCTCAAACGCCACCCGCTTTCTGGTCGTGGCCCCGGTCGCCGAGCGCACCGAGGCCGGCTCCAAGACCTCCTTCATCGTCTACCCGAACGTGGACTACCCCGGGCTCCTCCTGGAGATGCTCGAACCCTTCGCCGAGCGCGACATCAACCTCACACGCGTCGAGTCCCGTCCCAGCGGGGAGCGGCTGGGCGACTACGTCTTCCACATCGACATCGCCGCCGGCCTCTACGAGGAGCGCACTCAGGGGGCTCTCGCCGCAATCGAGGACATCGCGGAGGACGGGTGGGTCCGCCGGCTCGGCTCCTACGACTCCGAGACGGTGCTGTACTGAGACGGATCGCTGTCGTTCTACAGAGATAGCAGGCAGAGTGCCTCAGGGCTTGACCCCGGAGCAGTTCACCGGATCGCGTTTATTCCTTTAGGCTAGCCTAAAATCTATGCCGGAGACACGGCGCACGTGGCTCAAAAGCAGTGTCGCGCTCGCTTCCCTCGGTCTCGCGGGGTGTTCGATGTTCGGCGGCGACGAGCCGGCTCCCGAGGAGGCGACGGAGACAGAACGGCCGTCCGAGGACGGTGGTTCGGAGTCGGCGGCCGCACCGGAAGCGCAACCCGGGACGATCGACGCGGTAGACGCCGCGATCGCTGCGGAGTGGAACGCGATCCGGACCCGCCTCCGCGATCCGGTGATCCTCGGTCACGCCGAGGAGTTCGCGGCCGGGGCTGGTGTCGCGGCCGACATCTTCGAGCGGTTCGAGGCCGCCTCGGGGGAACACAACGCCCACGAGACCCTGGAGGAGACCAGCGAGTCGAGCTACGAGGGGTTCGAGGAGGCCGACCGGGAGGCCTACGAAGGGTTCGAGACGGCCCTGGAGGAGTACGTCGGCGCGCTCGACTCGGGGTCGGAGGCGGACGCGGCCGCCGGACGGTTCGGGAGGGCGGCGCTGCGCGCGCAGTTCGCCGTGGCCGGCGCGCCGGGGGCAGCCCCCGAGGCCGGGACGGCACCCGAAGACCACAGCGGAGAGCAAGCCGACCTGGAGGGAGGGCCGGACGTTGTCGCGGGTGTCCCGGACGACGCCGACCACGTCGTGGACATGCAGGCCGTGGCGTTCGAACCAGAGGCACTCACGGTAGAGCAGGGCGAGACGGTCGCCTGGGCGCACGCCGCCGGCGAGCCACACTCCGTGTCGGCCTACGAGGACGGGATTCCCGGGGACGCGACGTACTGGGCGTCGGGCGGGTTCGAGAGCGAAGAGGCGGCCCGCGAGGGCTGGGAGAACGGCAGAGGGGCCGTCCAGTCCGGAGAGTCGCACGTTCACACCTTCGAGACACCCGGCGAGCACGGGTACTTCTGCATTCCCCACGAGGCCGCCGGGATAATCGACACAGTCGTCGTCGAGTGACCGACAGTATAAGCCCGACGACGACGTACTGTCGGACATGACCGGGTCGACCGATCCCTTCGAGGAGATGGAGCGGCTGTTCGACCAGCTCACCGAGTTCGGAGACGCCGTGGGCGACGTGGCCGTCGACGTCGTCGACGAGGGCGACGCCTTCGTCGTCGTCGCGGACCTTCCCGGGTACGGGACCGACGACATCGACGTGCAGTTGCAGGACGAGCGCCGGCTCGACGTCGCGGCGACGCGCGACACCGACCGCGCGGCCGACGAGGGCGACTACGTCCGGCGCGAGCGGGGGCGCCAGCGGGTCGACAGGTCGGTCGCGCTTCCCGAACCGGTCGACGAGGGCGCGACCGAGGCCAGCTACGAGAACGGCGTACTGACGGTCCGGCTGGGCAAACAGGCTGCCGGCGACGAGGGGACCGACATCCCGGTGAACTGATGTCTCTCGACACCGGCGACCCCGCGCCCCAGGTGACCGCGACGAACCAGGACGGCGAGCGGGTCACAGTCGACTTCGCCGCGCCGACGGTGCTGTACTTCTACCCGCGGGACGGAACACCGGGATGCACCACCGAAGCAGAACAGTTCGACGCCGAACTCGACACCTACCGGGAGGCCGGCGTCCGGGTGTACGGCGTCTCGACGGACGACGCCGGCTCACACCGCGAGTTCGCAGCCGACCGGGGGCTGGGGTTCGACCTGCTGGCCGACCCCGAGAAGCGGGTGGCCGACGCGTTCGGCGTCGACACGGCCGGCGGTGCCGCCGACCGGACGACGTTCGTCTGCGCCGGCGGGCAGGTCTGTGGCGTCTACGAGGGCGTCCGCCCCGACGGCCACGCGCGGCAGGTCCTCCGGGACATGCTCGAGATGGGGCTGGTGTCACTGGAGGGGTAGCGGCGAGTGGGTCCGCCTCCGGCCCCGTGCGAGATGGCAGTCCTTTTGATTTCGGGGGCTGAGAGTAGGGTATGGACTACGAGCCACAGGACATCGAGGAGAGGTGGCGCGAGCGGTGGGCCCGGGAGGGACGCTACGAGGCCGACCCCGAGGGCCCGGATCCGACGTTCATCACCGTCCCCTACCCCTACCCGAGCGGCGGAATGCACCTCGGGCACTGCCGCACGTACACCGTCCCCGACGTCTACGCCCGCTACCGCCGCCTGCAGGGCGACACGGTCCTCTTTCCGATCGCCTGGCACGTCACCGGGACACCCATCGTCGGCGCCGTCGAGCGCCTCAAGGAAGGCGACGAGGACCAGATCGACTCGCTGCAGGACGCCTTCGGCGTCCCCGAGTCGGACCTGCAGAATCTGGAGACGCCCATGGAGTACGCCCGCTACTTCATCGAGGAGGGCGACTCCAGTTACAAGCGCGGCATGCGCCAGCTGGGCCTGTCGATCGACTGGCGCCGGGAGTTCACCACCAACGACGACCGCTACTCGAAGTTCATCACCTGGCAGTACGAGA
>CAZUVE010000241.1:0-3207 GCA_964623735.1 uncultured Halobacteriales archaeon | reverse complement strand
TCGGGGTCGTCGTCGACGAGGTTCCAGGGCTCGTTGCGCTGGATGTACTCGTTGCCGGCGTCCGCGAGGTCGATCGCGACGTCGCCCAGGTCTCGGATCGAGTAGTCCGCGACCGCGTTCTCGAAGGCGTCGACAGCCTCCTCGATTCGCGCGCGGATCTCGTCGCTGAGAGAGCCCCCGGGCGTGCCGCCGTAGTTGCGGCCGGCAAAGAGCAGCGCCCGGTAACAGAAGTTACCCAGGTTGCCGACGAGTTCGCCGTTGACCCGCTCGGCGAACCGGTCCCACGAGAAGTCGACGTCCGTCTCCAGGCCGGAACCCGTCGTGATGTAGTACCGGAAGAGGTCGGGGTGAAAGCCCGTCTCCAGGTACTCGTCGGCCCAGATCGCGCGGTTGCGCGAGGTCGAGAGCGCCTTCCCGTCGATGCCGACGAAGCCGGTCGCGAGCACTGCCCGCGGTTCGTTGTAGCCCGCTGCCCGGAGCATCGCCGGCCAGAAGACAGTGTGGTGCTGGATGATGTCCCGGCCGATGACGTGGACGATCTCGCCCGTTTCGGTCCAGCCGTCGTCCCACTCCGTGCCCGGATGGGTCTCGCCGTCGATCTTCCAGACGGCCTCCCAGTCGAAGTCCGACCGCTCGCTGTACTGTCTGGTGGAGGCGACGTACTCGATGGGAGCGTCGACCCAGACGTACAGGACCAGGTCCTCTCTCGATCCCTCGTCTGTGCCTGCCGCTCCGTCCTCGCTGGTCGTCCCCGCCTCGTCCCCCCGGGCGGGGTAGTCGATCCCCCAGTCCATGTCGCGGGTGATACAGAGGTCCTGCAACTCCCCCTCGATCCACTCGCGGGGCTGGTTGCGGGCGTTCTCGGTGCCCTCGAGGCGGTCGATGAACTCCTGGAGGTACCCCTGGAAGTCCGAGAGCCGGAGGAACTTGTGTTCGCGCGCGCGGTACTCGGCCGGGTTGCCGGTGATCGTGCTCACGGGCTCCTCGATCTCGCCGGGTTCGAGGTGGCGCTGGCAGCCCTCGTCGCACTCGTCGCCGCGGGCGTACTCCCCGCAGTACGGGCAGGTCCCCCCGACCATCCGGTCGGGCAGCCACTGGTCGGCGTCGGGGTCGTAGGCCACCTGGATCTCCTTCTCGAAGACGTACTCCCCCTCGATCCAGGTCCGGACGAACTCCCGTGTCAGTTCTGTGTTGGTCCCGTCGTGGGTGTGCCCGTAGTTGTCGAACTCCACGTTGAACCGGGGGAACGTCTCCTCGTACTGTTCGTGGTACTCCAGCGCGAAGGACTCGGGGTCGACGCCCTCCTCGGCGGCGTTGACCGCGATCGGCGTTCCGTGCATG
Source organism: uncultured Halobacteriales archaeon (assembly GCA_964623735.1). Classification (GTDB taxonomy): domain Archaea; phylum Halobacteriota; class Halobacteria; order Halobacteriales; family Haloarculaceae; genus SW-9-67-25. The sequence continues at coordinate 1,866 of CAZUVE010000241.1, read as the reverse complement.
TCCGACCCGCAGACGAAGGCAGTCTCCTGGCCGACGCGCCGGAGCGCCCGCGCGTAGAGGTCCCCGCTGACGTACCCACGGAGGTGGCCGACGTGGAGGTCGCCGTTGGCGTAGGGCAGGCCGACCGTCACGACCGCCGGCTCCTCCGTGGGGAGTGGCTCGCGGCTCATACCGGTCGATACCGGTATGCGAGGCAAAAGCCCGCCGGTTTACGGGCGCGCGAACCGGTCGTCGGGAAAACCGCACGGCGGCTCTCACTCCGTATCCCGGACCGGCGCGTCCCCGGCGTCAGCGCTGGTCGGGTCCGCTCCGGGCCGGGAATCGTCGCCCCCCGCCGGTTCGTCCGACCCGCTCCCGTCGCCGTCGACACCTCCCGCCGGTTCGTCCGACCCGTTACCAGGGGGGCTGGCGCCGAGGGAGGTCCCCGTCTCCGCAAGCGGATCGTCTCCGTCTGCGGGGACAGGAGGGCGGTACACGTACGTCCGGTCCCCGTCGAACACGACGAACAGGGTCCGGTCCGGGTCTTCGAGGACGCGTCGGTCGGTGTCGATGGCGACGTCTGCAAGCCCCCCGAGGGTATCGACCTCGATTCTCGTGGCGTCGCGGCCCTCCTCGGGGAGACGTGCGACGGTGATCCAGTCGTCGAACTCCTCGCGGGCGCTCCGGTAGGCCAGCCAGTCGCGCTCGCGCTCGGAGACAGTCAGCGAGCCGTTGCGGCGGCCGGCGCCAAGGAGTGCTCCCCCGGCGAGTGCGAGGACGAGGAGGGCCGGGCCGCCGTAGGCCCGGAGCGGTCCGGGAGCGGCGGCGACTGTCCGCTGTTCGGTCTGGCCGCCGCTGTTGGCGACGGTACCGGGATCTCCGACCTCGTAGACGTTGCTGGACGTCGAGATCGGGAGGCGGTAGACGCGCGTCGTCTCGACGGGCTGTCCGTTGCGGGTGCCGGTGAGCCGGATCCGGGACTCGACGATCATCTCCTTGTTTCCGGGGGTGCCGCCGTGTTGCTCGTCGACCGCTTCCAGACGCGCAGCGGTCTCGTTGACGTTTACCGAGAACGGTACCGCCAGAGACTCGCCGGGTTCGAGCGACTCGGTCTCCTCGAACCCGACCGTCGATTCGACGCGCCAGTACTCCGTCCCGTCGCCCTCCTCCGTCTCGGCCTCGGCGACCGAGCGGAGCACGAGCACGTTGGTTACAGTTGCCGACAGGTCACCGCCCCCCGTGGCCGTGTACGTGTACACGAACGTCCCGTTGAGACGCGGGGTGATCTCTCTGAAGTAGCTGCTCCGGTTCCGGAGTGTCTCCCCCCGGTCGTAGACGTCGGTCCCGTTGACGACCGTCGCGCGGTGGCTGAACTCGCCAGTAGACTCCCAGGACGCGGTCTGGACAGTCTCGGTTCGCGTCTCGGTCGTGGCGTACGCCGAAACGGTCAGGTAGCCCCCGACGAGCGCCAGCAGGACGAGGAGAGTGACCACGACGAGGACGTACTCGTCTATGAGAGACCGCAGGCGAACTTTCTGCTCCCGATCCACCATCTGACTCCCGCTTCTGTGTCCGGACACTAAACGGTTGGTCTCGTTTCGAGCAGTGTAATAGCGACCTGAAAATTGGACGCGACAATCTACAACCGCCGCCAGAGTCGACCCAGCCGCGACGGTCCGTCCCGCGAGCGCGAGCGGACGCGGCCGGTGCCCAGCAGTCGGACCCCGACGAGGTAGAACGGGACGGCGATCAGCGCGTCGATGACGACGACTGGTAGCCACGGATGGACCGCGTGGAGTCCCCGGATGACCGACGTGGGGAGGATCGCGAGGTACCGGTGCTGGCTGACGTACCGGCGGTAGGCGCCCGTCTCCGGCGGGGCCGAGA
>CAZUVE010000240.1:0-3216 GCA_964623735.1 uncultured Halobacteriales archaeon | reverse complement strand
CCCGCGCCGACGGCTGCGGGACGGTCGTCTACGCGTCGACGTCCTCGATCTACGGTTCCCGGACCGAACCCTCTCCCGAGGACCTGCCCGTCACGGTCGACACGGGCTACGAAGCGTCGAAGATGGCTCGCGAACGCTACGCCGAGTACTTCCACAGCCACTACGGCCTCTCGATGGCGGGCCTTCGCTTCTTCTCTGTCTACCAGGGCTACGGCGGCGCGGAGGGACACAAGGGCGAGTACGCCAACGTCATCGCGCAGTTCGCCGACGACATCGCGGGCGGCCGTTCGCCGAAGCTGTACGGCGACGGCACCCAGACGCGGGACTTCACCCACGTCTCGGACGTGGTCCGGGGGACGGAGCTGGCCGCAGACCACGGCCTGAACGGCGTCTACAACCTCGGCACCGGCGAAGCCCACTCGTTCGAAACGGTCGTCGACCTTATCAACGAGGAGCTCGGGACAGACGTCGATCCGGAGTACGTCGAGAACCCGATCCCGGAGGACGTCTACGTCCACGACACCTGTGCCGATCCCGCGAAGACGCGCGCGGCCACCGGCTGGGAGCCCGAGATCGACTTCGAGGAGGGGATCCGCCGGGTCTGTGCACAGTATGACTAAAACACGGTTTTGAGTATTCACACCGTTGATGTGTCGCCGCCGGATAGGCCCGGCAGGATGACAGACGATATCGATCCGGAGGAGGTCGTCGACCTACTGGCGGACGAGTACGTTCGGTCGATACTGGCGGTCCTGGGAGATTGCGGCCGCACCGCTCCCGAGGTGGCACGGCGGTGTGGCTGTTCCAGGGCGACCGTCTACCGGCGTCTGGACACACTCGCGGAAGCCGGGCTGGTGGCGCGTGAACCCGGAGTGGATCCCGACGGGCACCACCGAACCCGGTTCCGCACCAGACCCGTCCGGATCGACGTGTCGGTCTGTGCCGACGGGGTCGACGGGCAGGCCGCGCGTCCGGACCGGGCTGCGGGCCGCGGCGAAATCGAACCGGGGAGCCTCCCCCGCCGGTCGCCGGCCGATTGAGCCGCGACGGACACGCTGGCAAGCGTCACGAGTCCCCCCGACAGACGCGTCCGGAGCACGTCGGGTCGTGCCAGTCACCGAACTTTTTTTCCCCGCGGTCGAGGAGAGCGTATGGACAGGACAGTGCGCGTCATCGGCGTACCGATGGATCTCGGGGCCGACAGGCGCGGGGTAGACATGGGCCCGTCGGCGATCAGGTACGCGGGCCTGGCCGACCAGCTGGAGGCACTGGACCAGACCTGCACCGACGGCGGGGACGTGCCCGTGCCGCGCCCGGAGGAGCGCGACCCAGACGCCAGCGAGCTCGAGCGCGGCCGCGCGAAGTTCTTCCACGAGACCGGGGCGGTCTGCCGGGACCTGGCCTCGACTGTCGCTTCGACCTTCGACGCCGGCGAGTTCCCGCTTGTTCTCGGGGGTGACCACTCCATCGCAGTCGGGACCGCTGCCGGTCTCGCCGCCGGGCGCGAGGCAGGGATCGTCTGGTTCGACGCCCACGGCGACTTCAACACCCCGGAGACGACGCCCAGCGGCAACGTCCACGGCATGTCGCTGGCCGCGATTCTGGGGCTGGGCCGGTTCGACGGGAGCGACTGGGCGGACGTCGGCGTCCCGGCGGAGAACGTCTCCCTCGTGGGCCTTCGGGATCTCGACGACCGCGAGCGCGAGGCGGTCCGCGAGAGCGGGGTCGCAGTCTACACGATGACCGACATCGACAAGCGCGGTGTGACGGCGGTGGTCAGGGAGGCGGTCGAAACCGCGACCGCGGGCGCCGACAGCCTGCAGGTCAGCCTCGACCTGGACTGGCTCGACCCCTCGGAGGCGCCCGGCGTCGGAACGCCGGTCCGGGGCGGCGTCTCCTACCGCGAGGCCCACGCGGCACTGGAGCTGGTCCACCAGGTGGCCGGCGACGATCTCGCGGCGCTGGAACTGGTCGAGGTCAACCCCATTCTCGACCAGCACAACAGGACCGCGGAACTCGCGGTCGAACTCGCAGCGAGCGCGCTCGGGAAGCGGATCCTGTGACGGCCTCGCAGACGGACCAGCCGGTCTCCCGCCGGCCGGGACGGCCCCGGAGCCGTGGACCGCGGCGGTCTCCCACGGACACGGGCAGCGCTGATCCCCTCTTGCCCCGTCGAGGGCCCGCCGCACGGTCTCGGGGCCAGGCGACAGCGTTTAATCCGTCGGGTCGAACCATCTCCCAGGTATGACTGACGGAACGGTCCTGATAACGGGAGCGAGCGGCGGAATCGGGACGGCTGTCGCCGAGGAGTTCGGCGCCGAGGGGTGGCGCACGGTTCTCTGTGCGCGGTCCGAGAGAGGCCTCGAGGAGACCGCCGGGGCCGTCTCGGAGGCCGGCGGCACGCCAGTGGTGCGGACACTCGACGTCAGGAAGGAAAACGACGTGTTCATGACGCTCTCCGAGACCGTCGAGGACGCGCTCGACGTCGTGGTCCCCGCCGCCGCGACGATGCCACACGACCCGGGCAGGCGGCCGCTCGACGAGGAACGGTACGAGGACTTCAGGTCGGTCGTAGACACCAACGTCTACGGGCTGTTCGCGGTGATCCGCGAGGCGCTCCAGTTCACCTCCCCGGACGGGCGGGTGCTGGTGCCGTCCGGATCGGTGGCGCGCGAACCCACCGGGGGTATGGGCGCATACGCCGTCTCCAAGGCCGCCGCAGAGGCGCTGGCGCGGGGTTTCTCTGCCGACGTCGACCAGCCCGTGGGCGTTGTCGATCCGGGACTCGTTGCGACGGAACTCACCGGCGGCAAGGGCCGCGATCCGGCGGGCGTCGGAGGGATGTTCCGGTGGGCCGCACTGGAGTGTCCGGCCGAGGACCTCGACGGTTCAATCGTCGACCTCCGGCAGTGGAAGCGGGCAACCCGGTGAGAGCCGGCGCTGGGAGGTGCTGGAAGTGTCGCCGGGCTGATACCGAGTGATAGTGATTGCTGTGACTGTGACTGTGTCCCGGGACGACCGTACGCCGTCGTGCGGTCGATCCGGCACTGACTGACGGCAATCACTGCGAGGCCGTGCCCGGACGCGGGGAAACCTGCGACCGGGGGCGTTCCCGCCGTCCCTCCGAGACGAAGGGGATGTACGGTGCAAGCGGATACCGCCTCCGAACGGACGCCGAATACGCCACACCCCACGCGGGGCCGACGTATCGCGCAC
>CAZUVE010000239.1:0-3245 GCA_964623735.1 uncultured Halobacteriales archaeon | reverse complement strand
TGACCCCGGCGAAGGGCTCGTCGAGCAGGAGCATCTCCGGGTCGGTCAACAGGGCCCGCGCGAGTTCGAGGAGTTTCCGTTGCCCGCCCGAGAGGGTCTTCGCATACTCGTCGGCGAGGTGGTCGATCTCGAAAAAGTCCAGGATGTCCCAGCACCGTTCCCGGATGTCTCTCTCCTGTTCGACGACCTCGTCGCGAACGAACGGGAGCAGCGACCGCCAGAGTGCCTCGCCACGCTGGTCCTTGGGCGCGAGCATCAGGTTCTCCAGCACTGTCATCTCCCCGAGTTCGCGGGCGATCTGGAACGTCCGGACAAGTCCCTTGTTGGCGACCACGTGAGGCGCGAGGCCGGTGATGTCCTCGCCCTCGAAGTAGACGGTCCCTTCCGTCGGCTCGTGGACGCCAGTCACGCAGTTGAACGTCGTGGACTTCCCGGCGCCGTTGGGACCGATGAGGCCGGTGATGGTTCCGGACTCGACGGCGAAGGACGCACCGTCGACTGCTACGATCCCGCCGAACGTCTTCCGGAGCTTCTCGACGCGCAGGGAGACCTCATCCAGTTCGTCCGGGCCGGACTCCCCCTCGAGTGCCCGCAACTCGTTCCCCGTGTCCGATTTCGCCGGGTCGGCCTCCACTTCGGTATCACTCATCCGCGTCACCCCCAGTGCCCGGTCGACCGCCGTCTGCGGCCGCGCCCTGGCCCGCCGGCTGTCGGGTCAGTGACACGCTGGCGGCCTCCTCTTTCCGGTGGCCGAGCATCCCCTGCGGTCTGTTGTGCATCAGCCATATGAGGACCAGCCCCATGAACACGAGCTGGAGTTGTCGGACGTTGTCGACGACGTAGAACAGGAAGGGGTTCAGCGTGAGGGAGTCGAAGATGGGAGCGACCGCGCCGCTGAAATTGGACGGCGCTTCGACCTCGATCGCGCTCTCGACGAGGTTCTGGAGGTACCGCGGGCCCTGGAAGAGGACTGCTGCGAAGACAGCCCCGCCCATGACGCTTCCCGTGTTCGAGCCGGCACCGCCGATGATCAGCGCGATCCAGATGAAAAACGTCAGCCGAGGACGGAAGGTGTTGGGCGTGATCGCACCGGACTGCATGTACCAGAGGACGCCGCCCAGCCCCATCAGCGCACAGCCGAGCATGAACGCCTTCGTCTTCACGACGTTGGTGTTCTTTCCGAGGGCCTTCGTCGCGTCCTCGTCCTCCCTGATCGCCTTCAAGACGCGTCCGAACGGCGACCGACCGATGCGGGTGAGCACCAGGTAGTAGACCGCCACCACGACGAGCAACAACACGCCGTACAGCATACTGTTGACGACGGCGTCGGCGTTGCCCCCGATCACCGGTGTCGCCAGCCCGATCAGGGCCTCCTGGAGGACGGTCAGGCGCGTGACGTCCAGGAACGACTGCAGGGGGTTGAACGGCAGTATCAACCCCGACCCGCCGCCCAGACCGATTGTCCGGTCACCGATCTGGAACTCCTGGAATGTCCGCGAGAGGAGCGTGAACCGCACGATTTCGCTGAATGCGATGGTGACGATAGCCAGATAGTCAGCACGCAACCGGAGCGCGGGCAGGGCGACCAGCAGGCCGAGCACTGCGGCCGCAACCATGCCAGCGATCATCCCTACCCACAGGGGTGCGCCCAGCCCGCCAATCTGACTCGTCGTCTCCGCGACCGGCTTCGAGACGACCGCCATCGTGTAGATACCGATGGCCATGAAGCCCACGATGCCGATGTTGAACAGGCCCGTGTACCCCCAGTGGAGGTTCAGCGCCAGCGCCAGGATTCCGAACACTCCGATGTAGAAGGTCAGGGTGGCGATAGAGTTGATCTGCCCGCGGATCTCGAAGCCAATGGCGAGACCCAGAGCGATGTACACCGCGTAGATGACTGCCAGCAGCGCGAGAACTTTCACCGGGTCCCGGTTCCAGAGGCGGCGCGCCCGGTCGCGCCAGTCGGTGGCGGCGCTCATGCTGTCGAGGTCCCCCCGAAGATACCCTCGGGTTTGGCTATCAGGATGACGATCATCACGACGAACGCGGCGGCCCGGCCGAACGCGCTGGGAATCCAGATCGGTGCCATGCTGAACGTGATCCCGATCACCAGCCCACCGGTGATGGCCCCGTAGATGGAGCCGATCCCGCCGAGGATGACCGCCGCGAACACCAGCAACAGGAGGAGCCAGCCGTCGAAGAAACCGAGCGTCCCCTTCCAGAGGACGAACATGTAGCCCGCGACGCCAGTGAGGCCGCCGCCCAGAATCCAGGTGTACCTGACCACTCGCTCGGTGGGAATGCCAGTCACGCGGGCAAGGTCCTCGTTGTCGGACATCGCGCGCATCGCCTTCCCGAGTTTGGTGTTCTGCAAGAGCAGGTGGATACCGGCCATCAGCGCGCCCGCGACAATAAACAGCGCGACGTCGTGGGTGCCGATTTCGATGGCCCCGCCCGGCACACCGACCGACAGCGAGGGTTGCTGGGCGGTGACGCCCCGCTTGGAGCCGCCGAATACGAACAGGATGAGATACCGTAGGACGAAGGCGACGCCGATGCTGGTGATCAGCAGCGTGATCCCGGAGCGGTCCCTGATGGGTTTGAAGACGTACCGGTCGACCAGCAGCGTCAGCCCGATTGTCGCGACCCCCGCCACGACCACCCCGGCGAGGACCGCCGCCGGGGCCGTCACCACGCCCACGCCCAGGGCCCCGCCGAACACGGACCCGCCAGTCCCGACCAGCAGGAGTGCTCCGATGTTCGCCTCGGACCCGAACTTGCCGGCGACCAGGTACGAAACAGCCATGCCGGAGAAGGCCCCGCTGGTGAGGTAATCGCCGTGTGCGAAGTTCGCGAAGTTCAGGATGCTGTAGGTCAACGACAGCCCGATCCCCGCCAGTCCGATGACCATGCCACGCATGATCCCGGCCTTGAGGACGAGACCGAACCGTGCGACATCCAACTCCCCAGTGACCAGCTGTCGGACGAGATCTAGCACCAGAATGACAACTGCGAGACCGATCACGAACCCGACCGGATTCGACTGGAACAGATGGCGTCCGCGCTCGTAGGATTCGCTCACGCCCATGAAACCGAACTCACACTGGCCGGGATTAAACTCTTCGCTGCTGTGTGGCGAACGTTGCCACTCTCTGTCCTGGAACGTGGCAGTGGCGGAACTCGTGTGGAGTATACTGGTCGACGGAACGGTTGATACAGTTCGCCGCGTCACGACCCGGCGAATA
>CAZUVE010000238.1:0-3257 GCA_964623735.1 uncultured Halobacteriales archaeon | reverse complement strand
CGGCCCGCTGCCCACGCTGGAATCCTCGCGCTTTAGCGCGGGGAGGGTGTCAATCCTGGAAGTACAGCGGGAGCGCCTCGAGCCCGAAGTCGGGGGATCGGGAGTCGAACCGGTCGAGCGAGAACGGGGTCACCGCGAACGGTGGGGAGTCGTCGGTCACGAGGCTCCGGACGGCGGTGGCGACCACCGGCGACCCGAGGATGCCCGCGCCGCCGGCCTGGGCAACGAGGAGCCCGTCGGGTCCCCGCTCGGGGGTGTCGACAATCGGCCTGACGTCGGGCGTGATCCCCACGGCCCCCGCCCAGTGGTGGAGCACGTCGGCTCCCTCGAAGGCGGGCAGGATCCCCGGGAGTTCCGACGGGATGCGCGCCAGGAAGTCCGCGTCGGCGTCGACGCCGGTGCTCGTGCGGTCCGGGTCGTCCACGAACCCGCCCGCGGAGTCGTCCACGAGCAGGTTGCCGTTGTGCATCGGCCGGAACGTGAGCCCCCGCTCGATGTGTCCCATCGGGAACCCGTCGCCGACTGTCCAGCCCGGATCCAGCACCGCGAGCTGGTACTTGAACGGCCGGACCGGGATCGACACGCCGTGGGGTTCGAGGAACCGCTGTGTCATCCACCCGGCGGCACAGATCACCAGCGGCGCCCGGACGCGGTAGTTCCGGGTCTCGGCTCCGACAACGCGGCCCTCTTCGACGAGGAGGTCGGTCACCTCGGCGCCCGGCCGGAACTCTGCGCCGTGGCTCTCGGCGACGCGCTTCTGTGCGTGCGTGTAGACGTACGGGTTCACCCACCCGTGGCTGCGGTACTCGATAGCGCCGGCGAACCCGGACGCGTCGAACTGTGGGTACAGGTCCTCGAACGTCCCGGCCCCGTAGAAAGAGGTCGGGAACCCGCACGACGCCAGCCGCGCGGCCCTGTCCCGGAACTCCGCTTCGAGGTCCGGGTCGATGAGGCCGACCCGCCGGCGCTCGGTGAACTCGAACCCGCCGGTGCCGTCGAACGACCTGAAAAACTGGTTGGAGTGGTGGGCCGCGTCCGGCATGTCGTGGTAGAACTGTGACGGCGAGATCAGCCCCATCGAGAGTCCGGACGCCCGCCCTGCGATCTCCCCTTTCTCGAGGACGAGCACGTCGTGGTCCGGCGCGAGTTCCCGTGCGACGCTACACCCGGTGACGCCGCCACCGACGACGAGCACCTCGCACTCCCTGCTCTGCTGCTGGACAATCGGCTGTGCGTTGTCGACGTTCATGCCCGTTGGCCCACAGATGGACGTGCTGGTACTTATAATCGGGGCCGTCTTCACTCGTCGGGCAGTACCTTCCCGGGGTTCATGATCCCGTTCGGGTCGACCGTCCGCTTGACCTCGCGCATCAGGTCGACCGCGCCGCCGTGTTCCTCGCGCATGAACTTCCGCTTGCCGACGCCGACGCCGTGTTCGCCGGTGGCGGTCCCGCCCAGTTCGAGCGTCCGCTCGATCACGCGGTCGTTGAACTCGTGGGCACGCGCCCTCGCGGCGTCGTCGTCGGCACCCACCAGCGGCGTGAAGTGGAGGTTCCCGTCCCCGGCGTGGCCCACGCAGGGCACCACCAGGTCCAGGTCGTCGCTGGCCGCCTTGATTGTCGCGACGATGTCCGGGTACTCCGAGATGGGAACCACGATGTCCCCCAGCAGCGCCGTCTCCATGTCCGCCTCGTAGGCGCGGTACGCAGGCAGGGCGTCCCGGCGGGCCTGCCAGATACGGTCCATCTCGCGCTCGTCGGCCTCCTCCCAGCCAGTTGCGTCGTTGCCCTCGCAGATGTCGCGGGCGAAGTCGACGTCCTCGTCGATACCGGAGGTGTTGCCGTGGAACTCCAGGACGAGCGTCGGATCCTCGCGCAGGGACACCTCTGGGCGGTAGTCGTTTATCATCTCGGCCGTGAGCGTATCGACGTACTCGATTGCGGCGGGTTCGAGGCCGAACCCGATCATCTCCGAGACCGCGCTCGTGGCCGCGACGTCCGAGGGGAAGGTCACGAGGGCGGCCCGCTTGCGCTCGGGGATGCCGCTGACGGCGATGGTGGCCCCGGTGACGACGCCCAGCGTCCCCTCGCTGCCGACAAACAGGTCCTTGAGGCTGTACCCGGAGGAGGTCTTGACGACGCCCGCACCACACTGGATGACCTCGCCGTCGGGGAGGACCACCTCCAGTTGCCGGACGTGGTCGCGGGTCTCGCCGTACTTGACGGCGTTGAACCCGCTGGCGTTGTTCGCGATCATCCCTCCGACCGTTGCGACGTCGCCACTGGAGATGCCCGGCGGGAACCGCAGGCCGTGTGTGCCGAGGTGGTCGTTGAGGTCGTCGTAGACGATTCCCGGGCCGACGGTCGCCTGCAGGTCGGCCGGACTGATCGAGACGCTGTCCATCTCGAACGTGTTCAGGACGATCCCGCCCGCGGTCGGGATGGCGTTGCCCTCGAGGCTGCTCCCGCCCGACCACGGGGTGACGGGTACGCCGCGCTCGTCCGCTGTGGCGAGAATCTCCGAGACCTCCGCCGTCGAGTGTGGCCAGGCGACCGCGTCGGGGAGGCGCGGTTCGTGGGGACTCGCGTCGACGGCGAACTCCTCGCGGCGGCCCTCCTCGAAGTCGACCCGCCCGTCCGGGAGGATGTCGGCGAGAAACCCGCAGTCGTAGCCGGCCGTACGCTGTGCCATACCAATTGTCGGGACCGTCGGACAGTTAACCTTTGGCCGCACAGCCGGGTGCGGGGCGAGGGCGGGGGCGGGGGCGAGGGCGAGGGCGAGGGATTGACACTCCCGCCCGGCCTACGGGCGGGCATGACCACCTGGGACGAACGGTTCCGCGAGGGCGAGTACCCGCGGGACCCGGATCCGTCGCCGGTACTCCGGGACTACGTCTCCGAGTTCCCCGACGGGCGGGCGCTGGATGTCGCAACCGGGACCGGCCGCAACGCCGTCTTCCTGGCGGAGGCGGGCTACACTGTCGACGCCATCGACCAGTCGCGCGAGGGACTCCGGATCACCCGCGAGAACGCGGCCGAGCGCGGCGTCGCGGACCGCCTCAACCCCATCCAGGCGGACGTTCCCGCCCACGTGTTCCCGACCGACCGGTACGCGGTGGTGACGGTCAGCTTCTACCGCGCGGTCGACCGGTTCCCGGACATCGAGGGAGCGCTCGTCCCCGGCGGGTACCTGTTCGTCGAACACCACCTGCGCTCGACGGACCCGACGCCGGTGGGCCCGAGCGGCGACCGCTACCG
>CAZUVE010000237.1:0-3288 GCA_964623735.1 uncultured Halobacteriales archaeon | reverse complement strand
TGTCGGATCCACCGCACGAGGGCGTGCGGTCGTAACAGTAAAACGGTACAACCGACCCTATCAGTGGTCTAGCCTACCAGAATTCGGTTCGGTCGTGTTCGGATCGGCCACCGTGGTGCCCGCCTATCGCGGGTCGCCCTCGGTGACGATTCTCGCCAGCGTTTTCGCCGCCCCGTCGGGCGTGGTCTCGTTTTCGACGAGGCGAACCGGACACCCCGCCTCGATCGCGTGGTGCATCGCTGCCGCACGATGCAGGTCTTGGTGAAGGTCGATTGCGCGGACACCCTGCTCGCGGTACTCCCGGTGGTCGACCGTCTTGCGGCGACTGGCGATTGTCTCGGAATCCGCCTCGACGAGAACCAGGCGTGTCGGGCTTATGTCCCCCAGTACCTCGGCTCGGAGGCCCGGCAGAAATCCGTGGGCAGTCGCTACCGCGAGGTGCGTGTTGACGAGAACCGCGTTCGTCCGGGCCGTCGAGGCAATGAACTCCCCGGCCCGGCGCTGCAAGCGGTGAATCTCCCGACGTGAGAGCGTCCCGAGGTCGGCACGCTCGGAGACGAGCTCCTGGGCAATCGCCTCTTCAAGCATGATGTCCCCGAAATTCAGAAGTTTGTACTCGTCTCCGAGCCGTTGTCTGGCGAGCCGACAGACCTCCGACGCGCCGACGCCGGGAACACCAGAGATGACTGTCGTGTCTATCATAGTGACACCTCGTCGTCGTACGTCGGGTTCGCCCCGCGGTCGTCGTAGCCGGTTCGGCCGACGTAGTTCTCGCTGATGAACATCATGAGCGTGTCCACGAGTTCGTCCGTCGAGGTGAACTCTCTCGCTTCACATCGTTCGAGCACGTCACCGATCGATTCGCTGTCCCCGCCCGGGGCTCGCAACGTGGTGTCACCACAGGCGTGTATGACCTCCTCGCAGGTGACCGGAAATGTCAGTTCCCGACTGAACAGGTCTCTTGTCTCGGAGAGGCGGATCTCGGACATTGCTCGGGTCTACGTCCACAACAGTATAAATTATTATATCCCTCGTACAGGAACTGCGCCGGTAATTCTCCCACACCAGCACGGATTCCCCCGAGGTCGATCAGAACCGAGCGTCTGCCGAGCACAAAAAAGCGAGACATACGGACTGGACTGTATTCGTATTGTGTGTTTGAAACGAGTTCATACGGCTTGCTGTAACTGTTTGTCGGTACGACCACACGACGCGCAGTCGATCCGGCACTGACGGACAGCAATCCGTCCATCTCACAGACGGGGTCGCCAACCGGTCCGGGCCCCGAGTGGACCTCCGGGTCGGTGAGATAGACGAGAACAGGTGTCGCCGACCACCGGACCTGCTGGTGGACGGCCACCGGAGGCATTCGGGATTGGTGTTTTGCACGTCGGACGCGAATCCAACGACGCCCGACGTCCGTTACGTCGGTTCGACGATCAGGCCTCGCTCGTGGTGGGTCCCGGCTCTGTCTCGCCGGCACTCTCCCCCTGTGTGGCGTTTCCACTCGACTGGTCGGCGTCGTCCGAGGAGCCGCTGAGGTCTATCCCGCGCCACTTCCCGAGTTCGAACCAGCCGGCAGCGACGGTGGCCGCGATGATGCCGGAGAAGGCGAACGCGAACCAGATTCCGGTCGGGGTGCGAGCCCCAAAGAACCAAAGATCGACCGGCACGAGTCCCTGGGAGACGACGTAGGCGACCGGCAGGCGGATGAAGCCGAACAGCAGGACCGCGATGGCGGCAGCGGTCAGCGTCTTCCCGGCGCCGCGGAACCCACCACTGTAGGCCCGTAACACGCCGACAAAGCCGAACGTGGGCGCAATCCACCGCAGGAAAGTCGCCCCCTCTGCGACGACGGCCGGCGAGTCGTCGAACAGACGGATGATCTCGGGAGCGAACACGAACGTGAGGACGCCCAGTGCCGACAGGATGAGAAATGACGTCTTGGCGGCAAACCGGTTGGTTGCGACGACGCGGTCCTTCCGGCCAGCGCCGATGTTCTGACCGGTCATCGTCTCGACGCCGCGGTCGATGGCGATGGCGGGCATGAAGATCATCGAGAAGACGCGGATACCGACGCCGAATGCGGCGACGACCGGCGTCGAAAACAACGTGACGATGAGCAACACGGCGTTGACCGAGATGGCCCGGCCGGTGTTCTCGATAGAGGCCGGCACCCCGAGCCGCAGGATCTTCCGGGTATACTCGAGGTCGGGTACCATCTCTTGTGCGTGAATCTGGATGCCGTGGGAGCCACGCAGCATGAGCCAGAGACCGACTACCATCGCCGATCCACGCGAAAAGACAGTGGCGATTGCCGCTCCCTGGACGCCCAGTTCGGGGATCGGTCCCACGCCGAAGATAAGCAGCGGATCGATAACGATGTTGAGCACGACCGTTCCGAGCATGACGAGCATCGGCGTGATGGTGTCGCCGGCCCCTCGCATGAGTGCAATGAAAACTATGAAACCAAACAGAAACGGAAGCCCGAGGCTGATGACTTCCATGTAGCTGGTGGCAAGCTCCAAGACAGCCGCCTCAGCACCGAACACCTGCAGCAGCTCGGCAACGAACGCGAACCCGAGCAATCCGAGCCCCAGGCCAGCCAAAAGTGTCAGACTGACTGTCTGAGAGGCGGCGTACTCGGCGGCCGCCGCGTCGTCGGCGCCGGTGTGCTGTGCGACGAGGACGCTGCCGGCGACCGTCAGTCCGAGCCCGAGCGAGATGAACAGATAGACGAGCGGGAACCCGAGGCTAATCGCCGCCAGCGCCTCCGTACTGTAGCGGCCGAGCCAGAACGTATCGGCCAGATTGTAGCTGACTTGCAGCAGATTGGTGATGACGATCGGCAACGAGAGGAAAAACAGCGACTTCGGAATGGAGCCGTCAGTCAGATCCAGTTCCGATTGCCCCCTGAACAGCCCACCGAGACGGCTTCTGAGACTCATAGTGATTGCTGTAAGTCATCGTCGGATTGACCGCACACTGTCGTGCGGTCGTACCGGCGCACAGTTACAGCAATCAGTATCAAGTGTGCACCTCACGACACACCGCGCAGACACAACACAACGGCTCGCCAGCAACGCTCTCGAAGTAGAACCGGTTTGACACTCTCATCTATAAATCTCAAGGGCCTGACGCACTTGATCTCTTCTATACCTACGTGGGTCTATCTGAGAAACAATCGTACGGATTGCTGTCCCTGTTTACCAGTACGACCGCACGACAGCGTACGGTCGATCCGGCACTGACGTACAGCGATCCGTATGAAACAGAGAGATCTCTCGG
>CAZUVE010000236.1:0-3323 GCA_964623735.1 uncultured Halobacteriales archaeon | reverse complement strand
GTTGGTCCCGGTTCCCGTTGGTCCCGGTTCCCGTTGGTCCCGGCACCGGAACCGGATTGTTCACATAATGTAATTGCTGGTGCCGTCGATCCGCCGGCCGGCTGTCGCGGGCCCCGGAGCGCGGTGTCCCGGGTGTCTATTACAATCGTATTGTTGTAATTTAATCGGCCCGTGGTTCACTCGGCGTACCCGGCCCCACGCCGGCACAGGTCCGTGACGGCCTGCCAGCGGTCGAAGTACGACTGCCGGCGGTCGGCATACGGGTCTCCGAGGTCGGGGTCGGAGTCGATGGTGCGTTCGACGCCGAGGAGGCGCTCGCTGGCCGTCAGCGCCCCCGGCGGCACTGTCGGCGCTCTGTCCCACCCTGTCCGTGTCCCCCGTGCCGCTGGCGTCTCCGGTCTGCGGTGGTGTCCCGGCAGCCTCGCCCACAGTCCTGGCTGTCGGAGCAGCACTGTCCCCGGTGTTGGTGCCGCCTCCGGCGTCGGCGGTTGGACGGTCCTACCGGCGTCGGTGTCGTCTCCTGTCGCTCCGCCGGCGTCGATTTCGGCCTCGTAGCCGGAGAGGTCCTCGTCGGCATCCGCCACGACACCGATGGGAGTGCCGGGCTCGACGGTTCCACCCTCGGGGACAGCGATCCGGCGGAGGACACCGTCATCCCCGGACTCGACTTCGTTGGTCGCCTTCTCCGACTCGACAACGACGATGGTCTCGTCCTCTGTGACAGTGATTGCTGTGAGTCAGTGCCGGATCTACCGCACGACTGTGTGCGGTCGTACACAGTGGGTCGACTTCAGCCCGCGAACACAACTGTTCACGTCGGCCCCGACGCCTCGGAACTGATCCCCGAACTGAGCCTGGCAATCCGGCAGCGGGCGACGCTGCACGACGTCGCGGAGACGATCCACGTCCACCCGACCCTCTCGGAGGCGGTGATGGAGGCCGCCGAGCACACGCTCGGTCGGGCCATCCACACGTCGAACTGACCGCTCTCCGGCGCAGACGACCTCGAGCGGGCGAAATTGTTATTGCAGGCGGGACGCACACAGCCGAGTATGGGAACGAGGTACCTGCTCGGCGTCGACGTCGGGACGTCGGGATCTTCCGGGGTGATCGTCGACGAGAGCCTCGATGTGGTTGCGTCGGCGTCGAGGGAGCACGAGTTCATCGTCCCGAACCCCGGCTGGCTGGAACACGACGCAGAGGAGGTCTGGTGGGAGGGCTTCGTGACTCTCTCGCGGGAACTGCTCTCCGACTCGGAGGTCGAGGCTGCCGACATCGCGGGCGTCGGCGTCAGCGGGATCGCCCCCGCGATGCAACCCGTCGACGCCGACGGCGACCCCCTCCGGCCCGCCATCCTCTACGGCGTCGACACCCGCTCCAGCGAGGAGATCGACCTCCTCACCGAGCGAATCGGCGAGGAGGAGATCTACGAAGTCTGTGGCAACCACCTGACCTTCCAGTCGGTCGGATCCAAGGTCCTGTGGTTCCGGCGCAACGAACCGGACCTGTTCGAGCGAGCCGAGCGGATCGTCGACTCGACGGGGTACGTCGTCCACGAGTTGACGGACAACTACGTCATCGACAACGCCGTCGCCTCACACTTCCACCCGATGTACGACCCCGACGCGCTGGCCTGGCACGAGGGGATGGTCGAGGCGGTCGGCGCCACCACCGACATGCTGCCCGAACCCGCGTGGGCGACGGAGGTCGCCGGCGAGGTGACCGAGCAGGCCGCCGAGGAAACTGGCCTCGCGGCGGGTACGCCGGTGATCGTCGGCACCGGCGACGTCTTCGCGTCGATGGTCAGCGTCGGCGCTGTCGACCCCGGGGAGTCGATTTTCATGTACGGCACCACCGGCGTCGTCTTCTCGGTCCTCGAGGAGAACCGCGCGCCCGAAGGGCTGTGGTCGGGACCGTTCTGTCTGGAGGGGGTCTACACCGCCGGGGGCGGGATGGCGACCTCTGGGGCGATCCTGCGGTGGTTCCGCGACGAGATCGCCGACGCCGAGCGCCAACGCGCCGAAGAGGAGGGAATCGACCCGTACGAACTCCTGGACGAGCAGGCCGCCGAAGTCGATCCCGGGGCCGACGGGCTCGTCTTGCTCCCCTATTTCAGCGGCGAGCGGACGCCCATCACCGACGAGTCCGCCCGGGGGACGCTCGTCGGCCTGACCCTCCAGCACACCAAGAGCCACCTGTTCCGGGCGACCCTCGAAGGCGTCGGCTACGGCTTCCGCCACCACGTCGACGCGGTGCGCGACGTGGGCATCGACCTCGACACCGTGCGCGCAATCGGCGGCGGCGCGCGCAGCCCGCTGTGGCGCCAGATTGTCAGCGACATCACGGGGGTCCGCCAGGAGTACGTCGCCGACCCGCTGGGGTCGCCGCTGGGTGACGCCTTCCTCGCGGGCTACGGGATCGGTGTCTTCGAGGACGTCGGGCGCGTCAAGACGGAGACTGAGATCACCGGCACCACCGAACCCGATCCCGAGACCGGACGCGTCTACGACGAATACTACGAGGTGTACCGCGACCTCTACCCGCGGGTCCGGGACAGCATGCACCGGCTGGCCGACCTCGGCAGCGAGTGATACTGATTGCTGTCCGTCAGTGCCGGATCGACCGCACGACAGCGTGGTTGTACCAGGACACAGGAACAGCAATCAGTATGAGACACGACAAACCCAATTTCACAGACGTTGCGAAAATAGGAGTAAGGACGATGACTCGACTGTACGCCCGGATAGAGGCACTGGAATCGGCAGGCGACGCCGTCTCAGTCGCCGAGAAGGCGTTCCGGAACCCGGTCGAGGAACCGGTGGCCAAATAGCGGCGTGCCGACCGGCAACCGGTGTCGGAGCCTCGTCGGCTGTCCGATCTCGGTTCGTGGCGACCGCGACCACGTGACTGTCGATTCGGCACCATCGCGTCAGCGACAGCGTCTCATGAGGGGTAACTCCGCTGGACGGGACCGGCGATCTTCTGGATAATCCACAGAGAGGAAGGTTGAAGACGGACGGCGCTGGTATCACAGGTATGGCGAGCAATCAACCCACGGTCGGCGTGACGATGGGCGACCCCGCGGGCATCGGCCCGGAGATCACACTCGAGGCAGTTGCCGAGGAGTCGGTACGCGAGGCGACCCGGCTGGTCGTCCTCGGAGACCTCGGTCACCTCCGGTCGGTGGCCGACGACCTCGGGACCGAGGTGGAGTTGCGGTCCGTCGAGGGTGTCGACGGGGCGACCGCCGACGGGCCGGTCGACGTGATCGACTTCGACAACGTCGGCTCGTTCGAGTACGGCGAACTCGACGCCGAGAACGG
>CAZUVE010000235.1:0-3381 GCA_964623735.1 uncultured Halobacteriales archaeon | reverse complement strand
CCGCGCGGCGCATCGTCTCGGTGTCGTGTTCCACCACGAGCAGCGTGTTTCCGAGATCGCGCAACTCCTCGAGGGTGTCCAGCAGGCGGTCGTTGTCGCGCTGGTGGAGGCCGATCGATGGCTCGTCGAGCACGTACAGCACCCCCACGAGACCGCTGCCGATCTGTGTGGCGAGGCGGATGCGCTGGCTCTCACCGCCCGAGAGCGTCGACGCCTCGCGGTCCAGCGTCAGGTAGTCGAGTCCGACCTCGCACATGAACCCCAGGCGGGCGCGGATCTCCTTGAGGATCTCCTCGGCGATTTTCGTCTCCCGCTTGTCGAGGGCGGCCTCCATCCCCTCGAAGTGGTCGAGGGCGTCGCCGATGGACATCCTGTTGACCTCGGTGACCGACGTTCCGTCGACGAGAACCGCGCGGGACTCGGTCTTCAGGCGGGTGCCCTCGCAGGCGGGACAGGTCGTGACCGCCATGTACTCCTCGATGTGCTCGCGGGCGCGGTCGCTGTCCGTCTCGACGTGACGGCGCTCCAGGTTGGGGATGACGCCCTCGAAGCGCTCTGTCTTCTCGCGAGTGCCGTTCTTCGTCGTCCACTCGAAGTGTACCCGGCCGTCGGTGCCGTAGAGAAACTGCCGCCTGATGTCGGGATCGAGGTCCTCGAAGGGGGTGGTCAGTGAGACGCCGAAGTGTTCGGCGACGTTGTCGAGTTGCCGGGAGTAGTAGGTCCGGTTGTAACTCCAGGGCTCGAAGACGTGCTTGAGCGGCGTGGAGGGGTCCTGGACCACCAGCGCCTCGTCGACCTCCTTGGTCTCGCCGATACCCTCACACTCCGGGCAGGCGCCGTGGGGGCTGTTGAACGAGAACGACCGGGTCTCGATCTCGCTGATGTCGATGTGGCAGTGCGTACACGCGAGTTCCTCCGAGAACTCGACGACGAGACGGTCCTCGCCGTCGATGTCGCCCTCGGCGTCAGAGAGGTCGCCCGTCGAGCGGGCACGGGACCCGCCGATTTCGACGTCGGCGTCGGGGAAGACGACCTTCAGGACGCCGTCCGCTTCCTCGAGGGCGGTCTCGACGGAGTCCGTGACGCGGGAGCGGGCGTCCGCGCTGACACGCACCCGATCGACGACCACGTCGACAGTGTGGTCGTAGTTCTCGTCGAGGTCGGGCCGGTCGATCGTCAGGTCGTACGGCCGGCCGTCGACCTCGACGCGTGTGTACCCCTCGCCCACGAGGTCGTCGAACAGGTCCTCGAAGGCGCCCTTCTGGTCGCGGACCACCGGCGCACAGATTTTCGCGCGCGTCCCCTCTGGGACCTCGAGCAGGCGACGGACCATCTGCTGGGCGCTCTGTTCGCCCACCTCGCGGCCACACTCTGGGCAGTGTGGCGTCCCGACGCGGGCGTACAGGAGGCGGAGGTAGTCGTGGAGTTCGGTGACCGTCCCGACAGTCGAGCGGGGGTTGTTGGCGGCGTTCTTCTGGTCGATCGAGATGGCGGGCGAGAGCCCCTCGACGTTCTCGACCTGGGGTTTGTCCATCTGCCCGAGGAAGTTCCGGGCGTACGCCGACAGCGACTCGATGTAGCGGCGCTGTCCCTCGGCGTAGATGGTCTCGAACGCGAGCGAGGACTTGCCCGACCCCGACAGACCTGTGACGACCGTCAGCTTCTCGCGGGGTACCCGGACGTCGACGTCCTTGAGGTTGTGTTCCTCGGCACCGCGCACCTCGATGTAGTCGCGGCTCATCTATCCATCGTCAGGGAAGGGGGCGGGGAAACGCTGTCGATTCTCGGGCAGAACGTTCCGCGGGTGGACTGGTGGCTTCACCGAGGAGACCGCCAGTATCGCGAGCGCCGGGCAGAGTGTCCCGTACTCGCCCGGTGAGCCCCGGGGACGCGACGCCGAACCCGCGGAACCGCAACCCGCTACGACCCGTGGCTGCGGATCGCTCGCCAGACACGCTCGGGGGTCAGTGGCGTCTCCAGGCCCCCGACACCGGGTGGGCCGAGGGCGTCGACGACGGCGTTGACGACCGCGGGCGGGGCGGCGATGGCGCCTGCTTCGCCGACGCCTCTCACACCCAGCGGGTTGTGCGGGCACTCCGTGACCGTCGAGTCCCACTCGATCTCCGGGACGTGTTCGGTCCTCGGCAGGGTGTAGTCCTGCAGCGACCCGGTCAGGAGCGTCCCGTTGTCGTCGTAGACTGTCTCCTCGTGAACCGCCACGACGCCGTCACTGGTTCGCGCTCCGCTCGCGTCGACGGCCTCGATCCGCGCGTGGCCCTACCGGCTGCGACACAGTGCCAGGTGGACGCCACCGGGGACCTGGACGTCGTCGGTGAACTCGGCGTCGCCGGAGACGAGGTCCGGATCCTCGCGGCGCTGGACCGATCTTCCGACGGATTCGCCTGACGGGACGTCACTCGAGGGCGGCGAGGCGGTTGAGCGCGTACGTCGTCCGGAGCATCTCGGCGGCGTCGCCGCGGTCGAAGACGAGATCGCTCGTCGACATGACGTGCTCGAGGACGTCCTCGGAGGCGTGGTCGGGCGCGGCGGCAATCCCGCTGTCGGTCCTCTCGATCCACCGCATCACACGGAGGTCGCTCTTCGAGTCGCCCATCACCAGGGCAAAGGGGTCCTCGACGCCGAGTACCTCGAGGGCTGCCTCGACCCCGACGACCTTGTTGAGCTCCAGGGAGCCAATCTCGGCGGCGTCGGCCTCGTAGTAGGCGACGTCGATCCGCTCGAACAGTGCCGCCACCCCCTCGGGTACGTCGGCGGCGGAGACGTCCGACTGTTCGCCGCGCGTCTCCAGCACACCCCGGATCTCCGGGTCGGCGTCTGCGTAGTGGGCGCGTGCGTAGCCCCGGGTCCCGTCTCCGGCTCCGGTGTTGCCGGCGTCGGCGACACTCTCCTCTAAGAGGTCGAGCAGGTAGACGAGTCCCTCGTCGATCACCTCCCGGGCGCGGTCGCTCCCGGCCTCGAAGTTCGGCTTCAGCGTGACGTTGAACTCGTTGCCCTGGAGGTGACAGCCCCGCCGGATGGCCTCGGGGGCGTCCGGGAGGACCCGCGAGCGGATCCGGCCGAACACGTCCCGGATCTCCCCGTCGAGATCCTCGTAGAGGAGGCGCTTGGTGTCGGCGCCGTGGCCGGGCGTGAACACGCCGGTCCCGGCCTCGTAGACGACACTGACAGTCCCCGAGTGGACGAGTTCGTTGCCCAGCCCCTGGATGAGAAAGCCCTTCACGTTCTCGAGGGTCTGGCCGGTGCAGATGACGACCGGGACGCCGCCCTCGTGGAACCGCGTCAGGAGGTGCAGCGTCTCGCGGGGAATCTCGTTGTCGGTGTTGCCGGCCGACCGGAGCGTCTCGTCGACGTCCAGCACGA
>CAZUVE010000234.1:0-3413 GCA_964623735.1 uncultured Halobacteriales archaeon | reverse complement strand
CCCATGCTTGCTTCACGTTCTCATGGAGTAGCAGCGTTTCCATCGAGTCACGCCCGCCGTGAACAGCGTGGCGTCGGAGACGCCACGAGCAGACGGCGCGTAGCGCCGTCGACGGCGGGATTCTCTCGCTGTTAGAAGATAGCATGGATACGTTACGAAAGGGTATTAGGATTATTTCTGATAAATATTCAGTGCCTACAATGAACGTTATATCGTGCGTATGAGAAAGACTTATACATATAACCCGTGTATATAGTAATAGATCATGTTAGATTACTACGACCTGGTTCTCGGCCTGATCCCCCTGTCAGTCGTCGGTATTTCGGGGGCGCTTTTCGGTTTCGGCGTCGAGCTCCCGTTCGCCGTCTCGGTGGGCGCGCTGTTCGGGGCAGGGCTGATCGGCCACGCGATGTTCGTACGGGCACCCGTCGGCGGATCCGGGGCGTCGGACGGTTCGACAGCCCGCGGGACGCCGGCACGTGGTTCCGAGTCGGGATCGGACCAGTACGGAACGGCCGACTGATACGAGTTGCTTAACAGTTTTCCCGGAGGATCGCACGACCCCGCGTGGTCGATCTGGCACTGACTTACGGCAATCCGCGTGAGGGTCGCCAACCTAGTGGTCAAAACTGTGTGGACCTGGTGCCGTGACCGGAGACGCCAGGTCGATCACTCACAACAGAGCAACTCGACGACGAACCGGCTGCCCTCGGGTTCGTTGTCCTCGATCCAGACAGCGCCACCGTAGCGGTCGACAAGCGTCCGGACGAGGTACAGCCCCAGTCCAGTGCCTTCACTGTCGAGGCCTTTCTCGCCCTCGTCGAAGATCCGTTCTTTCTGGTCGTCGGGAATACCCGGACCGTTATCCGCCACGAGAACGCGGACCACGTTCTCGTCGGCACTCACCGAAACGGTGACTTCGGCGAGTTCCCTGTCGTTGTGCACGATACTGTTGTTCAGCAGGTTCCGGAACACCGACTCCAGCAGATCGTCAGCCAGCACCTCGACATCCGGAATCATCTCTTCGACAGAGATGATTGCCCGTTCGTGACTGGTTCGCACGTCCTCGATCTGTTCCTCGAGGGCAGGTCGGACAGCCACCGGAGTGCGTTCAGTCTCAGAGCGGAGCAACACCTCGGTGACGTCGCCGGCGGTTCGTGTGACATCGACGGCCTCACGGCCCGCGTCCAGGACCTGTTGGAGACGTTTCTCGCCGTCGTCCTCCACGTGGTCTGTCACCATGCCGCCGTAAGCGAGCACGCGCTGGAGGGCATTACGGGAGTATCGAGGAAAAAGCCTCGCGCTTCAGGGCTGTCTCTTACCCACACCGATACCCACATCTTTCGAGGAGATCGGTGGTCGCAAATCGACGTGTGAGCGCCGCTACGCCGGCTATCGGAATGAGTAACTATTCTGATAGTGTGCGTGATGGGGTCGAATTACAGTAAAATTAGGCGAGATTACGGTAAGTTGGTCTGTTCCCTGTCAACTACAAATCAGTATTAATAGTTAATTCCATCGCTGTCTTGCGATTCATCCAAAGCTCTGTTGGAAATTAGCCTGTGACTTGTGGGTAAGAGACAGCCGTTCACGGCGGGGAGGAAGTCAAGCCCACCACCGCGACGGTCGCGTCTGGCCGGACCCCGAGACGTTCCGACGCCTCCCGTCGCAGCCGCGCCCCTCTGTCGCCGTCGCCTGTCAGATTCGTTACTCGGCCGCGTCGTCCCCGTCGTCTCCCTCTCCCGAATCTCCGGAGACGCCGACGCTGATAGGCTCGGTGTCACTCCCCGGGGTGGTCGCGGTCGACTCTCCGTCGCCGAGAGACGCGCCGCTAAGGTAGCCGGCGGTGCCGCCGACGAACCCGCCGACCACCGCACCGGGAACGCCGCCCCGCTTGAGGCCGGTGACTGTGCCGACGAACCCCCCGACGAGCGAGAGGGCTACTGGGTTCGGACTCTTCTCGGTCTCGGTCACCACATCGCGCTGGTGTTCCGTCACACCTCCACTACGGAACGGAGACACATAGGTGTACCACCGGACGGACAGCCCTGCAGTCCGGTACGGATTGCTGTTCCCGTCTCCCGGTACGGCCACACGACGCCGACGGTATCAGAATAGACACTCGACCCGATCATCTCACTGCCCGGACAGGCAGTTCGACACACCGTCCTGTTCCGTTTCGAGTTGGTGAGCTGGTAGACCTGGCACGTGCCGTTTTTGACTCTGTGGCCGTATTTGTGACTGTGGGACAGACGTCGTTTCGCGCGAGTCGGATATGGCTCGTCGCCACGTGTTTCGGATTGGCTGTCGCCGGGATTCTCACCGGCGGCGTGATCCTCTCGATCCTCGGATTCGTTCTCTTCGTCTGGCTCGGGGTGTCAGCCACTCCGCTGAGTCAGTTAGCACTGAGCCTCGTCGCAATCCAGGGACTCGGGTTTCCGCTCGTCGCTGTTCTCTACTTCGTGTACAAGGACAGGTCACTCCGTTCGTTTGTGCCGGTTTCGGTCCCGTCACTCCGTGAACTCGGTATCTCTCTCGGTGCGTGGATCGCAGCGATTGTCGCCACTCCCGTTGTCGCGGCGATTGTCATCGCGCTGGCGAACGAACAGCCTGCGAGTAACGCTGCGGGCGAGACAGCACAGCAGAATCCCGAGATAATCCCCTTTCTTGTTCCACTCGTGTTTCTGCTCAATGCGCCGGGCGAGGAGTTGCTGTTCAGGGGTGTCATCCAGGGACTTCTCGCGGAGCGGTTCAGCGTGTGGGCGGCGATCGTCCTCGCGACAGCAGCCTTTGCACCGTTACACATCATCGCGCTACTCGGAAGTCCGAACGCGGCTCTCCTGACGATCATCATCATCTCCGTGCCGAGCCTCATCTTCGGCTCCGTGTACGAACTGACAGACAATCTGATAGCACCATCGCTGGTACACGCGCTGTTCAACTCCTCCCTGTTCGTCGGAATCTATCTCTCCTCATGACATCCTCCGCGCCGTGAACGGCGCGGTTTCCCAAGCGTTGGGATATTGTGGTTCGCGGTTCACCTGCTCTTGTGGGGCTACTTGCCCCGTAGATTTGTCGAACAGGCGCACCGCTGGCTGTGCCATCCAGCCGTTATCCCTATCTCCCCCGTCACAGGCGAGACTCGGGAGTACCTTCTGTCGGATGTTTTCGGCCCCGTTCACGTCGGCGTTGGCGACCAGTCCACACTCGTCGCAGACGTACAACCCACGTTCGACCCGCTGGCTGTCGTCGGTGGTTCCACACGACGCACAGGATTTGGACGTGTCGTGTTCGTCCACGCGCTCGACGCTGATCCCGCGCTCTGTGGCTTTGTATTCCAGCATCTCGGTGAAGCGGTCGAACGCCCACCCGTGTAGGTCTGTCTCTTACCCACAAATCGAGTCGCTATCGAG
>CAZUVE010000233.1:0-3423 GCA_964623735.1 uncultured Halobacteriales archaeon | reverse complement strand
CGTCGCCATCATCACTGCCGTCGCCTCCGTCACCGCCGTCGCCTTCGTCGCTATCGTCCTCATCGGTATTGCCACCATCTCTGCTGTCATCGCCCCGGTCGCGTCCATCGCCATCACCTCGATCCGAACCAGAACCAGCACCGTCCCCCTGGCCGCCTCGTTCGCTGCCCGCACCGGGACCGCCGTCGCCGCCACCGTCGTCCGACGACCCGGACTCGCTCTCGTTTGTCCCCGGGCCGGCGTCGTCGGGTGGACCAGTGTCGTCTGGTGGGCCGGTGTCGTCGGGTGGACCAGTGTCGTCGGGCGGGCCGGCGTCGTCGGGTGGACCAGTGTCGTCGGGCGGACCGTCACCGGGCCCAGCGCCCTCGGGCGGGCCGCGCGGGGGATCGGCGATCTTCCGGGCCCACTCGGCCACCTGTGGGCCGGACACGCTGTCGGCCTCCGAGCGGAGTCTCTCGAGTTCCGTCGTGTCGACGCCGGTCCGGCGCGCGACCGCCTCGGTCCCGTTGATCGCGCGCTGGAGGTTCGCGATACGGACCCGGAGTGCGCTCGCGCGGGCCGTGTACGCGACCTCCGGGATTGTCCCGTTCTCGCGCTGTGCCCGCAGCGTCGCCGACTGGCTCTCGAGGCGCTCCAGCCGGCGCTCGAGGTTCTCGGTCCGCGCTGTCACGGCCTGGTCCGGGTCCTCGCTGTTGTTGACGGTGGCCCGCCACATGCCGCGGTCGACGGTATCGTTCGCGTCGACGGCACTGGCCTGTGCGAACGAGGCGATCCGGCTGCCGAATTTGCCGTCGTCCCCGGTCTCGCCGGAGTCGCCGGTCTGGAACTCCGCCGGCGACACCGCTCCCCCCACGACGGGGGTGGCGATCATCACCGCCGCGACAAACACGACCGCTCCGGACACAACGACCTGACGGGCGCGCATTCTTTAGCACTTTTTGCCTCCCCGGCTTAAAAAGCCAGACCTCCGTTCGTTCCGTTCAACGCGGCGTGAAACCGGCCTTCGGGGACAGACAGCGTTCATCGACTGCTCTTGTGGAGTTTCGGGAACGAACGGGCGGCGAGCAGGACCGCCAGGACGGACAGCCCGAGACTCGCCGCCGCCAGGGTCAGACCGGGGTCGTACCGCAGCGGCGGGTGGAGCCCGTAGCCGTAGTCGAGGGCGTCGTTGGCCAGCGCGACCACGAGCGCGAACGCGAGGGCTCCCCGTGACGTCCGGCCGTAGTGTGGGATGAGAGAGGCCTCGACGAGAAAGGCGAGGTGGGTAAAGACGATGCCGAAGTAGTCCCACGGCGCCGGGAAGTACCGGTCGAACCCGAGGGTGAGCGCGACGACGGTCCACAGCCCGGTCTTCACGAGCCAGACGAACGCCAGCGTGTGGAGGTACGCCGCCGGCCGCGAGTTGGGCACGGCGTCGAACCGTCCCCCGACCGCCGGAAGCAGCGTCGCCAGCGACAGCATCGCGAGGAAGACGGCTGTCGGCGAGTCCGCGAACAGCGGCCACAGCGCCGTCGGCACCGCGGGCAGGTCGGCGACGTAGAACCGGATCCCGACCAGCAGCGCCAGCCCGTTGATACACAGCAGGGCGACGAGGTTCGGCCCGGCCAGCAGGTACGCCCGCGCGACCGACCGCGGAACCGGCGTCGCCCGACCCATACGCTCACACCGGCGCCGCTCGCCTAAGCAATGTCGGTTGTCGGCTGATAGTGACTGCTGTAAGTCAGTGCCGGGTCGACCCAGACTGCGTACGGTCGTCCCGGGACGCAGTGACGGCACCCCGTGCGAAACCGCCCGACTGCGCCAGTCAAAATGCGCGTCGATATAAGTGTACTGGCCAGCCTTTATGCGGGGCGGTAGCAAAGGACACGACAGAGCGCATGTTCGAGGAGTTCTCACGGGGGTACTACCTGGGACGATTGTACGTCGAACGGGGCGAGGGCGCACCGAGGATGTGCCGCGCCCAGCACGAGCGCGTCAACAGACAGCTCTACACGGACGGCGACGGGGTCGAGCGCCTCGACCGCCCGCTGGTGATGAAACTCGGGACCAGCCACTTCGCCGTCCACGGCGACGGGGAGGTTCCGGCCGACACGCTCGCAGTCCCCGACGAGGTACTCGACGGGACGGTTCGCAACCCGCCGGCCCTGCGCGAGGTGTTGCTCGCCAAGGCCGACCGGGCCTCGCAACTGCTCGCGCTGACGTCGGACCGGCCGGGGCAAGGCCGGGACCCGATGACCTGATACGGATCGCTGTAAGTCGTTGCCGGATCGACAGTACGCGTCGTGCGGTCGTCCCGGGACACAGGGACAGCAATCCGTACGAGCCCGCCGGACGCGGACTCGTGGGGGTTTAATCCCTCGCCGTTCTCCCCTCGAGTATGCTCGACGACCTGCTGGGCCGGACCGACCTCAAGGAGCGCATCGCGACCCTGGAGGAGGAGAAAGAACACCTCGAACGCCAGCTCGCGGCCGAGCAGGAGCGCCGTGCGGACGCGGTCACCGACCGCCAGGAGGCACAGCGCCGGGTCAACCGCCTCGAGGACCGCGTCGTCGAACTCGAGGACCGGGTCGAACGCCTCCAGTCTGGCGACGTGGAGGCCTCGTTCCGGCGCGAGACCAGCGTCCGCGGGTCGCGTCTCGGGGAACTCCTCGCACGGCTCGAATCCCTCGCGACCGGTCCGGAGGGGCTGTTGACCGCGTACGTGGCGGACGGCCGGGACCTCCCCGACGCCGTGCGGGACGCCTTCGGCGACCGCGCGGGGCTGGTCGCGCGGGCGGCGCCCTGCCTCGCTGTCACCGACGACGACGGTCTCGTCGGCGCCTGCCTGTCAGTCCCGGTCCCGCCGGAGCCGTTCGTCGAGTGGGGCCGGGGCGCCCGCTTAGACCGGTCGTGGTTCCGGCCCTCCGGGGAGTTCGCGCTCGCGCTCGTCCGCTCGGACCTGTTCGCGATGGGCACCTACGAGGGCGACGAGCGGACGGCCTTCCACGGTTTCGACAGCGACCTCACGAGCCAGCACTCCAAGGGCGGGTTCTCGCAGGCCCGGTTCGAGCGGCTCCGCGACGAGGAAATCGCCGACCACCTCGACCGCTGCCGGGCGGCCCTCGGGGAGCGCCCCGTCGACCCGCTGTACGTCGTCGGCGAGCGGTCGGTCATCTGGGAGCTCTCCGACCTGGCAGACCTCGCCGAACCGGTCGACGCCACCGGCGATCCCGAGGCGGCGCTCGAGGACGCCTTCGCGGAGTTCTGGACCGTGCAGGTGCGGTCGCTGTGAGACGGATTGGTGTCCCTGTGTCCCGGGACGACCGTACGCCGTCGTGCGGTG
This sequence comes from uncultured Halobacteriales archaeon, assembly GCA_964623735.1. Classification (GTDB taxonomy): domain Archaea; phylum Halobacteriota; class Halobacteria; order Halobacteriales; family Haloarculaceae; genus SW-9-67-25. Next base: position 101 of record CAZUVE010000233.1, on the reverse strand, counting down.
GCTCCGGCACTGATCTCCAGCAGTCCGTCCGATACTGAGTGTTGTAACTCGTCTGCTCGACCCCCGGGTGGGGCGCTCACCCGAGGGTTATCGCTCGGCGA
>CAZUVE010000232.1:0-3424 GCA_964623735.1 uncultured Halobacteriales archaeon | reverse complement strand
AGTTTGTCGTGACGCCAGCTCCCACAGGACGCTATTCAACGAAGCAGATGAGACGACTCAGAGTACACTCTATTCGCCCTTTGATGACTGTCCTTTTTTAAGGGCAGCAGACGTGATTCTCTGACGTTCGTGTCTCCTTGCGAACGTATAGATAGAAAGCTGGCCTCGGCACTCATAGGGTTCGTCATCGCGCACGACCCGCGGACCGAGCGCCCGCGAGCGCGGGGCGTACCCCTCCTCGGCACCCCGGCTCGGAACTGTGTGTCTTCGTCATCGGCCACGCGGGAGTAGGCGACCCGGCTACAAGTCGGTTGCCGTCCCCCGGACTGTCGGGGGCGACCGGCCCCGGTCCCCGTCACCTACTCACAGACAATCGATACTTTCGGAAGGGTTATACGTGGGCGATGTCTCTAATTAGAAGCAATGGCGAAAGGAACGGTTGATTTCTTCAACGACACCGGCGGTTACGGTTTCATCGAAACTGAGGACGCGGACGAGGACGTATTCTTCCACATGGAGGACGTCGGCGGCCCGGACCTCGAAGAGGGACAGGATCTGGAATTCGACATCGAGCAGGCCCCCAAGGGCCCGCGGGCGACCAACGTCACCCGCCTGTAGGACGGACCGGCCGTCCTCCGCGCTGTCTTCTTAGTGCGACACCGGTACCTGCGGGTACTGACACTGCCCGCACGGGGTACTGTGGCCGTCGCACACGCAACTGTGTTCACTCGCAGGATCCGCCATCGCGGTCACTCGGGGAGGGGCTCCAGGGCGCGGTAGACGATACGCATCGGCAGGCCCTCGGCGTCGGTCGGCGGATCGGGGGGCAGCGAGTGAATCTCGCCCGGGCCGGGCCGGGCCGCGTACGCGAGCACGACGGCGTCGAGGACGTCGTCGACCGCCACGTCGGCGCCGCCGGCAGCCTCGGCCGCGGCCTGGACAGTCAGGGGCGCGTCGGGATCGAACGACGCGAGCGCCCGCATCCGCTCGGCGTACCCGCCGGCTTTCTTTTTCGAGTGTTCGAGGGGGTCGTCGGCCAGCGCCCGGAAACACACCTCCGGGTGTGACTCGGCGAGTGCCCCGCGCGCCTCGGGCACGTTCTGGAGGAGCTCGTCGACCTCGGCGATGCCGTCGCTGATGGCGAAGGCCTGCTTCGAGAGTCCCCGGCCCGACTTGCGCTCGTTGACGCGCTTGGCCGCAGGGTAGCGGCGCTTGCGCGTCGCCTCCCGGACGGGTGGTGTGAACACAGAGGCGCTGCGCGGGCCGAGTACCTCGCGGGCGAGGGCGTCACACCGGCGGCCGCCCTCCTGGTCCTCGAGGAGGCCGATGGGGATGTCCACGAAAACCCGTGTGGCCCGGTCCTCGTAGCGGTGCCAGAGGTCGCCGACGCCGTCGTAGACGGCCGCGTGATCGAACCCGCTGGACGCCACCGCGACAGCGAACCACGACCCCGAACTCCAGTCGACCCCCAGGTACAGGTCGCCAGCCATGTGCAGACGTGTGCTCGCCCAGGAAAACCCCTATCGGTCGCGGACGACGACGAACTCGGCGAGGTCCTGCAGGTAGGCCATCGCCTCCGAGTCCTCGGCGTCGATGGCGTTGAGGGCGGCGAGGGCGGCGTCGCTGGTCTCGTGGGCGCGCTCGTCGACCTCCTCGGGGGCGAGGTCGGTCACCTCGACCAGCGAGGGGCGCCCGATCTCGGCGTCGTGGCCGGTCGGTTTGCCGAGTTGTTCGGAGTCGGCCGTCGCGTCGAGCACGTCGTCGCGCATCTGGAAGGCCACCCCCACCCGCTCTGCGTACTGGCCGAACGCCTCCACGGTGTAGGCGTCGGCGTCGGCAGCGATGGCCCCGAGTTCGGCGGCCGCGCGGAACAGCGCGCCCGTCTTCCTGCGGGCCAGGTCCATGTACTCGTCCTCGTCGACGGGACGGGCGACCAGTTCTGTCGCCTCGCCCTCGCCGAGCTGGACCATCGCCTCCGAGACGGCCTGCATCGCGCGCTCGTCAGCCGAGAACAGCGCGAAGGCCTCGCCGAGCAGCCCGTCGGAGGCGATGATCGCGGGGCCGTGTCCGAACGCGGTCCAGGCCGCCGGACTCCCGCGCCGGAAGTCCGACTCGTCGATGATGTCGTCGATGACCAGCGAGGCGTTGTGGACCAGTTCGACCCCCACGGCGAAGTCGACGGCCGTCTCGCGGTCCCCGTCGAGGGCCTCACAGACCAGCGTCGTGACCGTCGGCCGGACGCGCTTGCCACCCGCCAGCGCGACGTGGCGGACCTGCTCGTGGAGATCCGTCGGCTCCACACCGTCGAGAACCTCCTCTAGGCGGTCCTCGACGCGGGTCCGGCGGCGCTCCAGATACTCCATCGACCATTAGTAGGGCAGGGCCGGCAAAGTACGTGACGACTCGGGGTAGACTCTTCGCGGGCGAACCTGGGAGCGTTCCCGCTGTCCTGCGGGCGAGGTGACTGGGCCGGTCACCACGCACCCCCGTCGGCGCTGCGCAGGATGGTGTAGTGCCAGACCGCGGCCAGGACCGCCCACACACCGAAGAACGCGACGACGACCAGCGCGCCCCAGAAGCGGTCGGGGAAGGCGGTACGCGTCCCGTAGAGGTACTCGCCGAGCAGGACCGCGACCAGCGGGATCGCCGGCAGCACCCGCGACCACGCCGAGAACCGCCGCCTGTGGTAGTCAGGGTGTCCCATTGTCTACCCGGACGGAGGGAGCGGAGGTAACGGTTCGGCGGGTTTGCGCGAGCCGTGCGTGTCCGGGCGGGGCTTGCTGCCCGCCGAACGGTTCCGCACGTCTTTTATCGGTCCGCCGGAAAGAGGAGGGTAGATGCACTCGAAGGGCTGCGAGCAGTGTGCCAAGGGCGGCAAGATGGTGCTTTTCGTCTACGGCTACTGCGACCAGCGCGACTGTTTTTACTGTCCGCTCGGCGAGAACCGCAAGAACGTCACTCAGGTGTACGCCAACGAGCGCGAGGTGGAGTGTGACCAGGACGTCCTCGACGAGGCCCGACGGATGGACGCCCTGGGGTCATCGATAACCGGGGGCGAACCCCAGGAGGTGCTCGACCGCACCTGCCGGTACGTCTCGCTGCTCAAAGAGGAGTTCGGCGACGACCACCACACCCACCTCTATACGGGCATCACCGGCGGCCGGAAGAACATGCGCCGGCTCGCGGACGCCGGGCTGGACGAGATCCGCTTCCACCCGCCCTTCGAGCAGTGGGGGGAGTTACACGGCACCGAGTGGGAGGAGATTCTCTACGTCGCCCGCGAGGAGGGGCTGACGCCGGCCTTCGAGATTCCCGGCATCCGTGCCGAGGAGGAGTTCCTCGAGTTCATAGACGAGGGAGCCGCCGACTTCTGTAACATCAACGAGTTCGAGATGAGCGACGGCAACTTCCGCCGGATGCAGGA
>CAZUVE010000231.1:0-3495 GCA_964623735.1 uncultured Halobacteriales archaeon | reverse complement strand
ACATCGTCCGGACGCGCCCGTCGGCGTGGCCGTCGTACTCGCGGGCGAACGCGAGGCCGGCCTCGAAGTCCTCGCGGGCGGCCTCGTCGTCCTTCCCGACGGAGAGACAGCCACGGCCAAGGCGCGCCCGGACGCCGGCCTCGGCGACGACATCGGCGACCTCGGGCATGAAAAAGTACATGTCCCCGAACGCGGTCGTGCCGGTCCGGATCATCTCTGCGACACCCAGCCGCGCTCCCGCGGCGACGTCCTCGGCGCGGAGTTCCGCTTCGACCGGCCAGATGTCCTCCCGGAGCCAGGTCTCGAGGGGTTTGTCGTCGGCACTGCCCCGGAACAGCGACATCGGGACGTGTGTGTGTGCGTTGACCAGCCCCGGCACGACGAGTCCGCCCTCGGCGTCGAGTTCGTCGTCGGCTACGTGCGCCGGGCGGCCGTCGCGTGGCGTGACAGCCTCGATGGTGCCCGCATTCTGATCGACCAGCACGTCCGCCCGCTCGGTCGTCGTGTCGGGCAGGAGAACGCGTCCGCCCGCGATGAGAAGCCGGCTCATGGCCGCGGGTTCGCCCGCGAGGTGTGTCAATCCTCGGATCCCGTACCGTCCCGGAAACGTCGGTGTCGGTCAGGTGACCGACAGTTCCGTTACGGGATGCCCCGGGAGGAGGCCGTCCCCGGTCGGCGGGTCACAGCCAGGGTGTCCGGCCGCGAGGCGGTGGAAGATTAAAGCCGTCCTGGCTGTAAGTGATGCTATCTACATGTGGGACGACACCACGCCGGGGCGGACCCGGACGACGCGCAGACGGATGATCGGGGCTCTCGCGGCGTCGGGCGCGGCCGGCATCGCTGGCTGTGCTAATTTGGGTGGCGGCGGCATAGACGAGGACGCGGACCTGGTCGGGCCCGAGGGAGAGCAGGTGACGCTGACGCTGGTGTACACCGAGGGGTCGAACTTCGTTGCGACCACCGCCGAGTTCGTCGCACAGGAACTCGAGGGGTTGGGTCTCGCGGTCGAACTCGAGACGGTGACGTTCGACCAGTTGCTCCAGCAGTACGTCCGCAACGAGTACATCGGCGACGGCGAGCCCGAGTGGTCGGCGGGCCCGAACAACGCCGGCCCGCGCGAGGAGACCGCCAGCGCCGAAGAGTGGGACCTGATGTTCGGCATCCGGTTCAACACCTACCCGCGCACGCCCGCCTCGATCGAGGCGTTCTGGACCGAGCGGTCACCGACCAACTACTACGGGTACGTCCCCGGGGCAGACCTCGCGTCGATGTTCCAGGAGTTCCGGACGGCGACCGACCAGGCCCGGCGCGAGGAGATCATCTCGGAGGTCTTCGGCGTCCTCAGCGAGGACCAGCCCGTCGACTTCCTCTCGATGCGCGACAGCATCTCCGGCTACCGATCGAAGGTTGTCGGTCCCGAGGAGACTTTTGGCGCCAACTGGGACAGCACCACCTGGTACTACGACGAGGGGAGCGGCAGGAGCGTCGCCGAGGACTGGGTTTCGGGGGCGACGAGCGACGCCCGGGCGCTGTACTTCCCCGAGGTGAACGACGGAGCCTCGACCGACCGCATCGCCCTGACGCTGGATGGTGCGTACAACGTCGACGAGAACAACGAGGTCCAGCCGCTGTGGATGGATATCGAGGACACGGGCGACGCACAGGTCTACGTCTGTACCCTCCGGGACAACCTCCAGTGGGGGGACGGCTTCGGGCAGATGACCGCAGAGGACTGGGTCTACCAGATCGAGAACGTCCACACCATCGACGGCGGGCAGGACCATCCCTGGGACGAGGAGACGCCCCCCTCGACACAGACCGCCGACTGGGAACAGCTCGAAAACATCGAACAGACCGGCGAACTCGAGTTCCAGCTCGAACTCGCGAACGTCAACCCCAGTTTCCCGCTGGAACCGGTCCTCTGGTTGAGCCGCTGTGCACCCAAGGGACTCTACGAGAAGTACGTCCCGAGCGCCGAGAACCTCAGACAGAGCGAGGAGTTCAACCAGCTCACGTTCACGGGCAACCTCGGGCCCTACGAGTTCGAGCGCTGGGAGCGGTCGGCGGAGTTCGTCGCTACCCGCAACGACGACTACTACATGCGTGCCCACGCCGACGAGATGGGCGAGGAGTGGGCCGACGCCCCCTACGTCGAAGAGTACACCATCCGGGTGATTACAGAGCAGGCGACCCGGCTGGAGGCGCTCCGGCAGGGCGAGGTCACCAGCACCGGCATCCCTCCCGACAGGTTCCAGAGTTTCGTCGACAACGAGGAGGTCGACGTCTACCAGATCCCACAGCCGTTCCTGAGCATCCTCGCGTACAACCAGCGCGCCAACGGGTGGCCGGAACTCCGGACCCGCGAGGTCCGGCAGGCCCTCTCGATGTCGGTCAACAAGCGCCAGATCACCGAGGAGATCTACCGCGGGCTCGCCGAGTGGACCCACACCTTCCAGCCCCGGTGGTCGCAGTGGTACGACGACTCGCAGGTCACACCCTTCGGCGTCGACGACTCCTACGACAAGGCGACGGCCCGCGGGATGCTGGCCGAGCACACGAGTTCGGACGTCGGGTACGAGTAACACCCCGGTATGAAGTGGTATATTGCGCGGCGGGTTGCGTGGGCAGGCGTCGCGACACTGGTCATCCTGACGATCACGTTCGTGTTGATGTACCTGACCCCGGACACGCGCCTCATCGAGTTGCAGTTCGAGGCCGCACAGGCCGGCCAGGACCCCGAGCAGGTCGCCGAGGCCGCCGCGGAGGCCCGCGGCCTCGACGACCCCTTCCTCGTCCAGTACGCCGACTTCATGCGGAACATGCTGACGCTCAACTGGGGGTGGTCGACCACGCGCTCCCAGACCGTGATGGACGCGCTGACCGACGCCATCCCCTACTCGATGATGTACGGCGTGCCCGCGGTCCTGCTCTCGACGGTGATCGGACTCGCCATTGGACTGTACTCCGCGGTCAACCAGTACACCAAGGCCGACTACGCCGCCACCTTCGTGGCCTTCTTCGGGATCTCCATCCCGAACTTCTGGTTCGCGATCATCCTGCTCGTGATCTTCGGGGCGTGGCTGGGGTGGGTGGACATCCTCTTCGACCCCACGCTCGCGAAGGTCGACGGCCAGTTCACGCTGGGGGCGATTTTCAGCTGGCCCAACGTCAAGCAGCTCCTCCTCCCCATCTTCGTGCTGACGACCACCTCCATCGCGAGCATGATGCGCTACGCCCGGGCGGAGGCCCTCGAGTACGTCGAGGCCGAGTTCGTCAAAACCGCCAAGGCCAAGGGCGTCGACGAGCGGACGATCGTCCTCAAGCACATCTTCCGGCCCGCCGCGGTGCCGCTGGCGACCATTCTCGTGGGCGACCTGCTGGGGATCATCTTCGTCGGCTCCTACCTCATCGAGGTCGTGTTCGGGATCCCCGGGCTGGGGCTGCTGTCGTTCAAGGCGATCACCAACCAGGACACGGCGCTCGTGTTCGGGACGG
>CAZUVE010000230.1:0-3544 GCA_964623735.1 uncultured Halobacteriales archaeon | reverse complement strand
CCGGGTTCCCTCTGTGTAGGGAAGCCGCGCCGTTCACCGCGCGGAGGATGTCACCCCTCCTGTGCCGATAGCGCCGAGTTGAGTCCAACACTGTCGCTGGTGATCCACTCTGGATCCGAACAGGGTCGTCCGTTTATTGGTTTCAATCAAGCAGAGTGTTAGACTTCACCAGAGCGTCCGGCTACACAAATCGGATAACTGCTCCGTAGCGAATCGTCAGGTCTGATTGCTGTCAGAACATCTCGCGCAAGAGGGAACGCGCGTATCGGTCGAAGAACACTCTCGATTCTACCCAATGATTGGTAACACTTAACACAGGTGGAGTCGAACTACTACGAGAATTTGTCAACAGACAACACACAACACGATATCCATGACGGACGACTACACACTCACACAGAAAGCGATCGCCGAGTTCATCGGGACGTTCAGCATCATCTTCTTCGGTGCCGGTGCGGTCGCGATTGACCTGATGACGGTCCCAGCGGGGATCATCGAAGCCAACCGGGCTGCAGAGTTCACGCTTTCCGGCCTCGGACACGGCTCGCTCGGCTGGCTCGGCATCGCCGTGGCGTTCTGGGCGGCCGTGGCGCTGCCGATCTACATGCTCGGTCACGTGTCGGGCCAGCATATCAACCCCTCCGTGACGCTCGCCTTCTGGCTGGTCGACCGCATCGAGACGCGTCCCGCAGTCGTGTATGTGCTCGCCCAACTGGCCGGCGGGATCGCGGCCGCGTTGTTGTTCGTTGCGATCCGCGGTCTACCGGCAGTAGAGATCGGTGGGATGGGCGCGACCGTCGCGTTCCCGGGGGTTGCCCAGTGGCAAGCAGTGCTCAACGAGGTCGTCATCACGTTCTTTCTGATGGCGGTAATCATGGCAATGGCAATCGACGAGCGGACGCCCGACCAGTTTGCAGGCCTGGCCATCGGGTTCGTCGTCGCCATGGGCATTCTCACCACCGGGAACATCAGCGGGGCGTCGTTCAATCCTGCCAGGACTATCGGTCCCTACGTCGCCAATACTGTCTTCCTCGGCGACCTGGGAATCTGGCGGCAGGTCTGGATTTACATCACCGGCCCGACAGTCGGTGCCGTCGTCGCCGCATACTACTACGACAGGATGATACTCAGTGAAACCTACGAATCCGGACCGTCGCCCGAGGAGCTGGAAGAAGCCGAACCTACGTGAGACGATCCACCCGGACGTGATACGGATTACTGTACGTCGGTGCCGGATCGACCGCGCGTTGTGTGCGGTCGTACCGGGACACGGGGACAGCAATCCGTATCAGTCTTCGGCGGTCGCGGCGTCCTCGGCGACGTCGACGCTCGTCTCCTCCTCTGCGGCGACTTCCTCGGGACGGGCCTCGAGGGTCGCCTTCGCGACCTCGACCCGCCGGAGCGGGTAGATGGTCTTGGCCTCGTTGTAGATGGCAGAGGAGAGGCGGCCCTCGACGATGCTGTCGATGAGGTCTGCGGAGGTGCGCTCGGCTGCGGCACCCTGGACGAGGTCGATCATCGTCCGCCGGATGGCCTTCTCCTGGCTGGCGTCGGCCCCCTTGGTAGTGAGCGCGACCGGCTGGACCTGCAGCCGGTAGTCGTCGGTCGTCAGCACCGTCACGTACGCCTCGACCTTCGAGGAGCCCCGGCGGACGAGGCTGCGGAGGTAGTCCCGCGTGAGTTCGTGCTTGACGAACTCGGTGTATGCGGTGTCCGTGGCAACCTCCGTTATCCTGAACGTGAGCTTCGTGTTGTTCTCGCTGGCGTCGTTGCGGATGTCGCCCAGCGTCGTCTCGAGAGTGCGGCCGAGCACCTTCTCCGCCTCGTCGGCCGGCGTCCCTCCGAGCTCGGCCCGGTCGAACTGTTCCGGGGCCAGCACGTCGTACCACTGTTTCTGTTGCGTGCGTCTGGATACTGATCGTTCGCTCATGCGTTGTCGTTGGTGTCTGTCGTTGTATCGCTGTCGGTCGTGTCGGTGGACGCCCCGTCGCCCGGTGCGTCCGGTCGGTTCGCGAGCTGTACTGCGACCCCGATGTTGACCACGTAGTCGTCGATTGTCGAGTGGAGGCCGCCGGTCGTCTCCCGGCGGACAGTTGTCGTGATCGTCGCTCCCTCGACCCGCGTGTCGATCTCGTCGGTGTTGTCCGGCCGGACCGCTGCCGCGACCCTGCGGGCGGTCGCGGCGTCGCCGTGGTCGGTCCGGACGTGTGCCAGCCTCACAGTGCCTCCCTGAAGGCGACGACGAACTCCGTGGGATCGGCGTCGAACACAGCGCGCCCACGGACAGGTGTCCCGCCGCCGGTTCCGGCGGCGTCTGCCGCCGCGTCCATCGTCGCCCCGAGGTCGAGGTCCGCGTCGGCCGTCCGGACCGCCGCGGCCTCGCCGTCTGTGACCGCGAGCACGACCGGCTCCGGCGAGCGGAAGTCCCGGACGAGCCGCGCGACGGTGCCGACCGGCGCGTCGCCGTGGCTGACGGCCAGCAGGCCATCGTACCGGCCGGTCGTCGCCTCCCGGACGACCCGGTGTGCGCGCCTGCCGTGGTCGCGCCACGCAGCGAGGGCGGCCTCGCGGTCGCCTGCACCGAGGACAACCGCGACGCCCAGGCCCGGTCGCGTCCGCGCCAGGGCGTCAAGGACGTCCGCGTAGCCGCCCACAGTCGCGAACGGCCCGCCGGCGTACGGTCGGAGGACCCGCTCGACGGCCTCCGCGCCGCGGGCGGTCGCGTTTGCGTCGCCGGCGACTGCGGCGGCGACGAGCGACGCGACCCGGCGCCGGGTGTCGTCCTCTGTCGCGCCTGCCTCGACGCCGGCGAGCAGGTCGGCGGTGCGCTCGCGGTCCCCCGAAACGGGGGCGTGCAACAGCGTCGAGTGTGCGACCGCGTCGACCGGGTCGCCGGTCGGTCCCGCAATTCCGGGACGGCGCTCGAGGCCCGCCCGCTCGCCCGCTTCGGCGAGGTCTGCCGGAACGCTGCCCGCGGCAACGGCGCCCGCGAGTGCGAGGGCCGGATCGGGCTGGAAGCCGGCCGGGCCGACCTCCCGTGCGACGTCGTAGGCGACGCGGCTGGTGACACCCCCGGGACCGAGGGCCGCGTCCGCTGCAGCGGCGGGCCGGCCCAGCGCGAGCGTCAGGTCGGCGTCGGTCGCCCGGTCGACACCTGCAGGAAGCGCCGCGATTGTCGCCTGGAAGGGGGTCCCGGCGGCGTCGAGCGTCGCCGCGAGCGTGCCCAGCGCAGCGAGGGCGTCGCCGCTGGCCCCGGCCACGAGGCGGACGAACCCGGCCTCGCGGAGGTCCGCGGCGACGTCGCCGGCACCGGGGGCGGTCCCGTCCGGGCGACCTGTCGCCGACATCTATAGAACGCGTTTCGCGGTGTCGTAGCTGTAGGTGAACTCCTCGTCGAGTTCGTCGCCGCGGTAGTAGTCGGCCAGGCGGCGGATCTTCGACTCGGTGTTCTGGAGCGCGCGCTTGTTCTGGTAGTCGGTCGGGTTCTCGTCCATGTGGTCGCGCAGGCCGACGGCCTGCTCCATGAGGTTGCGCAGGTCCTCCG
>CAZUVE010000229.1:0-3567 GCA_964623735.1 uncultured Halobacteriales archaeon | reverse complement strand
TCTCGACGAGTCCGCGCTCGTGGGCCCGCTTGAACCCCCACCAGGCGGCCTCCATGTACTCGGGGGCGACGGTCTTGTAGGGATCGTCCCAGTCCATCCAGACACCGAAGTCCTGGAAGTCCGACTGGAGGCCCTCGAGCTGGTCGTGGGCGAACTCTTTGCACTCCTCGATGAACGCGTCCTCGCCGTACTCGAGGATGTCCTTCTTCGAGTCGAACCCCAGTTGCTCCTCGACGCGGGTCTCGATCGGGAGGCCGTGCATGTCGTAGCCCGGCCGGTCGTAGACGTCGTAGCCCTGCATCCGGTAGTAGCGGATGTAGGCGTCTTTCAGTGTCTTGTTCCAGGTCGTCCCCATGTGGGCCGATCCCGAGGTGTACGGCGGGCCGTCGAGGAAGTAGAAGCGCTCGCTGCCCTGCCGGTGCTCGACTGTCTGCTCGTAGGCGCCGACCGCGTCCCAGTGGCCGGAGACGCGGTCCTCCACCTCGTGGGGGTCGTACTGATCGTCGACCGCCGCGAACCGGTCCGACCCGTCCTGACTGCTCATACATACTCAATCCCGTGCCGGCGTTAAAGGACAATCGATTGGCCGGCAGCCACGGCGGTCTCGCGTCCCCCGGATACGAGCGGGACAGAACCCTCGCTGCCGTCCACTCTACAGCGGCTATATACTGATTGCTGTAACTGTGTACCGGTCCGACCGCACGACGGCGTACGGTCGATCCGGCACTGACTTACAGCAATCACTATACGCGTCCGGGCACAAGCGGGAGTATGACGAAGAAAGCGACGTTCGGTGGCGGGTGTTTCTGGTGTGTCGAGGCGGCGTTCGAGCGGGTCCGCGGTGTCACGGCGGTCGTCTCTGGCTACGCCGGCGGCCACGTCGACGACCCGACCTACGAGCAGGTCTGTGCGGGCACGACCGGCCACGCCGAGGTCGTCCAGGTGACCTACGACCCGACGGAGATCGCCTACGAGGACCTCTTAGAGGTCTTTTTCACCGTCCACGACCCCACAACCGAGAACCGCCAGGGTCCCGACGTGGGTTCGCAGTACCGCTCGGCGGTCTACTGCCACGACGACGACCAGCGCCGGGCCGTCGAGGAGTACATCGACCACCTCGAGGCGACCGGCGAGTACAACGGTATCGTCACCGAGGTCGAACCCCTCGAGACGTTCTACAGGGCCGAGGAGAAACACCAGAACTACTACGAAAAACACCCTAACCAGCCCTACTGCCGGACGCAGATCCCGCCGAAACTGGAGAAGGTGCAGAAGAAACACGCCGACAAACTCGCCGAATCCTGAGCACGATCGCGCGCTGTTCATGCCTGCCTTTCCGGATCCGGAGACCCGGAACGCCCTCGCCGCGGACTGTCGTCGGTGCCCGGACCTCGCTGAAGCCCGCGAGTGTATCGCCTGGGGGAACGGCCCGCTGGCTGCCGACCTGGTGGTCGTCGGCGAGGCACCCGGCGCCGGGACCCCCGACACGGATCGCTGGCGCGGTGGCAACTGGACCGGCATGGCCTACACGTCCCGCCACTCCGGCCGGCGGATCCGGGAGTTGCTCGCGGACGCCGGGTACGGACCCGACGACTGCTACTTCACGAACGCGGTCAAGTGCTTTCCCGCCGACGGCCAGGGGAGCAACCGCGAACCCTCCCCCGAGGAGCGGGCGAACTGCCGGCCCTACCTCCGGCGGGAGATCGACGAGATCGATCCCTGTGCCGTGGTCCCGACCGGCAAACACGCCACCGCGTCAGTTCTGTCCCTCGAGGGCAAATCAGTCGGTAGCTTCCTCGACCGGGTGCTCGAACCGGTCGAGTGTCCCGACCTGGGAGCGCCCGTCGTTGCCCTGTTGCACCCCTCGTATCAGAACGTTTGGGTGACGCGGCTGGGGTACGACGCCGAGTCGTATAGGGATGTTCGAAAGTCATTACAGGATCGACCGCGAGAAGGTGTGCGGTCGACCTGATAAACGCTTTCGAACATCCCTATACCGGAGGACCGTCGCGGAGACGCTCGCGGCTGCCGAGCGAACCCGCGGGGACCCGAGACAGTAGATTCATGAGGCCGCGAGGGGTTGCTCACCACGATGGAGCGGACAGCCGAGGAGGACGTGACGGGCACGGAAGCGTTCGCCCCGTCGCTCGTCGTCGTCTGCGGGTACCCCGGCGTCGGCAAGTCGCGGGTGGCGCGTGCAATCGCCGATTGTCTGTCCGCGACGCTGTACCGGACAGACGAGGTACGGGCGGCCCTCTACGGTGACCCGACCTACGACACCGCGGAGACCGAGCACGTCTACGCCACTCTCCTGGGGCGGGCAGTCGAAACCGTCCAGGCGGGCAATCGGACGGTCCTCGACGGGACCTACCGCGACGAGTCGTTCCGGGCGGACGTGACTGTTGCGGGGGACCGCCTCGGCGTCGATCCCGTCTTCGTGAAGGTGGAGTGTCCAGGGCCAGTGGCCCGCGGGCGCATCGCCGACAGGACCGACGACGCAAGCGACGCGGGTGTCGAGGAGTACCGCCGGATTCGCGCGGAGTTCGACCCGCTCTCGCGCCCCCACCTCACAATCGATAACGCCGGCGACTGGGCCCGGACCCGCGACCAGGTGCGTGCGGCGTTCCGGTGACGATGGAGCCACACCGGAAGGCAAGCGTACTGTGGGGCGTCGTCGGTGGCCTCGCGTTTCTCGTGCTCGTCCAGGGATACGAGTTGCTTGCCGGTGCTGCCGTGACAGTGCTCGCGAAGGCCGGCGTCGCCCTCGCCGTGGCAGCCATCGTGACTGCCGCCGCGTACGTGGTCCAGCCCCGCCTGGACGGGAACGAAAGGTCTTAACAGCGCCGTCGTGCTACTACCGGGCGAGCCAGGATGGCCGAATGGTAAGGCGCACGCTTGGAGAGCGTGTTCCCTCACGGGATTCTGGGTTCAAATCCCAGTCCTGGCGGTTCTCTCCCGACGAGCGGCGCGTTTCATCGCGCCGCGTCCCCAGTGGTGTGAACGCCTCTCTGGGAGTTGAGCCAGTCAGTCGCAGCCCGGAACGGCGCGCGGCGCCGCAGGCCCGGACCGTCTGACGTCGTTCAAATCCCAGTCCTGGCGGTTCTCTCCCGACGAGCGGCGCGTTTCATCGCGCCGCGTCCCCAGTGGTGTGAACGCCTCTCTGGGAGTTGAGCCAGTCAGTCGCAGCCCGGAACGGCGCGCGGCGCCGCAGGCCCGGACCGTCTGACGTCGTTCAAATCCCAGTCCTGGCGGTTCTCTCCCGACGAGCGGCGCGTTTCATCGCCTTGCGGGTCGACGTGGTGGGTGCCTGTTTTCGCTGCGAGTCGCGTGTGAGGTGGGTATGTTCGGTAATATGCGACGGTCACCTGCTCGCGTTCGCCGCACCGATGTGGGTACCGTACTGACGACGCCGACTCCTATACTGGTCGACGGAACGGTTGAGACAATTCGCCGCGTCACGACCCGGCGAATATCTATCAGGGACTCCGTCGACCAGTATACAACGCCCCCGCTTATAGTGAGTGCTGTAACTGTGTCCCGGTCCGACCACACGCCGCTGTGCGGTCG
>CAZUVE010000228.1:0-3607 GCA_964623735.1 uncultured Halobacteriales archaeon | reverse complement strand
CCGGCCAGCGGCGACGCGGAACTCATCGACGAGGCCGAGGAACCGGCGACTGTCGAGGCCGAGCCCGGGGGAACGCCGACGGACGACGCCGGCGCGACTGCGAGAAGCGCCACCGAGGACGACGCGGTCATTCTCGACGAGGACGGTGAGGGGCGCGAGCCGGGCGAGTGGCCACAGGAGACCGACGAGACCGACGCGGACAACGACTGGGCGCCCGGGACCGACGCCGGAGACCTCCCCCCGCTCGAGGAGGAACAGCCGGACCTCGAGCCGACCGGCGAGGCGGTGTCGGTTCCCGAGGGGGAGTTCCACTGCCCGGAGTGTGGGTTCACCACCGCGGTCGAGTCGTCGTCGCTGCGCGAGGGGGACTTCTGTCCGGAGTGTTCCCGGGGGTCACTGATCCAGAAGTCCGAGGAGTGACGGCTCGAAACAAGTAAGACGCGCCCTCGCAAAGGCCAGTCCATGCGGGAATACAAGATGCGCCGGGGCGAATACCTCGAGGACCGCGTCGAAGACATGGAGGCGTTCGTCGAGGACTACTTCGGCACAATCACGGGACAGGAAGAGTACAACAGCACCGAACTCAACGTGGTCGAGGACCCCGACAACCCAATCTTCGACCGCGTCGTGGCGGGAAAGATCGAGCACAGCAGCAAGAAGGACAAACTCGCGCTCGACATCGAGGAGCGCCCTGCCGAGGAGGTCATCGCGGAGGGACACGTCGACGCCGCCGAGGAGGCCGTCAGTCTCAAGAACGAGTTCCTCAAGGAGGCGACCGGCCGTGACGCCAAGGCCCGCCGCGACTCGCTGAAACGCTCCGTCGAGGACGACGCCGAAACGCCGGACAACGTGTGACCGGGTGCCGTCCCGGGCCCCGACAGACGTAAATTTCCCCGACACCTACGTTTGGAATAGCCATCCCGGAGGCGTCAAATATCCGGGTCGGGTGGCCTCGCACGGACGGCTGTGACCGTCTTCCGGGTCGACTGTCCGACACGGGTGATCGATCCGGGAACGAACGACAGTCGTCCACGCCGGGGCCTCCGAGTACAGGTCCGCCTGTACGACACGGAGCCACGGACTCGCGGACACGCCGGTCGCTGGACTGGGCAGGGTCCTGCGACCGTCTGTCCACATTTCCCGTTCTCGCACCGGCAGTCGGCGTCACACGGACTGGGACTGTGTACCGCTACGACCGCGTACGGTCCATCTGGCAGTGGCTTACAGCAATCCGTGTCGTAGTGATTGTTGCGAGTTTCTCGTGACCACGTCGGGTGAACGGTCGTTCCGCGGGCTGAACGCGACAAACTGTGACACCCCGGACAGAGTCGCGACAACCACTGTCAGTCGACCAGCCCGTAGCCCCGCCGGAACAGCCAGACGTCGACGGCGACAACCGCGATTGTCAGTCCGGAGAGGACGGCAAGCGCCGCGTTGGGGTCGATGTCCGAGTAGGCGAGAAAGCCGTAGCGGACGCCGTTGACCATGTAGACCATGGGGTTGAGCAGCGAGAGGGTCCGGTACGGCTCCGGGAGGATGTCGAGCGCGTAGAAGACGCCGCCAAAGAACACGAGCGGGCGGATGATGAACTGGTTGAGGACCGTCAGGTAGTCGAAATCGCGCGCCCAGAGGCCGCCGACGATCCCGAAGCCTGCAAAGAGCAGGGTGATGACGAGCATGAACACGGCGAGATATGCGGGCCGTGCGACGGTCAGCCCGGTGCCGGTCACCCACAGGAAGAGGACGCCGACGGCGGCGATGATCGTCCCGACGAGGACGCCCCGCAGGGCGGAGGCGAGCACGTATGCCAGCACCATCATACGGTGCGAGAGCGGCGACGTGAGGACGGCCTCGATGTAGTCGTTCCAGCGGCCGTGGAAAATCGAGAACGAGGCGTTCTCGAAGGCATTGGAGATGCTGCCAAGCACGACCAGCCCGGGGAGGATGAACACGATGTACTCGAAGCCGGCGATTGCGTCGATTCGGCCCCCGAGGATGACCCCGAAAACCGCAAAGTAGAGAACGTTGGTGATCATCGGCGGGACGAACGTGTTCCGCGGCCGCCTGACGTACCGCAGAATCTCCCGGCGCAACAGCGTCACGAACCCTCTCAGGTCGGGCCCGTCGAACCTGTCTGCTGCAGAGTTCCGCCCGGTCGCGGTCCCGCCGTCCGGGGTTGCGCCACCAGTTCCCGCACCGCCGGCAGGTCCGGCAGGATCGTCCCCGCTCATCGTTGCACCGCCCGTCCTGTTCTGGTCATGTCGACGAACACCTCCTCCAGGGAGGCCCGCCGGACCTCGAGGTCAGTCACCTCGTGGCCGGTGCGGTCGAGTTCCCGCAACAGGTCGGGGACGACAGCCCCGGCCTGCCGGACGGTCACGAGCAGGCGGCCGTCTTCGGCGCGGGCCGCGAGGACGCCGTCAGACTGGAGGCGCGGCGCGTTCCGGGGCGGGTTCGCCAGCCCCACCTCGACGGTGTCGGTCCCGCGGGCGGTGAGGTCGTCGGGACTGGCGACCTCGACCTTCCGGCCCTCGTCGATGATCGCGACGCGGTCGCACAGCCGCTCGGCCTCCTCGATGTAGTGCGTGGTGAGGAGGATCGTGGTGCCGGCCTCGTTCATTGTCTCGATGACCTCCCAGAGGTCGCGGCGCAACTGGACGTCCACGCCGGCAGTCGGTTCGTCGAGTATGAGCAGGTCGGGATCCGAGACCAGCGCGCGCGCGAGCATGAACCGGCGTTTCATCCCGCCCGAGAGCCAGTCGAAACGCGTGTCGCGTTTCTCGTAGATGCCGACCGTCCGCAGCGCCCGGTCTGCGCGCTCGCGGGCCTCTCCCGGCGCGAACCCGTGGTAGCCGGCCTTGTGTTCGAGCACCTCCCGGATCGGGAAGAAGCGGTCGACGTTGTACTCCTGTGGGGCGAGTCCGATCCGGTCGCGAGCCCGGCGGTACTCGCGTTCGATGTCGTGGCCGAACACCTCGGCCTGTCCGCCGTCGAGGCGCGCGAGGCCGACCAGTGTATTGATGAACGTGGTCTTGCCCGCGCCGTTGGGACCGAGCAGGCCGAAGAACTCGCCGGCACCGACAGTGAAGGAGAGCCCATCGAGGGCCCGGACGTCGCCGTAGGACTTGCGTAACTCCCGGGCGTCGATTGCAGGCGGCATCACTAGGAAGTGGCGCTACGCGTAGAAAAACGCGTCGTACTCGACCCGCCCGCGCGCTCACCGGCCCAGGCGCTCGCGGCTGATAGAGACGTCGCCGGGCGCGACGATGAGCTGGTCGTCGTCCTTCTGGACGATATCCCCGCCCACCTCGCGGGCCACCTGCTTGAGTTCGTCCGTGATGTGCTCCATCGTGCGGTCCTGTGTGGTGTGGCGGGTGATGTCAGCGACCACAATATCGCCGCCGTAGACCGCGTCCTTGATGTCGATAACGTCGTTTTTCTCGCTGATTTTCGCAATCCGGACCTGCGTTTCGGCCTCGACGTCCTCGACCTGCAGGTCACCTGCGTCCAGTTCGACGTAGTCCTCGGTCACGCGGGTCCCCCCGGACTCCCCGAGGATCTTGCTCATGAGTCCCATACGTACCCTCGCGGTCGCTGCCCGCTTAGG
>CAZUVE010000227.1:0-3633 GCA_964623735.1 uncultured Halobacteriales archaeon | reverse complement strand
CCGCTGTACGCCCTGGAGGACTACTACCTCCCGGAGGCGGCGCGCGTCGAGGACGAGATCAGGGAGACAGTGGAGTTCTAGCGTGTTCGAGTTCGAACTACCCGACGTCGGCGAGGGAGTCGCGGAGGGGGAGATCGTCGCCTGGCAGGTCGCGCCGGGCGACACAGTCGAGGAGGATCAGGTGCTCGCCGAGGTGGAGACCGACAAGGCCGTCGTCGACCTGCCCTCCCCGGTGGCCGGGACTGTCCGGGAACTTCGGGCCGAGGAAGGCGACGTCGTCCCCGTCGGCGAGGTTGTGATCACCGTCGACGTCGAGGGCGAGGGTGACGTCGACGTCGAACCCGACGCGGAGGGCGAGTCGGCGGACGCGGGTGACCAGTCGGACGGAGCGACCGCCGGCGGCCGGGTGTTCGCACCCCCGAACGTCCGCCGACTCGCGCGGGAACTCGGCGTCGACCCCGCGGCAGTCGACGGGTCCGGACCCGGCGGACGCGTGACCGAGGCCGACGTGCGCGCGGCCGGGGAGACGACCGAGGATGGGACCGGAGCGGCCGGCGCCGAAACTGTGGAGGGGGACGGAGACGGCGAAACCGCCGGAACGGCCACGGAGACAGCCGACCGCGACCGGACGCTCGCGGCGCCGGCGACGCGGAAGCTCGCCCGCGAGGAGGGTGTCGACATCGACGAGGTACCCACGGACAGGACCCGCGACGGCGAGGCGTTCGTCGAACCCGGGGACGTCCGCGCATACGCGGAGGCACAGGCGGCCGGAGCCGCAGCAGCCGAGACAGTCGGGGCGGCCGGGCCCTCCGACACGGCCCGTCCGTCCGCGACAGAAGCGGGCGCCGACGAGAGGGGGGTCACGACCGAACCCTACCGCGGCATCAGGCGCACCATCGGCCGGCAGATGGAGGAGTCGGCCTTCACCGCGCCACACGCCTGCCACCACGACACGGCGGTCGTCGACGACCTGGTGGACGCGCGCGCAGACCTGAAGCCGCGCGCCGAGAAACGGGACGTCCGCCTGACGTACGTGCCGTTCGTGATGAAGGCCGTCGCCGCCGGGCTCCGCGAGTACCCCGTGCTCAACTCCGAACTCGACGAGGAGGCCGGGGAGATCCTGTACAAGGGCTACTACAACATCGGCCTCGCCGTGGCGACGGACGCAGGGCTGGTGGTGCCGGTCGTCGAGGACGTCGACCGGAAGAGCCTCCTCGAACTCGCCGCGGAGGCCAGCGACCTCGCGGAGCGTGCGCGCAGCCGCGACATCGAACTGGCGGAGATGCAGGGCGGGACCTTCACGATCACCAACTTCGGTGCAATCGGCGGCGAGTACGCCACGCCGATCATCAACTACCCCGAGACGGCGATCCTCGGGCTCGGGGCCATCGAGGAGCGTCCGGTGGCAGCGAACGGCGAGGTGGTGGCCAGCCACACGCTGCCGCTCTCGCTGTCGATCGACCACCGGGTCATCGACGGGGCCGAGGCGGCCGGGTTCGTCAACACGGTCATCGAGTACCTGGAGGACCCGACACTGCTGTTGCTGGAGTGACCGACGCCGGGGGATGACTTTTTACCCGCCCCCACGATGTCCGGACGATGGTCGTCGGAGACGTCACAACCGGCACCGAGGTACTGGTCATCGGCGGCGGCCCGGGCGGGTACGTGGCCGCCATCCGCGCCGCACAGCTCGACGCGGACGTCACACTCGTCGAGACGGACGCCTACGGGGGGACCTGTCTCAACGACGGCTGTATCCCCTCGAAGGCGCTCATCTCGGCGACGGACGTCGGCCACCGGGCGCGGGAGGCCGAGCGGATGGGCGTGTACGCCGACCCCGCGATGGACCTGGAGGCGATGGTCGGCTGGAAGGACCGGATCGTCCGGCGGCTGACAAAGGGCGTCGAGACGCTGTGCGAGAACGCCGGCGTCTCGCTCATGGAGGGACGGGCCGAGTTCACCGGCGCGAACACCGCCCGGGTTGTCCACGGCGGCGAGGGCGAGGGCTCCGAGAGCGTCGAGTTCGAACACGCCGTCGTGGCGACGGGGAGCCGTCCAATCGAGATACCGGGCTTCGAGTACGACGGCGAGCACGTCCTCTCCTCGAAGGACGTCCTCGCGCTGGAGGCGGTGCCCGGGAGCATGGTCGTCGTCGGCGCCGGCTACATCGGGATGGAGCTGGCCGGCGTCTTCCAGAAACTCGGCTGTGACGTGAAGGTCGTCGAACAGCTCCAGCAGGTCCTGCCGGGCTACGAGGCGGACGTCGCCGCGGTGGTCCGCGAGCGCGCCGAGGGGCTCGGCGTGGACTTCTACTTCGGCGAGACCGCAGAGGAGTGGGAGGAGATGGACGGGGGAGTGACCGTCCGAACCGAGGGGGAGGACGGGACGGTAACCGAGTTCGGCGCGGAGAAGTGCATGGTCGCGGTGGGCCGGCAGCCGGTGACGGACACACTCGACATCGACGCCGCGGGCGTCGGGACAGACGAGCGCGGGTTCATCGAGACCGACGACCGCGCGGAGACGGGCGTGGAGGGGATCTTCGCGGTCGGCGACGTGGCCGGCGAGCCGATGCTGGCACACAAGGCCTTCCGCGAGGGCGAGGTCGCCGCCGAGGTGATCGCCGGCGAGCCTGCGGCACTGGACTACCAGGCCATCCCTGCAGCCGTCTTCACCGACCCGGAGATCGGGACCGTGGGCATGACCGAGGCGGAGGCCGAGGAAGCCGGCTTCTCGCCGGTGGTCGGGCAGATGCCGCTTCGCGCGTCGGGGCGCGCACTGACAATCGACGACACCGACGGGTTCGTCCGCGTTGTCGCCGACTCCGACGGCGGGTTCGTCCTCGGCGGGCAGGTCGTCGGTCCCGAGGCCTCGGAACTGGTGGCGGAACTCGCGCTGGCAATCGAGATGGGCGCGACCCTCGAGGACGTCGCCGCGACGATCCACGTCCACCCCACCCTCTCGGAGGCAGTCCACGAGGCCGTCAAGGGTGCCGACGGGCACTCGATCCACTACTGACGCCCCGCGGGACGTAACCGTTCGTGGTTACGTCACACCCCCAACCGGGACCAGTATTAATTACGCTGACGCTCAGAGAGGCAGTTACATGCTCGAGGACAACTTCGGACGCGAGGTGTCGGGGGTGCGCGTCTCGCTGACCGACCGCTGTAACTTCGACTGTGTCTACTGTCACAACGAGGGGCTCGGGGACACCCGTGGTCCCATGGATCCACAGGACAACGAGATGGGAACCGACGACGTCGTCCGGTTCCTGGAGGTGGCGGCGGAGTTCGACGTCGGGTCGGTCAAGTTCACCGGCGGCGAGCCGATGCTCCGGGACGACCTGGAGGAGATCGTCGCCCGCACGCCCGACGGGATGGAGGTATCGATGACGACCAACGGCACCTTCCTGCCCGGGCGGGCCGGGGACCTGCGGGAGGCGGGCCTCGACCGGGTCAACGTCTCACAGGACGCGCTCGATCCGGAGGAGTTCGCCGAGATCACGAAGGCGGGGGCCTACGACAGGGTGATGGAGGGGGTCGAGGCGGCCGTCGAGGCGGGGCTGGCGCCGGTGAAGATCAACATGGTCGTGTTCGAGCTCACGGCCGGGTACGTCCCGGAGATGGTCGATTTCGT
>CAZUVE010000226.1:0-3633 GCA_964623735.1 uncultured Halobacteriales archaeon | reverse complement strand
CGGCCAGCGCGGGGAGCGCACGTCCTCTGGTGAACCACCCCAGTCCGATCACCGCGAACCTGACAGGCTCGACGGTGTCGGTGTCGACTGTCTGCCAGTCGCGGACACAGCTGTCGCCGACGATGGTGTCGATGTCCATACGGGCCTCATTCGCGTCACAGTAATAAGTGGTCCTGTCCAGAAGAGTCGTGGTTGGCGCGAAGGTCTGGAGCCGTGTTCCAGATGGTCACGACGCGGTGTCGGCTCTACTGGGACTTATTATGTGTGGCGTGGCAAACGGTGAGTATGAACGAGACAGTCGTCGTCACAGGTGCACTCGGAGACGCCGGGAGCTGGGTCGTCGACGCGTTGCGAAGAGAGTACGAAGTCGTCGCGGTCGACCTGTCGCTCCCGGAGACGACGGACCTCGACGGCGTGACCTTCCTGGCAGTCGACCTGACCGACCAGGGACCGGTCTGGGAGACGGTCGTCGACGCCGATCCGACCGCCGTGGTCCACTTCGGCAACATCCCCCACGAGGTGAACCACGCCGGCGGGGACGTCTACCAGAACAACGCGGTGAGCACGTTCCACACACTCGAGGCAGCCGGGCGGGCCGGCGCGGACGTCGTCTGGGCCTCCAGCGAGACGGTCTACGGCACCCACTGGCCGGAGCCGACGCTCCCGGAGTACCTCCCGGTCGACGAACAGCACCCGGTCGCCCCGTGGAACGGGTACGAGACGTCGAAACTCGCCGGGGAGGCAGCGGCGGCCCGCGTCGCGAACGCTTTCGACGTCTCGGTTGCGACGATCCGGCCGTCGTGGATACAGTATCCGGGCCAGTACCAGATCACGCCGATCCGCGAGGCGTTCACCGTGGAGAGTGCTGACGCGTCCGGAAACCTCTGGTCGTACGTCGACATCCGCGACGTGGTCTCGCTCGTCCAGGCAGCCCTGTCGGCCGGGTTCGACGGCCACGAGGTGTTCAACGCCGTCGCACCGGACAACTACCTCGGCGTCGGTACCGCAGCGGCCGTCCGCGCGGGATACGGATCGCTCCCGGACCGGTGTGACCTGACCGGCGAAGAGTCCGGATTCTCGACGGCGAAAGCCGCCGATCTGCTCGGATGGGAACCGGAACACTCCTGGCGGGCCGCCGAAGAGGAGTCACACGGATCGGTGTGAGCCAGTGCCGGGTCGGCCGCACGACGGCGTACGGTCGTACTGGTAGACTGGCACGGCAATCCGTCTCATTCGGCTGTGGAGTTACGAGACAGATAGATAGCTTATAAATACACGCTATATTGTTTTACTCTCTGATAGAATCTGAGACGAACGGGCCGGAGAGCCCAAAACAGAGACAGCGACGTGGCGCACACGGCCGCATGGGAGAGGCATTCGAGGCCCGGGAGCGACATCGAAACCGGGCGAGTCAGAGGCTCTCGAGGAATTGTACGAATTCGCGTTAATCTTCGAAGCTACTAGCTTGTTTATGTCCGTTCTCCGGCCAGAGTGCGTCCATCCGGGGGCACACACCGCCGGCGATGACGTCGTAGCGTTCTCCGACACCCTCGGGTGTCGTCCTCGCCGCGCCACACAGGACGCCCGGGCACGGGAACGACAACAGCCCTGTCCGGAGGTGACCGACGACGCGCTGGACGCACTGTCCGGGGCCGATGTGACGGACGAGTCCGTCGTGTCGCGGTGTCCCCGTCTCGCCACAGTTGGCCGGCGTTCAGTTCAACAGCATCCGACCCGTGGCTGGTGTCTGTGGCCGCAGTCCGGGCAGGTGGCACTGTAGGCTGCACGTTCCCGCTCGAACCCCGTTCCACAGGCCTCGCAGATGAGAAGTTCTCCCATATTCTGTCGTACCGGCCCCGGGATAGTGAATCTTCTGTGGACTGTACGCGACCACACCGTGTCGGTGTCTGCGCCAGCGCCGGTCTGTCCGGGACGGTCCCGCCGTCCCGGTAGTTCGACGGGGAATGCGTTGTTGTGACACGGACTGCTGTCTTCCGTACCGGATCGAGTGCCAGACAGCGGACAGTCGACCCGGAAGCCGGCGACAGCAGTCCGTGTGGACGCCACCAGCAGCCACAGTCGGGGGCCAGTTCACAGTTCGGCGAGTCGCCCCCCGTCGACGGCAACGTTCTCGCCGCTGACGTAGGCAGCGTCCGCGGAGAAAAAAAACAGCACCGGTGCGGCCACGTCGTCGAACGACGCCGCGCGGCCCCGCGGGTACGCTGACACGTCGGAGACGGTGTTTTCGACAGCGAACGGCGAGACGGCGTTGACCGTGATACCGTCGTTCTGTGTGTCGCCGGCCAGCATCCGCGTGAACATCACTGCCGTCGGTACAGTTTCTCTGCGTTCGATTCGCAGGCACGTTCGCACCCCTGGCAGAGGCTCGTGCGCCCCCGGCGTGCCGGCTGCCGGTACGTCGTTTCCGTTCGTCCCTGCGCGACGAACCGGCCGGCGTCTACCGGGTCCGTATGAACGCGTCCACGCAGACGCTCCGCTCGGGGCGGACCATCACGGGGTTGAGGTCGAGTTCGGACACCTCGCGCAACCGGGCGGCCAGGTTGCCGACCTTGGTGATGAGGTTGGCGAGGCTGTCGAGCGAGGCGTCGGCGCCGAACTCGTGTTCGAACCGGTCGGGGATGTCTGTCCGCCGGAGCGCGCCGTAGGCGTCACCCTTGCCGAAGGGGGCGACGAGGTGAGTGGTGTCCTTCAGGGCCTCGACCTGCGTCCCGCCGGATCCGACAGTGACGACCGGCCCGAGGTTGGGATCCTGCGAGGCTCCCACCAGTGCCTCGACGCCGCTGTCGACCATCTCCTGGACGAGCACACCATTGATCGTCGCGTCGGGATCGTGTTCGAAGACCGCGGCGACGATATCCTCGTAGGCCCGCTGGGCCTCGGTCGGGGATCCGACGTCGACCCGAACCGCGCCGATGTCGTTGCGGTGGACGACGTCGGGGGAGTCGACTTTCATCACCACCGGCGTCCCGATGGCACTGGCGTATCGGGCCGCCTCCTCGCTCGAGGTCGCCGGCCGGGTTTCCGGCAGGTCGATCCCGTAGTCCTCGAGGAGTTCGGCCGCCGCCGCCCACGTGACCGCGCCCCCGCCGGGGAGGTCGGGGCCGATTCGTTCTCCGAGTGTGAGCGGCGGCCGCCCGACTAGCCGGTCGCGGGCCCTGTCGAACTCCACCAGCGACGCCAGCGCGTCCATCGCCTTCGCAGGTTCGTAGAACAGCGGATACTCCGCGCGGACCCGCTCGTAGGGCTGTGGATCGTCCAGTTCGTCCGGCTCCGTCCGCCCGGTCCACAGGAAGATGACGGGCGCGTCGGTCATCTCGGCGACGGTGAGCAGGCGGTCGGCGATTCTATCGGCGTCCTCGTCGACTGCCGAGAGCGCGACGCCGAACACGTAGGCGTCGAAGTTGTCGTCGGCGAACAGTGTCTCGGCGATCTCCGGCAACACCTCTGCGCCTGCCGCACGGATGTCCACCGGATTGTGGAGTTCGCCGAACGTGAGGAGTTCCTCCATGTCGAGCAGTGCCTGTTCGGTCTCGTGAGCGAGGTCCGGAACCTCGAGCCCGCGGTCCTCCGCGAGGTCCGCGAGCAGGGTCGCCAGCCCGCCGCTGGTCGAGG
>CAZUVE010000225.1:0-3660 GCA_964623735.1 uncultured Halobacteriales archaeon | reverse complement strand
CAGAAGGCCTGTATGCGCCGGCCGGGATTTGAACCCGGGTTAGGACCGTGGCAGGGTCCTGTGATACCACTACACCACCAGCGCTCGCATACACCTACTGTCGATAGAAAATAAAAGGGTTCCGAAACCAGAGACACGTACGACAGTCCATGCGTTCCCGATACTGTCGGCTATAGAGATGATCGAAAGCGTTTGCCAGGTCGACTGCATGCTTTCTTGCGGTCGATCCTGTAATGACTTTCGAACATCCCTATATAAGCGTGTGAGCACTGTCGGCACCCCGGGGCACCGAATATCGTCACGTCGGTATAGCCGACAGTATGAGCCAGCCGCTCGCCGGTACGGATTGCTGTAAGTTTGCCGAGTCGACCGCCCAACTGCGTGCGGTCGTGGCCATAAGTCGGTACAGCAATCCATAGCAAACCGACCCAGTCCCGGTGAGCGGCGGGTTCCCGGTGGGACACCACCCGTAAAATATATTTGACTGCGTCAAGTACGTTTTACTGTAAAACACTCTTTACGACAAGAGCGTTTGACAGGACGACAACGATGACAGCGACACGACGTACGCACACTTCGAACGCATCGATCGGCACCGGTCTATCGGTCGGCACTGACGGGACTGTACCGAGGCTCTCGGTCGTCTTTACGCCGCGTGACCTGTGCCGCGGGCAGGAACTATGACCGGTCTCTTCGAACGGCCCTCGCAGGTCCGGCGCGTCATCGGAGGGCTGATAGTCGTTGGCGGGGTCGCTCTTGCCGGCTTCACAGTTCTCAGGCGGCCGCTGATCGGCGTCGGCGTCTACGGTCTCGCTGTGGTTGGAGCGGCGGCCGCCCAGTCTCGCACGGAGGCAACGGTCTTCGACGAACGCGACGAGACAGTCTCCCGGGAGGCGGCCCGGTGGACGCTTACCCTCTTTGGCTTCGGGTCCGCGGGTGTGTTCCCGGCTCTGACAGTCGCGTGGGGACTGGGTCTCTTCGAGTGGCAGCCCTGGAGTACCGCTATCGCCCTGTTCGTCACCGTTCTCTACCTGACTTACGGCACACTCTTCGTCGCGCTCGGGCGCCGGGGGTGAGTGAGGTGGAGAACTCCCTTGACGAGTACCGTGCAGAGTTCGGGCTCAGCCAGCGGGAACTCGCCGACCACGTCGAGGTCACGCGACAGACGATCAACGCCATCGAGCGCGACCGGTACAATCCGTCGGTCGAACTGGTGTTCAAACTCGCGGCGTTCTTCGAGTGTGTCGTCGAGGACCTCTTCTACCCCGACGTCGGAGTCGAGTCGACCGTGTCTGAAATCGACGGCTGAGACTGTCGGCTCCGCGCGCGCGAGGACTGTCGACACTCCAGGGCAGGGAATATCTTCACGTCGGGATAGCCAACAGTACAAGTAACGACAGCAATCGGTATAAGTTCTGTCGACCTACGGTCGCCAATGGCGCCACCGTGGACCGTGAAACAGGTGCCGGATTGCACAGACAAGACGGTTCTCATCACGGGGGCAAACAGTGGTCTGGGCTACGAGGCGACGAAAGCCTTCGCGGCCAACGGTGCGACCGTGATTATGGCTTGCCGGAGCACTGACCGGGGACACCAGGCAGCGACCGCAATCCGAGACAGTGCCGCCGACACCGGAGCCACCCTGAACGTTCGGCAGTGTGACCTCGCGTCGCTCGGTTCCATCGATTCCTTCGCTACTGGTGTCGACCGAGACTACGACGCCATCAACGTCCTCTGTAACAACGCCGGCGTGATGGCCATCCCGCGCCAAGAGACCGAGGACGGCTTCGAAAGACAACTGGGGGTGAACCATCTCGGCCACTTTGCACTCACGGGACACCTGCTGGATCTGCTCGTCGAGAGTGAGGCTGAGAGCCGAATCGTCACCCACTCGAGTGGCGCACACGAGGCTGGGGAGGTCAACTTCGACGACCTTCACCGCGAGCAGTCCTACGGAAAGTGGGAAGCCTACAGCCAAAGCAAGCTGGCCAACCTCCTGTTTGCCTACGAGCTCCGACGTCGGCTGGAAGCAGCCGATATCACTGAGACGATCAGTGTTGCCTGCCACCCGGGGTACGCGGCGACGAATCTCCAGTACCGCGGTCCGAGGCAGGAAGGGTCGACGTTGCGCATGGGACTGATGAAAGTCGCCAATTCGGTCGTCGGACAGTCACCGCAGAAGGGCGCGCTACCGTTGCTGTACGCGTCGGTCGCCCCCGACGTACAGGGCGGTGACTACTACGGCCCAGATGGGTTCATGAACATGCGCGGAGCACCCGAGAGGCAATCGTCCAGTCAAGCGTCGTACGACGAGGGCGACGCAAAGAGGCTGTGGAGAATAAGCGAGGAGTTGACCGGAGTAGAGTACGAATTCCGGTGAAGAGTGCTGACCCGCCTGTTTTGAGCGGTTGTCGGAGAGTGCGGGGTATGCCCTGTATCTCCCGCGCGTCTCGACAGGACGTTGACAGACAGAACGTGCGAATTTTCTCCACACGCTCGAACGGGTCGAAGAAGTCGGGCCCCTCCCGCGTCGTGGTGAGTGCTGTGACGAATTATCCTTTCGGCCGCGTTACAGCAACCACTCTCAGGGGGTAGCCGGCAGTATTAGTCGCTCGAGATTCTACTCCCCGTCCATGCGGGCCGTCGTTCCGGCTGCCGGCGAGGGAACGCGCCTTCGACCACTGACAATCGACCGGCCGAAAGGCCTCGTCGAGGTGGCCGGGAAGCCGCTCCTCTCGCACGCCCTCGAGACACTGGTCGGCCTCGGCGTCTCCCGGGTCGTCGTCGTGATCGGCTACCGCGGCGCCGACATCCGTGCACGGTACGGTAATTCCTTCGAAGGCATACCACTGACATACGCCCGCCAGGACGAGCGCCTCGGGCTGGCACACGCACTCTTGCAGGCGGAACCCCACGTCGACGGGGATTTCCTCTGTCTGAACGGTGACAACGTCTGCCGGGCGGACCTCGGGGCAGTCGTCGACCGCCACCGGGCGACCGGCGCCGACGCTACGTCGCTCGTCGACGACGTCTCCCGCGAGCGCGCAACAGAGGGCGGAGTCTTCGAGTTCGACGGTGACGAGGTGGCCGGCCTCGTCGAGAAACCCGACGACCCGCCCTCGACGCTCGTCCCGCGCGGGTTCTACGCCTTCTCCGAGCGGATCTTCGACGCCTGCCGGCTCGTCACGCCGGCCGATACGGGGGAGTACGAACTCACCGACGCGGTCGATCTGCTCGTCTCCGCCGGCCGTCGGGTCGAGACGGTCCCGCTGGAGGGCTGGTGTCGCAACGTCAACACACCCACAGACGTCGAGTGGGTCGACGGGCAACGTGACGGCACTTAGTCGTCAGCGTGCGCCGTCGCGTACAGCGCCTCGGGCGGCCCGCCGGGGAGTTCGTCGCGGTCGTGGCTGCCCTCGAAGTCGAGGTCCGGGCCGACTGCGACGATACGCTCGGGGTTGACCCCCGGGTGTGTCGTGTAGTAGTGTTGCTTGATGTGGTCCATGTTCACCGTCTCCGCGACGCCAGGTGTCTGGTAGAGGTCGCGCAGGTACGGCCAGAGGCTGTCGTACTGGTGGATGAACTGCCTGTTACACATGAAGTGGGTCTGGTAGACCTGGTCGAACCGCACCAGGGTGGTGAACATGCAGATATCGGCCT
>CAZUVE010000224.1:0-3662 GCA_964623735.1 uncultured Halobacteriales archaeon | reverse complement strand
ACCGCAAGAAGGCGTGCGGTCGACCTGGTAAACGCTTTCGAACATCCCTATATCAGCAGGGAACGAGAGCGGTCCCCGTGACCGGCACACGGGGGAAAGCGGGCAGTGCCCCCGCCGAACCGGCCGATCACAGGTAGCCACGTTTATTACCCGTTCGGTATCACTCATGAACGATGGTTGACGCCGCCACGATCGGTCAAGCAGTTCTTTTGGTGATGCGGTTCGCGGTGTTCGGGCTGGCACTGGGCATCACGATCATCAGCTTCCAGGCATACCAGCAGCGCGGGACCCAGCGCCTCCAGTACGCGTTTCTCGGCTTTGCGTTCATCAGCATGGGCGTCGCCATCAGCAGCGTCATCACGCAACTCGGGGCCGGAGCGAGCGAACTCGTGCGCATCTTCTTCCAGTTGGCAGAGGCTGTCCCGTTCATTATCGGGTTCAGTATGCTCTACGTCTCGCTGTACCGGTGACGGGACCGAGACGGAAGTCGCGTCGTTTATGAACCCGCGGCCCGTCTCACGCGTCAATGACCGACTCGACTGCCGAGGCCGTCCGCCTGTTCGGGGGCCCGGGGAGCGGGAAGACGACAGCTCTCCTCGACAGAGTCGAGCAGTTGCTCGAGAACGACGACATCGGGGAGCGGGACGTCCTGGTCGTCTCCTACACCAGGGCCGCCGCGGCGGAGGTGCGCGAGCGGCTCGCCGAGCGGCTCGACGAGTCCCCGCGCGCCCTGCGGGGCAACGTCTGTACGATGCACGCGAAGGCCTACGACCTGCTCAACCTCTCGCGGGGAGACGTCGTGGGCGAGACCGACAAGCAGGAGTTCTGCGAGGACTTCGGCATCGACTACGAGGACGAGTACGAGGGGTCGCGGCGCCGGTCGGCCCGGTCGACGACGATGGGCAACAAGGTAATCGCGACCAGCCAGTGGCTCCAGCGCACCCGCCGGGACGTCTCGGAGTGGTACGACGTCCCGTTCAAGTGGGACGTCGAGGACGTTCGGCTCCCGCCGGACGTCGACCCGAACGCCCAGACGGGCAACAAGTACACCCCGACCTGGCCCAGCGACGACGACCGCCTCGACATCCCGGAGGCGATCAGGGCCTGGCGGGCCTGGAAGGGCACGCACGGCCTCGTCGGCTTCGCGGACATGCTCGAACGAGTCGAGCAGCGCTCGCTGCTCCCGAACGTCGACTACCTCGTCATCGACGAGTTCCAGGACATCACCACCCTCCAGTACGACGTCTACGAGGAGTGGCGTCCACACATGGAGCGGGTACTGATCGCCGGCGACGACGACCAGGTTGTCTACGCCTGGCAGGGCGCCGACCCCGACCTCCTGCTGGACGAGGATGTCGACGAGGACGTGGTCCTCCCCAACTCCTACCGGCTACCCTCGCGGATCCTCAACGTCGTCAACCAGGAAGTGAGCCACATCGAGAAACGCCAGGAGAAGGACCTCGAACCCCGCAAGGAAGGCGGGACAGTCGAGGCCGTCTCGCGGCCGTCGATGCTGGACCTGGTCCGGAACGTCCGCTCGACCGTCGAAACCGACGAGGAGGGGACGGCGATGGTACTGTTCCGCGCACGCTACCAGATGTTCCAGTTCATCGACGAGTTCATCGGCGAGGGCATCCCGTTCCGGTGTCTGACCGACCAGCGGATGTGGACAGACCGCCTCTCCCAGTACGTCGCGGCCATCGAGACACTGGCCGAGGACGAGCCGGTCACTGGCCTGCAGGCCCGCCGGCTGGCCGACATGCTCGCCGACTCCGCGTTCGGCACGGGGGAGCGCGACGAGTTGTTCGACGTCCTCGACAGCCGCGAGGAGGAAGCCGACGTCGAGGACATCGCCGAGATGACAGTCGAGCCGGAACTGATCCGGGAGCACGCGCCCTTCGTGCCCGACCCGCGGTCGGCGGCAGACATGCTGCGGAAGGTGACGAACTTCCAGGAACGGTCCGTCGACGCCTACTTCGCGGGCGACTACCGGGGGATGGACCGGGACCGCGTGCGCCTGGGAACGATCCACTCCGCGAAGGGCCGCGAAGCCGACCACGTGTTCGTCGCAACCGACCTCACCGAGAAGGTCGTCGAGCAGATCGCCGCGACCGTCGAACAGGAGGGCCGCGAGGTACCGGGCGTCGACACCTTCAGCAAGCACACCGACCCGGTGCCGACGCTGACTGACAACGAACGGCGCGTCTTCTACGTGGGGATGTCCCGCGCCCGCGAGCGACTCGTCCTCCTCGAGGACCTGGTCGACGGCGCTCCGAACCTCCCTATCGACGTCCTTCTGCACAACGAGCCCACGGACGCCGACCTCGAGGAGTTGCTCGCTGACGCCGAAAAGCCGGCTGTCGTCCGGTAACAACCAGCGTACGGCCGGAAAACAACCACGGAGCACAGCGGGAACTTCACGGGACCGACGAACAGGCCCGGGAACTCGAAGACACCCGCCGCGAGACGTGTGTGGGATGGCGGGTCGACGGTTCCCATCTCTTTGACGACAATTTTACATTTTCGTCGGTATATCGTTTGTCTTTACTTTCGGTGAGGAGTCTTTCTTCCGGTCTGAGCGGTCTCTGCGCGTACGTTCCGGAATAATCGTCCGGCGTCGCAGATATATAACAGAAATAAACTACGAATTTTGAATTGATATTTCTGCGCGTGTCCGGCCGGTCGGCGGCCGCCGCGAGCGCGGCCACGGGGGCGAGACAGTCGAGTCCCGGGCGGTCAGCCCCAGACCTCGTCGACGGACGCGCCGTCGTGGACAATCCGGTTGATCGCCGTGATCGTTTGCGTGGGGTCCTCGGACTTCCAGATGCTCCGGCCGACCATCAGTCCGTGTGCCCCGGCAGCGATCGCACCCTCGATGGACTCGAGGAGGCTGCGGGTCGTCCCCGTCTGTGGCCCGCCGAGGATCATCACCGGGACCGGCGTGTTCGAGACGATCTCCTCGAAGGAGTCGTGGTCGCCGGTGTAGGGGGACTTGAGGATGTCGGCGCCGAACTCCCAGCCCATCCGGAGGGCGTCCGCGACGTACGCCGGGTCGGACTCCAGCCGGCCGGGGACGCGCTCGCCCCACATGACCGGTTCGACGACCAGGGGGACGCCGGTCCCTCGCAGTTCCTCCGCCAGGCGGCCGATATAGGCGATATTGCGACGGAACGTGTCGGCGTCGTCGCGGCCGAACACGAGCACGGTCTTGACCCCGACCGGGTCGAGGTCGCACAGGAGTGACGTCTCGAACGCCGGGGTCCACAGGTCCAGGCCGTCGTCCCGCCCGGGACGGGTCGACCACGTGACGACGTCGGCGGTGAGGACGACGTCGACGCCCGCCCGGTCGAGCAGGTCCCCGTAGCGGCGGGCGAAGTGGGGACCGACGAGGACCGCGTCGGGCTCGCCCTCGAGCACCCGGCCGAGCGTCTCTGCCGGATCGGTGAACTGCTCGGGCGCGCCGAGAGTCAGACCGTGGTCGAGCGCTACAACTACCGAGTTCCCCGAAGGGGTGTCGAAAATCTCGTGGGCTGTCATCTGGCTCACCTCGGCTGACGCGTCCCGGCTACAAAACGTTAATTGTCTCCCGGGAGCGGACTCAGGACTTGGTGATCAGCCGCTGGCGGATCCGCTCTTCCATCGTGTAGACGATGATCGCAACC
>CAZUVE010000223.1:0-3671 GCA_964623735.1 uncultured Halobacteriales archaeon | reverse complement strand
TCGGGGTCCCAGTCCCGTTCGACGGGCGTTTCGCTGGCGTCGATTGCCCCGAGGAGCCAGGCCGCGGCCTCCGCCACGCGTCCCTCGTCACTCGCTGTCAGTTTCAGCCGGTTGTGGCGTGCCTCCCTGTCGGGATAACAGCCCACGTGGACGCCGAACCGGTCGCGGGTCTCCGAGAGCGCGGGGACGATGTTCGCCTCCGGCTCGACCGTGTACAGCGTCCGCGAGATCTGGTTGCCCTCGAAGGTATCCGCGACGTCGCGGAACATCGCCTTCATCTCGCCGGGGATGCCAGGGAGGACGTACACGTTTTCGACGACGGCCCCGGGCGCGAGCCCCTCGCTGTTGAGCAGCGGCTGGCTCCCCTCGGGGACGCTCGCCTCGGCCTCGGCGTCGACGTCGAGGTCGGGAACGGTCCCCTCGAGTTCGGCGAGGCGGCGTTCGACGTCGGCCAGCGCGAGATCGCTGACGGCCATCCCGCAGCCGAAGGCGTCCGCGACCGCCTCCAGGGTCACGTCGTCGGGCGTCCCGCCGACGCCGCCGGTCACGATCACGGCGTCGAAGGCGTCGGCGTACGCCCGGACCCGGTCGGCGATTGTCTCGCGGTCGTCGGGCACCACGAGGACGCGCTGGACCGACACGCCCCGCTCGGCAAGCTGGTCGGCCAGCCAGGTGGCGTTCGTGTTGACCGTATCGCCCGCGAGGAGTTCGTCCCCGACGGTGACGAGGGCTACCTCCATCCCTTGTCCGGAGGGCTGGTCGACAGTTATCCGTTTCGTCTCCCGAGCCACGGCGGGAGTGGGGGCGGTTGCCGGGCCGGTTCCGTCCGGTCGGGACCGTGAACGGTTATGAGGGTCGAGAGTCCACGTACACACATGCCGACAGAAACCGCGGTAGACTACGACGAGGCGGAGAACTACGTCGGCGGCGAGTGGACGGCGGCGTCGGAGGACGGACAGGCGGTCGTCGACCCGGCGACCGGCAAGCGGCTCGCAACCGTCGGGTTCAGTTCGGCGGCCGACGTCGACGAGGCCGTCCGGGTCGGCCGGGAGGCCTTCGAGGAGTGGCGCGACCGGCCGGTCGAGGAGCGCGTCCAGCCGGTTTTCGAGCTCAAGCAGCTGCTGGAGGACCACCAGGACGACCTCGCGCGGGTGCTCGTGCGAGAACACGGCAAGACGCTGGCGGAGGCCCGGGGGGAACTCCGCCGGGGCATCGAGAACGTCGAGACCGCCTGCGGGATCCCGAGCCTCATGCAGGCCGGCCACGTCGAGAACGCAGCCCCGGGCATCGACGAGACGGCCGTCCGCCAGCCCCTGGGCGTGTTCGCGGCCGTCACCCCGTTCAACTTCCCGGGGATGATCCCGCTGTGGTTCCTCCCCTACGCCGTCGCGTCGGGCAACGCGTTCGTTCTCAAACCCAGCGAGCAGACGCCCCTGACCGCCCGGCGGCTGTTCGAACTCATCGACGAGGCGGGGTTCCCGGACGGCGTCGTCCAGCTCGTCAACGGCAGCGTCGACACCGTCGAGGCCATCCTCGAACACGACGGCGTCGAGGGGGTGTCTTTCGTCGGCTCGACGCCGGTCGCGAGGAAGATCTACGAGACGGGCGCAGCCAACGGCAAGCGCGTCCAGGCCCAGGGCGGCGCCAAGAACCACGTCGTCGTCTCTGAGACCGCAGACCTGGCGTTCGCCGCCGAGAAGGCCGTCGGCTCGGCGCTGGCCTGTTCGGGCGAACGCTGTCTGGCCAACGACGTCGTCTGCGTCGAGGAATCCGTCTACGAGGAGTTCGTCGACCTCGCGGTGGCCGAGGCCGAGCGCCAGGTCGTCGGCTACGGTCTCGACGGGGAGACCACCGTCGGGCCGCTCATCACCGAAGACCACGAACAGCGCGTGCGCAACTACGTCGAGACCGGGGTCCAGGAGGGCGCCGAACTGGCCCTCGACGGCCGGGACGTCGAGGTGCCCGACTATCCCGAGGGCAACTTCCTGGGCCCCTGCGTCTTCCGGGACGTCACCGCCGATATGGTGGTCGCGACAGAGGAGATCTTCGGCCCGGTGCTGGGCGTGATGCCCGTCGCGGACGTCGAGGAAGGCATCGAGGTGATGAACCGGAGCGACTACGGCAACGCGGCGAGTCTCTTCACCGGGAGCGGCGCCGAGGCCCGCCGGTTCCGCCACGACGCCGAGGCGGGCAACCTCGCGGTCAACGCCGGCACGGCCGCACCGATGGCCTTCTTCCACTTCGGCGGCCAGAAGGACTCCTTTTTCGGCGACCTCCACGCACAGGCCGAGGACGTCGTCCGCTTCTACACCGACGAGACGGTCTACATCGAGCGCTGGCCCGACAGGTAGTGGCCCGGCGCTCGCGGTTGCAGTACCGGGGCAGGCAGAGGACGGGACCGGCCCGGTCGGGCCCGGACGGAGTCCCGGACAACTATCCCCTTCCCGCGCGTACGCCCGGCCATGCCGGACGACCACCACCACGGCGACGCCGAGGCGGTCGGCTTCGCCGTTCTGACGGTCTCGTCGAGCCGTACGCTGGAGACCGACGACAGCGGCGACGCGCTCGTCGCCGCCATCGAGGACGACGGACACGAGGTCGCCGCCCGCGGCCTGGTCGCCGACGAGGAGACGGCCATCCGCGAGCGGATCCGGACCTTCGCGGACCGCGACGACGTCGACGCGGTCGTCACGACCGGGGGGACCGGCGTGACGCCCGACGACGTCACCGTCGAGGCCGTGGGACCGCTGTTCGACCGCTCGCTGCCGGGATTCGGCGAACAGTTCCGCGCCCGCTCGGTCGAGGAGGTCGGACCACACGCGATGATCACGCGGGCGACCGCCGGCGTCGCCGGCACCACCCCTGTCTTCTGTCTCCCCGGCAGCCGGCAGGCCGCCGAGTTCGGCACCGAGGAGCTGGTCCTCCCGATCGTCGGCCACGTCGTCGCCCTCGCGAGCGGCGAGAACGGCGGCGATCACGACCACAGCCACGGAGACGATCACTGAACCATGACGGACGACGACCTCACACACACGGACGAGGAGGGACGCGCGGAGATGGTCGACGTGGGTGCGAAGGCCGACAGCGAGCGCCGGGCAGTCGCGCGCGGACGGATACGCCTCCGGCCCTCGACAGTCGAGGCCGTTCACGCGAACGACCTCGAGAAGGGCGACGTGCTCGCGACGGCCCGCGTCGGCGCGATCCGGGCGGTCAAACACACCTGGGAGACGGTCCCGATGTGTCACCAGATCCCGATCACGAACGTCGACACCGCCTTCGAACTCGGCGGGGACGCAATCGAACTCACGGTCGCCGTCGAGACGACCGGCAAGACCGGCTGCGAGATGGAAGCCCTCTCGGGGGTCACCGCGGGTCTCAACGTCGTCTGGGACATGGTCAAGGCCGCCGAGAAAGACGACGACGGCCAGTACCCCGACACCGCAATCGAGGAGGTTCGCGTTCTCGAGAAGCGCAAGGACCCGGTGGCGTGACCTGACAGCCCGACGGGACCCCCGCCCGGAGCGAGCCGGGTCGCGCGTCCCGACTGTGCGGGCAGCCAGTCCTGTACCGGGCGGTCACCGGACGAGAGGGAGCGAGCGGTCGGCCCGACCGGCGGCGCCGAGCGCGAGCAGCGAGAGGAAGACGAGTCCGAACAGCGCGGCCAGCAGGCC
>CAZUVE010000222.1:0-3697 GCA_964623735.1 uncultured Halobacteriales archaeon | reverse complement strand
CCGAGCGAGAGTTCGGTGTCGTCCCTGACCGTCACGCAGACGTGGCCCGTCCCCGTCTCCATGACGTCGGCGTACAGTTCGGTGGTCCACCCGGGGAACGGTTCGACCGTCCCGTCGAGGGGTTCGGACACCTCGAATTGCAGGTGTGGCATACCGCCACTTGTCCCGCCCGACACCTAACGGTCGGGGTAGGGGAGCCGCCGCGCGCGGTCGGCCTACGCCGGTTCGAGCCAGGCCAGTACGTCCCCGCGCTCGAACGCGTCGTCCTCCCCGCGAACGACCTCGGCGAGTGTCCCCTCGGCCGGTGCGAGGACGTCGACGTCGACCTTCTCGACCTGGATCTCACAGACGCGCTCGCCTTCGGACACGGCACGGCCCTCGCTCGCGTACCACGTGAGCACGACCGCCTCCTCGGCGTCGGCCTCGTCGGGCCACACCGCCTCGGCGGTGACGGCGACCCGGTCGCCGCTCATTGGGTCCGCTCGACGGCGGCCACGATGTCCGCGGCGTCCGGGTTCGTCTCGTTCTCCAGCGGCCGCGCGTACGGGATGGGCACGTCCGGATGTGCGACCCGCTCGACCGCCTCCAGGTCGCCCAGCGCCTCCTCGGCCGCCAGCGCGGCGAGTTCGCCCGTCACGCCAAACGAGCGGTAGTCCTCGTCGACGATCACCAGACTCCCGGTCTCCCGGACCGAGTCGAGGACAGTCTCCCGGTCGAGGGGGACGAGCGTCCGCAGGTCGATCACCTCGACGTCGACGCCCTCCTCTGCAAGCGACTCCGCGGCCTCGAGTGCCCGGTGGACGTGCAGTCCCAGCGTGACGACCGTGGCGTCGCTCCCCTCGCGTCTGACGCGTGCGCTCCCGAACGGAATAGTGTACTCCTCCTCCGGGACGGGCGTCTGTGGCCCGTCGGGGGCTGGCATCCAGCCAAGCCCCATCAGCCGCTTGTGGAACATGTAGACGACGGGGTCGTCGTCGCGGACGGCGTTGTGCATCAGCCCCTTCGCGTCGTATGCCGTGGAGGGAACGACGACCTTCATTCCCGGCAGGTGTGCGAACGTGCCGTAGAGGGTCTGGGAGTGCTGGGCGGCGTCGTTGTAGGTGCCGCCCACCGCCGTCGTCAGGACCATCGGGACCGACACGGTCCCGCCGCTCATGTAGGTGTTCTTGGCCATCTGGTTGTAGATCTGGTCCATCGCGACGCCGAAGAAGTCGACGAACATCAGCTCCGCGATGGGGCGCATCCCCTCCTGTGCAGCACCCACTGCGGCGCCGAGGTACGCAGTCTCACTGATCGGCACGTCCATGATCCGGTCGTGTCCGAACTCCTCTAACAGTCCCTGGGTGGAATCGAAGATGCCGCCGTAGTCGGCGACGTCCTCGCCCATGTAGAAGACCGCCTCGTTTGTGCGCATCTCCGTCCCGATGGCCTCGACCACCGCCTCGCTCATCGGCAGTTCGCGCTCCACCGGCCGCTGTTCCTGCTGTGCCATCAGTCGTCACCCCCCGCCAGTTCGAAGTCGGGTTCCGTGTCCGTGACGCCGCTGGGCGGGTTGGTGAAGACGTCCTCGTGGGCGTCCCCGGGGTCGGGTTTCGGCTGGTCCGTGGCCCACCGGATGGCGTCCTCGACGCGTTCCTCGGCCCCCTCGCGCAACTCCTGGATCTCGACGTCGTCGACACCCTTCGCGCGCAGGTCCGCCGCGAGGCGCTCGATCGAGTCCCGCTGTGTCGCCGCGGCCTGGTCCTCCTCTGGACGGTAGACCTCGGGATCGCCCATGAAGTGTCCCATCCGGCGGTGGACCTGTACCTCCATCAGGGTCGGCCCGTTCCGGTCGCGGGCGCGCCCGACGGCCCGCCCGGCGGCCTCGTAGACCGCGACGGCGTCGTCGTGGTCCACGCGGACGCCGGGCATGTCGAAGCCCGCGGCCCGCCGGGAGCCGTCTTCGACGTCGGTGACGCGCTCTTTGGGCATGCTGATCGCCCAGTCGTTGTCCTCGATGACGAACACGACCGGCAGGTCCCGGACGGCGGCGAAGTTCAGCGACTCGAGAAAGCCCCCCTGGTCGACGGCGCCCTCGCCGAGGTAGGCGACGGCGACGCTGTCCTCGTTGCGTTTCTTGGCGGCCAGACCGGCACCTGCTGCCGGGGGACAGCCCTCGGCGATGATGCCGCTGCAGGCGAAGCCGACCTCCGTGTCGAAGAGGTGCATGTGGCCGCCCTTGCCGCCGCTGAGACCGGTCTCCCGGCCGAAGATCTCGGCGGTCATCCGCTTGAGGTCGACACCCTTCGCGATCGCGACGTGGTGTGGCCGGTGTGGCGCCGTCACGGTGTCGTCGTCGCGGAGGTGCTGGCAGACGCCCGCCGCCGCGGCCTCCTGGCCGGCCGCCAGGTGCAACTCCCCGGGGATGGGCCCCGCCGAGATGTCGAAGGCTGGCTGTTTGCCCTCCAGGTACTCCTCCTGGAGGCGTTCCTCGTAGTGCCTCGCGGTCACCATGTCGGCGTACATCTCTTGCAGGTCGTTAACTGGTGGCATACTGCCGTCTCACGTACGGCGCAGGGACACATAACCGTGGGGGTGGGGTCCGCCCGGCGGGTCACCTGCTCGTGACGCTGATGTCGCCCTCGGAGGTCACGCCGATGGTGATCCGGCGGACGACCTGCCGGCCCTGGACCGCACTCTCGGCGGCGTCGTTGACCTGTTCCATCAGTTCGGGGGCGGTGTGGTTGACCTCGACGCCGGCGTCGTCACAGGTCGCGAACACGCGCCGGGGGACGTCGTAGAGGTCGGTCCCGGGTTCGATCTCGACGTGGATGGGGGCCGCGAGGACGTCCGCGAACGCGACCGTGTTGCGGGCCTTCCGGACGTTCTCGCGCGCACTGGACTCGACGCTTGCGACGTTGGCCCGCGAGGTACCCAGGATCTCCGCCACGTCTGCCTGCCGGTTGCCCCGCTCGCGGAGCACGTACACCTCTGCCTGGCGCCGCGTGAGAACGCTGTCGTCGGGGTCGAACCCCCGCTCCTCCAGCAGCGCCGCCACGTCGACCTCCTCGGGACTGGGGTGGTCGGGCGACGCGTCCCCGTCGCTCATAGACGGTGGTTTCGGTCCCATCCGCAAAAACCTCCCGTCGCCGTTAAACGTCTGCCTCCGGCGCGTCGATGTACTTCTCGTTGATGACGTAGTTGCCGTCGTCGTTCTCGACGAGGTACTCTCCGTAGTAGGGGACGCGGCTGTCGACGACCTCGCGGAACGCCTCGCGGATCTCGGGTCGTGTCATCTCACCCATCGACCGGAGGTCGTCGTTGCGGTTCAGACACCCCTTCAGGTACCCCTCGTGGGTGACCCGCACCCGCCCGCAGCTGGCACAGAAGTCTTCGTTCTCGACGGGGTCGACGATCTCGACCATCCCGGTCTCGACGTCCGTCTCCACGTCCGTCCCGCCGATCGACGGCGTGTCCGGATCGTCGGAGACACCGTCGTTCACGTAGTAGCGCTTGCGGTCGTGCATCTCGCGGGTCTCGATCCGGTCGGCCTGCTCCTCCAGCCAGCCGTGGACGCGCTCGATGTCGATGGCCCACTCGGGGTGGCCCGCGATCTCGGGCATGTACTCGATGAGCTGCAGCTGCAGGCCGGGGTTCTCGGCCACGAAATCGACCATCTCCGGGACGTACCCGGCCGTGAGCTCGAACACGACCATGT
>CAZUVE010000221.1:2699-3780 GCA_964623735.1 uncultured Halobacteriales archaeon | reverse complement strand
TGACCCAGCAGGACGGCGCGCCGGCGTTCCGGACACAGGGTGACGCCAACGAGGATCCCGACCCGTCGCTCGTCACCCCCGGAGAGATCAGCGGAAAGGTGATGACCATCGGCGGGATCCTGCTCGTCCTCCCGTACGTGGGGTACGTCATCCAGTTCGTGAACACGTCGGCCGGGTTCACACTGCTGTTCGTTATTCCCTTCACCCTGCTGGTGGCGCTGGAACTGAAAGACATTATTCTCGCGTCCAGCGAGGGCGGGAACTCCGGTGACGCCGGCGAGGACACTGGCGCGGACGCGGGTGACGGACACGAGGCTGTCGACAACGCAGGGGTCGCGGCCAGTGCAGGGGCGGTAGACGAGGACCCGGTCGGAGAGGGCGAGTCCTCGGACGCCGGCCTGACGTTCGGCGCCCACGAACTCCAGTTGGGCATCGGGGTCCTGATAGCCTTCGCGGGGTACAGCGCCTGGGTCTCCTACGTCACGAGAGAGATCTGGGCGTTCGGGGTCGCAGGCAGCGTCGCTACCGCGTTCGTGCTGTTCACCGGGCTGTACCTCTTCGGCGGGAGCGCGCCCGAAGACGACACGACGGCCGCGAGTGGAGGAAGCGAGTCGGCGATCCGGGGCGAGAGGACGGGCGATCACCCGGCCGACGACGGGGAGTTCGATCCCGACGCCGTTGATCCGGGACCCGTCGAGTTCGTGCGCGGCCTCGGGAAGGCCGCAAGCGCGGACGGTCCCGCTGTCTCCGGCGAGGCCGAGCGGGGTGAGGGCGATGATTGAGCGCAAGCACGTCTCGGTTCTCGTCGCCGTGTTCGTCCTGGCGGCCGCCGCCTCCGGGGTCGGGACTGTCGCGGTGCTCTCGGACAGCCAGACCGTGTCGGTCAGCATCCAGCCCGGGAACGTGACTGCGACGATGGTCGAAAACCAGACCGCGAGCGCAGACACGACGGGCGAAGTGGTAACCATCGAGGAGGTCGACGGCACTATCGTGGCGCTCGAACCGGTGGACAAGACCGCCGCTACGGGCGACACTGTGGAGTACGATGTCGTCGTCAAGGGTGCGAGTGAGGGAATCAGCG
>CAZUVE010000221.1:0-2599 GCA_964623735.1 uncultured Halobacteriales archaeon | reverse complement strand
CCCCTCAATTACACGTCCACCGACGAGTATACTCTCGGGACGGTAGTGCTCGACAGCAAGTCACAGGGACAGGTCGATCTCGACATCGCGGGCACTACCACCGTGAGAGACAAGAACGACGCGGCGTACAACATCAGCGTCAGACGGAACGGGACCCTGACCGTGGAGAACACCCCACCAACAGCCACGGACGATAGCTACAGCACGCAGGTGGGCGAGACGCTCACCAAAGAAGCGAGAGGGGTGCTGGAAAACGACGGTGACCCAGATGGCGACAACCTGAACGCAACCAAAGACCTGGTCGTCGAACCGTCGAACGGGACGGTAGGAGAGGGAGAGATAGGGCCTGACGGCTCGTTCACGTACAATCCCGACGAGGGATTCAGTGGCACGGACACGTTCACCTACGAAGTGCGCGACGGCAACGGCGGGACCGATACCGCGACTGTCACGATCAGAGTCGAAGAATCCGCCGGATAATCCCGGAGCCAGAGGCAGTCCGCTGGAGAACTCAAAAAGCTCGAATCAAGCCAGCACCGAGGACAGGAGATCAGATCGTCCGGCTGTCGTCGATCCAGATGTCCGACTCCAGCATGATCGAGATTTTCTCGAGAATCGGCTCGCCGTAGCGGTTCTTCGGGACGGTGAGCTGGTACTCGACCTGCCCTGCCGACGCGACCAGGTCCAGTTCCCAGACGATGTCGGCGATCGTCAGCGTCGTCGCCCGGTGGGGCGGCGAGGACTCCTCGGTGATACAGTGGAGGACACCGAGGCTACCGGTGTCGAGCAGCCTGGCCTTGAACGTGGTGAGCATCTCCTGGTACGCCTCGACCTGCCCGGACCGCTCGAGGGCGTTCGTCGAGTTGACGATCACGTTCGACCCGTCCTCGACCTCGGCGAGGAGTTCGTAGACGCGGTCGATCGGGGTCTCGTCGGTCGCGGCCCCGACCGAGGTTGTCCGCTTGCCCGTCAGTTCCTTCAGGAACTCGCTGTCCATGGGCGGCGACCCGCCCACGTACTCGATGTCGACGTCGACGTCTCCCTCGTTCGAGGCGTGGACGATGTCGTTCCGGATCGACTCCGGCCTGCGGACCGTCGTCACGTAGTGTGTGGGTCGCTCCTCTATCAGCGTGTGCAACAGCGCCTCGCTCTGGCTGGCTGGCGACGCCACGACCGCTAGCAGAGTTCCCGGGTCCAGCCCGCCGGAAAGCTGCCTGTCCAGAGACTCGATTCCCGTCGAGAGCGTCATTACTCTATCTCACTGGCGTACCGGTATAAGCCTGATCGTATCTCTATCGAATGTGACTATCGGTGCACGATCCCCCGATTGATACGGATCGCTGTACGTCAGTGCCGGATCCACCGCACACTGTCGTGCGGTCGTACTGGGACACAGTGACAGCAATCCGTATGAGTATTCTATAGGGATGTTCGAAAGTCATTACAGGATCGACCGCAAAAAGGTGTGCGGTCGACCTAATAAACGCTTTCGAACATCCCTATAGCAGATCAAGAGAACCGAGCTCGTGGTGACAGGCGTTCCCGGCCGGCCACCGGGACGCCCGGCGGCCGTCACCGGGCGGCGATAGTGCCGTCCCGGGTGATCCGAACCGTGTGTCCCTCGTACTCGAAGCGGATCTCGGAGGCGCCGCGGCTATCGACCGCCGGGTCGATCGCGTCGGCGACAGCCTCGATGTCGACGTAGTCGTAGAGAATTGGGTTCTCGGCGCCGTCCAGACTCTCGAGAGCAGCGGCGAGAGTCACTTCGAGGCCGGCGGCGCTCTCCCAGTCGTGGTGAGCGAGCACCTGCCACGTCCCGTCGGGCGGCCCATCAGTTGCCCTCGTTCCCATACTATCGACAGGGTAGTCTATCGATATGAAACTTGCGGCCCGATTATTATATTCAATAACGAACGCGGCCGGACGTCCAGACGTGGCGGTGGGGTGGCCGGCGAGCGTCCAGTGTCGAGCAGGGCCGTTCCGTGTGATCGGCGTCAGGGCTCGGGTTCGTAGGGGTGGACGTCGTCGACAGACGGGGCGCCGATGGCGAGAACGCGGGTGGTCCCGTCGGCGTCCTCGGGGTTGTACGCGCGCTGCGGGCTGCCGGGGTCGACGAAAAGCGCCTGGTCACGGCCGACAACGCGTTCGCCCTCGGGGGTCTCGACGTGGAGGTCGCCCGCGAGGACGTAGAACACCTCGACCTGCTCGTCGTGGTAGTGGTACTGCAGGCCCGGTTGTTCGCCGGGCGCGAGGTCGTAGACGCGCATCCCGATTTTCGAGTCGTGGTAGTCGTAGCCAGCGGCGGCGCTGAGCGACCGGACGTCTGTCGGGCGGTCGTCCCACTGCTCGAGGTCGTCGGGGTCGACGAGGTGGTAACCCATACCCCTCTCTGACGGCCGCGGGACATCAACGTT
The DNA here is from genome assembly GCA_964623735.1 of uncultured Halobacteriales archaeon. Lineage (GTDB taxonomy): Archaea > Halobacteriota > Halobacteria > Halobacteriales > Haloarculaceae > SW-9-67-25. The sequence goes on along the minus strand of CAZUVE010000221.1, from coordinate 185 downwards.
CGGACCCTCCGGTGCGGTCCTCGGTGACCCGGCCGGCCCGCAGGAGAGTGCGGCCGGTCTCGCTCCGAGTTCCCGCGGTCCGACCAGACCTCCTACGCGGCGCGGGCCTGGTGGACGCGGGCGCCGGAGACGACGATCCGGAACCCGTCGGTGTAGCCGGTATCGACGGTCACGTCCCAGCCGTG
>CAZUVE010000220.1:0-3780 GCA_964623735.1 uncultured Halobacteriales archaeon | reverse complement strand
AGTCGCCGGAACAGTCTCCCGGGGAGTCGGTGATAGTCTCCCGGGGAGTCGGTGACCGTGTTTCTCCCCCGAGCAGTTCGTTCGCCCGACAGTTCCTCCCCCAATATAAATACTCCTTCACAGCCCAACTGTGAGAGGCCGTCACAACCGAAATCTTTAATACATTTTCAACCACGGTTTCTTGTGGTTCAACTGGACGCGCGCAAGTGCCCGGAAGCCCCGATATCCCGGCTTTCGGGCGCGGCGTCGCCGTATCCGGCGCGCGCAGGGGTAATCTCCACCAGAAACAGAGGGGTTCACGCACCGACAATGACAGACGCGAACGATCCGTCGGATCGTCCGGACGAGACCGGGCGGCCGGACGGAGACGACGCGGACGCAGGGGACGGATCCAGCCTCTCGCTCGACCGGGAAGACGGGGACGTACCGGCGTCGCGTTCGACGCTCGACGACGTCCTCGAGGAGGACGACGGTCAGGACGGGGCCGCCAGGGGGTTGTTCGACGACCTCCTCAGCGGCCAGCCGATCTTCGAGAACAAGGAGGTGTTGCGGCCCTCGTACACGCCGCAGAAACTCCCCCACAGGGAAGAGCAAATCAACAACATGGCGACGATCCTCGTGACGGCACTCCGGGGGGACACGCCCTCGAACATCCTCATCTACGGGAAGACGGGGACGGGCAAGACCGCGAGCGCGAAGTTCGTCAGCGACGAACTCGAGTCCACCTCGGAGAGATACGAGGTTCCCTGTGAGGTCGAGTACATCAACTGCGAGGTCACTGACACCCAGTACCGCGTTCTGGCACAGCTCGCGAACAAGTTCGTCGACAAGAACAGGGAGGCGATCGACGCGGATCTCCGCGAGTTGCGCGACCTGCGGGACCGTGCCCGGACCGACGCGAGTGTGCTCGCCGGCACCGGCCACGGCAGCGTCTCGGCGCTCGAGGAGCGCGTCGAGGTCCTGGAGGCAGACAGGGACTCCTTCGAGACGGTCCCGATGACCGGCTGGCCGACCGACCGGGTGTACAGTTCCTTCTTCGACGCGGTCGACTTCCGGGAGCGGGTCGTCGTCATCATGCTCGACGAGATCGACAAGCTCGTCGAGAAGAGCGGGGACGACACTCTCTACAACCTCTCGCGGATGAACAACGAACTCGAACGGTCCCGGGTCTCGATTATGGGCATCAGCAACGACCTGAAGTTCACCGACTTCCTCGACCCGCGGGTCAAGTCCAGCCTCGGGGAGGAAGAGATCGTCTTCCCGCCGTACGACGCCAACCAGTTGCGGGACATCCTCGACCACCGCGCCGAGGTGGCGTTCAAGAACGGCGTCCTCTCGGAGGACGTCATCCCGCTGTGTGCGGCCTTCGCGGCCCAGGAACACGGCGACGCCCGGCGGGCGCTGGATCTGTTGCGCACCGCGGGTGAACTCGCCGAGCGCGACCAGACCGACCACGTCGAGGAGGAACACGTCCGCCAGGCCCAGGAGAAGATCGAACTCGACCGGGTCGTCGAGGTGGTCCGCACCCTCCCCCAGCAGTCCAAGCTGGTCCTCTTTGCGATCATCCTCCTGGAGAAAGAGGGGGTCCACAACATCAACACCGGCGAGGTGTACAACATCTACAAGCGCCTCTGCGAGGAGATCGACGCCGACGTGCTCACCCAGCGCCGGGTCACGGACCTCATCAGCGAACTCGACATGCTCGGGATCGTCAACGCTGTTGTCGTCTCGAAGGGCCGGTACGGCCGTACCAAGGAGATTTCGCTGTCCGTGCCCGTCGAGGAGACCGAGGCGGTTCTCCACTCCGACTCGCGGCTCGGTGACATCGAGGACGTCCAGCCGTTCGTCCAGGCCCGCTTCGACAACTAATCCCGCGGGGGTGTGCCCACAGCCCGCCGGGTCTCGTTCCCGCGCGCCGCCCCGGACTGGAGGCGAATCCACCCGAGGCCGGGGACGCGCACCTCGGCGGTGCCGACGACCCACCCGGGCCTGACCGGACCGCTCAGGCTGGTTACCTGGTCGTACCGCCCGTTGCTGTCCCCTTTCGTGATGAAGCCTGCGTGTGGCGCCGGACAGTTCGGGAGGCCCTCTCCAGGCGTGTCGCCACACTCGGAAGCGGTGATGTAGTCCTGGTCGGCCTTCCCGTACCAGTTCTCCCCGTCCTCGACCCAGAACATGGCGCGGTGGATGATCGGGACGCGCCTGCGGTCGCCGTCGCGCTCGTAGACGATGACGTCCCCGTAGCTCCCGAACGTCCGGTAGCCGGCCTCGCGGCCGGCCCTGGCGGTCACGACGCCCGTGTCCCCCTGGGCGGCGGGGCCGGCAAAGCGGTCTGGTTCCATGACGAACACGAGGTCGTTGACCTGCATGTTCGGGGTCATACTCGTGCTCTCGACGGCGACCAGGGGCGGCCAGACGCCGCTGACGGCGTACAGGTACGCGCCCACGGCCAGCACCGCGAGGACGCTGGTGACGACGTCGCGGGCGAACACCCGCCAGTCTCCGTCGTCGCTGGCCACTTGACGGGCCGCCGGCCCGTCGTGCTCGTCCGGTCCGGTCCAGTTCTCGCGGGTCGGCGGGGGTGTTGCGCTGCCGTCGTCGACAGGGTCACCGGCTCGATCGTCGCGGTCCCGCTCGTCGCCCGGGGGACTCATCGCTCCGGACTTGTGTGACACGGCGTTTGAATGTTTCTGATACTGCCGGCTGTCCCGACGCGGTCCTCGACCTCCGCGGGCCCGACCGGCACACGATACCGACCGGGGAGCCGCTACGCTTTTGCCGGCCCCGCACACACTACGCCTGTGCCTCTGGAGACGCCGGCGGGCGTCGTAACCGAACTCGCGAGCCGCGGATACAACGCCGAGCGCGAGGCCGTGACGCTGCTCGCGAACGCGTCAGACCCCGACGCGGCGCTCGAACGCGCAGTCGAAACTGCCCCCGACGACGCCGTCAAACTGTCCTCCGACCACGTCCGTGCGGTCCTCGGTTCGAGCGGGGAGTCGGGCGATCCCGGCGCCCGCGGCCCGACGCCCGAGCGCACGGCCCCCGACTCCCGCTCTGACCCCCCTGTTTCGACTGGAACTCCGGCGGCTGAACCGACAAACCGCGTCGACAGCTCTCCACGCGAAACGGGGGGGTCAGAGCGGGAGGTCGCCGTCGAGGGCGACGTGACCGGCGAGAGCACCGGGACCGGTGAGTACCGGGATTTCGTGGCGACGTTCCGGGACCGCTACGAGCGCCTGGCCCGGCAGTTGCGCGGGCGGGTCAACCACCGGCCCGCGGACGCCGTCGCCGGGATGCCGGGCAACAGCGACGCGGCCATCGTCGGTATGGTGACCGACATCCGGTCGACCGCCGGCGGGCACTGGCTGCTCGAACTCGAGGACACGACGGGGACGGTCCCCTGTCTCGTGCTCAAGGACCGCGAGATTGCGGGCCTCGTCGAGGAGATTCTCTACGACGAGGTGGTCGCAGTCGAGGGGACACTGGCCGACGACGCCGGCGTCCTGTTCGTCGACGCCATCCACTTCCCGGACGTGCCCCGCACACACAGCCCGTCGACGGCCGACCGGCACGTCAGGGCGGTGCTGGTCAGCGACGTCCACGTCGGGAGCCAGGAGTTCGTCGCCGACGCCTGGGAGCGGTTCGCGGACTGGCTCCACACCCCAGAGGCGGCGGCCGTCGAGTACCTGCTGCTCTGTGGGGACATGGTCGAGGGCGTCGGGGTCTACCCCGGCCAGGACGAGGAACTGGACATCGTGGACATCTACGACCAGTACG
>CAZUVE010000219.1:0-3786 GCA_964623735.1 uncultured Halobacteriales archaeon | reverse complement strand
ACGAGCGCGAGCGGGCCGAACAGACCAAGCAGGAACTGGTCGCCGACATCGAGGGCCGGCTGACCTCCCGCCAGCAGCTGGCCCTCCAGAAGGCCTACCTCGGGGGATTTTTCGACTGGCCCCGTTCGATCTCGGGGGAGGACCTCGCCGAGTCGATGGACATCTCCCCTTCGACGTACCACCAGCACCTCCGGGCGGCCGAGAAGAAGGTCCTCGCCGCCCTGTTCGAGGAGTAGCGAAACCTGTCTCACGCGGGAGTTCCGGGAGAACAGTCGGGGTCGTCTCGCCGGACCTGACGACCGCGTTCCCGTTGACAGCGCCGTACCTCCGAGTCCCCGTGGAGAGTTCTGTCGCTCGACGTGACGCCGGTGACGGCCCGGATAAACCAACAGCCGATATAGAAAATTACTTTCCGCGGCCCTTCCCGCCGTGGACGCTCGGGCGGGTGTGTTCGGTACCCTTGCCCCTCGAGCCGAGGCCGCGGTTCCTCTGGCCGGCGCTGGTCAGTCCCCGCAGCGCGCGGCCGTCGTGGACGTCGTCGCAGATCCAGCCGAGGTCGTCGTCGTTCCGGATGGCGGGGTGGTTTGGGTCGAGCATGATGATCTCGTGCCACTTCTGGCGGCCGTCCTCGCCGACCGGATAGCTGTTGAGCACCCGAAGGTTGGGGTATTTCCGCGTACACCGCTCCTCGGCGACGCGCTGGTTGTCCTTCCGGCGGGTGATCCGCGTGACACCCTGACGCTTCGAGCGCCGGCCGGCCGTGAACCGCTGTTTGCGAGCACCGCCCTTGCGGACGCTGACGCGGGCGACCACGACGCCCTGCTTGGCCTTGTAGCCCAGTGATCGGGCGCGGTCCAGCCGCGTCGGCCGGTCGATCCGCTCGATTGCGCCCTGTTCGCGCCACTCCTGTTGTCGTTGCCACTGCAGTTCCGCCAGCTTGCCGTCGTCCGGGTCCTTCCAGGCGTCCCGGATGTGCGAGTAGAAGCTCCGTGTCATGGGTTTCACCACGGGCGTTGCGTGGTTCAAACCCCTCGCGGGGTTCACATCCCGGCCTGTACCAGCGGCGAACGGACCCACCGGCGGTGACGACTGCCGGCGTCCGTTCGTCGGTGTCACAGGTGCCCGCTGGTGCCCGTCACCCAGCGAGTACTGGAGTTACCCCGCTCGCGAGTAAAAACGCTTCGAACTGTCCCGTCCCACCGGGGCGCACCGGCCTGATACGGCTGTCCGTCACTGCCGGATCGACCGCACGACGGCGTACGGTCGTGCCGGGACACAGTTACAGCAATCAGTATCAGGAGATGACACCGATGTCGTCGATGGGGTGGACGGAGTAGTCGACGGAGATGGTGTCTCTCGTGGCGCGGATCTTCCCGACGAACGTCGAGATGTCCGTCAGTTGCCCCTCGAGGACGAACAGCTCCATGCAGTAGTGGTTGCCGACGTGGCTGTGGAAGTTCGAGACGACGAGTTGATCGTGGTCGTGACGGAGGTGCATCATCCTCTCCTCGACGCTCGTGGTCTCGTAGTCAAACAGCACCGTCACGATCGACATCAGCTCCCTGTCCTCGAGGCGCCTGTCCTCGAACTCGCTGAGCAGGTTCCGCACCGCCTCGCGGACGATCTCGCTGCGCCCGGTGTACCCGTGCTCCTCGCCGAACTCGTCGATGCGCTCCTCCAGCTCGTCCGGCATCGAGATGCTCACGACACCCATGTATTAATTTACACGCCATCAGATAATAAAGATTGATATCCAGGCCGGAAATACTCGACCCGAGATGCCAACCCGGCGGTCTCCCCCCCTCTCGGTGGCCCGGGGAGGAACGGCGACGCCCGCGGCGGGCGCGTTGAGTTGCGAACGACACGGAACGTTCACAGATAGTGCTCGTTAACGGAGGGAGAACGGTTTCACCGGCCGCCCGGCCAAGTTACTTTTCAGAGAATCCGGACCCGATAGATACAAGCACATACAGTCCATACATTCAGATATGCCAGTTGAATTCGACGAGTACAGGCAAAATCAGGCGGATTCGGATGGGCTCGCTATCGATCCTGATTCAAACGCGTACGAGATCCTTACATTCCTCGCAGAACACTCTGATCTTGGGTTCAAGCCGGCGGAAATCCGTGACCACGTTGACATCCCGAAGGGAAGCCTCAATCCGACGCTCTCACGCCTCGAAGAACGCGGACTCGTCGAACACGAACCCCCGTATTGGTCAGCAACTGAGGATGACCGATTAGCAGCGCTCACCGGAACGATGTACAGTATGCAAGCGTTCGAGGAACGGTATGGAGACGACGAGTTCAGCGACTGGCACGACTCCGATGTCGATCCACGGGACAATCGATGAGTGACGAGCCGTTTCAACGCGGTGATGTCGTCTGGCACCCGGCTTCATTCAAGAAACCCGCAAAAAAGCGGCCAGTCCTGATTTTGAGTGATTCGTCCCATCCGTTCCACGGAACTGAATACGCTGTTGTCGGCTTGACCACGACAAACCGCCCACCTGCTATTGAACTCACGCAATCGGCATGGGAGGTTGGTGATCCTGGCGAAGGGAGTTACGCTTCCCCGTGGTATGTTTTCACCATCAAGCACGCAGATATTACCCGGCCGAAAGGAGCTCTCACGACCGCGATAACAGATCGTGTCGCAAACGCTGTCGCTGCAATCCTTGGCGTTCCCTGACCTGTAGTCGGAGTGATAGAGATTTCTTACACGGGAACACATCGGAGGGACTGAGACGCGGAAGCAGCCCCGAATCACGCTGCCACGATTTCTGAAGCGTCTTGACCAGTACCAGAACCAATTTTCGTCGGTAGACGGCCCGAAATCGTCGATATCCGCGAACGGTTTCGGTGACGGCACGCCCCTTTGTTAAGTTGCGAACGACACGAAACGTTCACGGATTTACCTTCGTTCGAACGAACCCTGGTCATAGTGTTCACTGACGGGTTTTAATCCTGACATACAACCCTGAGGAGGACTGGTGATGATGGTTAAAATTCAGTAGCAAGAGGGGAGGTATCGGACTGGTTGTTTGAGAGGCTGTACGCGTCCATGTCTTCATGCCGTTCGATCAAGCCGTAAAAGTACAGTGCATATAGGGCATCAGCGGCCTCTTCAGTGTTCAGATTAACACTGCTGTGAGACGCGATTTGAGACGGGATCACTACCCCCGATGTCTGCTGTAAGATGTCTAGGACCTGTTCTTCCGATTCGGTAAGCTCAACAGCATCGGTGTTAAATTCGGTGTCGTCAAGGTCTGGTTGCACGCCTGCGACGCGTTCACACAATTTGTGGAACGTATCATAGTACGTCTGTAGATAGCAGTCAAGATGAGCAACCGCAACCCGCCCGGTTATTGAAATTTCAACCATCCCACTCTTGTCAGCAGGCCCCGGGTCATCCGCGTACCCTGCCCGGATTAATGAACGACTTCGGCCGCTGATATATGCGGAATCCCGATTTAGAAGAACACCCAAATTCTTCGGTGTTTGTCGGTTCCCTTTATCAAGCGCGGTGAGAATTTGTATATCAGTGGGGTTCAAATTTTGGTCATCATCTGAGGGCATACGCACATTCGCTTACTGATTCTATTATAAAGTCGCATTTTCATCCCGGTAATTTGAGACATTTTGATCGGTACCAGCGCCGAGTTTCGTCGGTAAACAGCCCGAGATCGTCGAAACCCGTGAACGTTTTCCCCGGCATTCGCAGCGGTCCCGGGCGCGATTCTCTATCGCGACATGCGGTTTACTCTGTGGTGGGCGTCCGGCGGG
>CAZUVE010000218.1:0-3813 GCA_964623735.1 uncultured Halobacteriales archaeon | reverse complement strand
ATCAGTTCCGCGCGTCCCCGGATCGTCGTCAACTTGTTCCGGATATTGTGCCGGAGGAACCGACTTGTCACCTCGAGCTGTTGCTCCCGCTCCGAGAGACGAGTGATATCCCGACCCTCGGGAACGAGCAACTCGACAGCACCGCTCTCGTCGGTCACAGGCCGCACGGAGAAGTCGATGACAACCTCTCTGTCGACGCCCTGAACCGTGATCTGGTCTCTGAAGAAGTCCCCCGCTTTCGCTGTCTCGACGGACTGTCTGGCAATCTGCCGTGCCGTCTCGCTGGCCTGAAACCAGTAGGCGTCCCAGATCTTCTCTCCAACCAGCTCCTCCCGGCTCAGGCCGGCAAACTCGACGGCCGTCTGGTTCACCTCCAGTAACGTCCCGTCAGGCGACATCAGTCCGGTGAACTGGTACGTGTTGTCGAAGACGGCCTCAAAACGGCGCTGCCGTCTCCGACGGTCAGAAACGTTTCGCCCGACGCCCGTGATTCCGCGCAGTTCCCCGTCCTCGTCCTCTATCGGTGCGCCGGTGAACTCGTATGGAATCCGCTGATCGTCACTCGTCTCGAAGGCCGATTCGACTGTCACCGTCTCGTGGTCCTCGATGATCGCCTGGAAACTACCGGCAATACTCTCGACCTCGTCCTCCGGGACGAAGTCGGTCACGTGTATCTCGGCTATCTCGTCGCTGGTGTATCCAGTTTCGATCTCGAGTTGATCGTTCCACCGGATCAGATAGCCAGCCGTGTCGAACGTGTACAGCACGTCAGGGAGTGCCGAAAAAATACTGTCGGTCAACTGTTGCTCCTCCTTGAGACGGCGTTGCCGTGCGCGCTGTTCGGTTACCTCGCGCGACACCCCGGCGATTCTCCGGACGGATCCGTCACGACCACGAATCGGTTCGGCTTGGACGAGTACCCGTCGCCGAAACTCCTCCCGTGGGTTGACGCGCAACTCGATCTCGACGGATTCGCCGTCGGTGAGGCGTTCAGCTGCACTCTCGGCACGGGACCGGTCGTCGGGGTGGACGGCGTCGAGAAACGCCGTCGGATCGTCCCGAAGTGTCGACTCGGACTGTCCCCAAATCGAAGCGTACGCCGAATTGACGTACAACACCGTCTCCCAGTCGGCCGAGAGCAACCAGAGAACGTCGTCGGTCGCCTCGGTCAGTTCGCTGATCTTGTACTCGGACTGGATCGGAGTTTCCCCGACCGCGTCGGTGATCTCGTCAACGACGGTCTCGACCCGGTCGGCGTCGGACCCAGTCCGGATGTACTCTGTGACGCCAGCAGAGATGGCCTCGCTGGCGATCCGTTCGTTTCCCCCGTCCACGTAGAGAATAAACGGTATCTCCCGGTTGAGACCTCTGATGTGGCGAAGAAAGGTAATACCATCCTGGTCGGGTAACTGCTGTGCCGACAGAATACAGTCGAACGAGCCCGTTGTGAAGCGACTGCGTGCGTTGCTGACGCTGTGAGCCGTGTCAACGACGAGTGTGCCGTCTGACTGTGTGAGACGGTCGGAGTCTACATGTGCTGTATTCCCGTCGTCGTAGAGGTAGAGAACACGTATGGCCTCATCCATGGGTGGCATTCCGGCTGTACTCAATAATCTCTTTCGCGACACACCCGGGATGGGACCTGGTGACATCCTCCGCGCGGTACACGGGGGGCTTCCCCGTACCGCCGGAGGCGGAAGCGTCGGGAACGTCCGTTCACACACCGACGAGTGCTGGCGGTGTCACACCGCCGGTACTCCTGTCCCGTGTGGGACTCGGAGGTACCTTGTCGTTTCGTGCCGGTCTCCTCTCCTCTCCTGCAGGAGGATACCTGCGAGCGTCGGGTTGGGATCCCCAGATTGTCCGAGTGTCCCGACATGGGGGCGGTCGTGCCGCCTCGGTCGGGGGGTCGGGAGGAGCCGCGAAAAAAGAGTCCTCCGACGCTTACGCGATCCACGCCCGTCGTGAACAGCGTGGCGTCGGAGACGCCACGAGCAGACGGCGCGCAGCGCCGTCGACGGCGGGATTCTCTCGCTGAATCAGGACAGTACCACCGACACGGCCCCGCGCGGCCGCCGGTCGATCCGGCACCGACGGACGGCAGTCCGCCTGTCACGGGGGCCGGTGTGGCGCCGACAGACAGCGGTTAGTCGAGGACACCGGCCGCGCGGGCAGTTTCGACGATCTTCGTGGCCATCTTGCTGGTCGCCTCGTCGACGAGTTGGCCATCGACCCGGACGGCGCCCTCGCCCTCGGCCGCCGCCTCGGCGTAGGCCTCGACGATGCGCTCCGCGCGTTCGGCCACCTCGGGGTCGGGTGCGAACACGTCGTTGGCGACGGTGATCTGGCTGGGATGGACGGCCCACTTGCCGTCACAGCCGAGCATGTTCGCCCGCTCGGCGGAGGTGCGATACCCCTCGGCGTCCTCGATGTCGGCGTAGGGACCGTCGATGCAGGGAAGCCCCGCGCTCTTTGCGGCGGCGTTGCACTCCGACAGCGCGTGGTGCCAGTAGTGACCCGGATACGCCGGGAACTGACCGATGTCGAGTCCCGGCGTCCCCATCGCCGCCGAGTAGTCGCCCGGCCCGAAGATCACCGCCGACAGCCGGTCGGAGGCGTGGGCGATGTCGTAGACGTTGTGTAACCCGTTCCCGTCCTCGATCTGGGGTTCGAGGCCCACTGGACTCACGCCGGCGTTTGCCTCGACCTGCGAGAGCAGGTTCACGACGGTGTGGACGTCGCTCGGACCGGCAACCTTGGGAACGATGACATCGTCGAGTGTCTCGCCGACGGCACCGACCACCTCGATGACGTCCCCGTACCACCACTGCGTGTCGATGCCGTTCATCCGGAAGGAGAGAACCGTGTCTGACCAGTCGTTGTCCCGCACCGCCTCGACGAGTGTCTCGCGGGCGCCGACCTTTGCGCTGGGCGCGACGGAGTCTTCGAGATCCAGGAACACCTCGTCGGCGTCGCTCGCGGCTGCGTTGGCCATCATTCCGTCGTCGTCGGCGGGCACGGCCAGCTGTGATCGCCTGAGTTCGGCTGTCATTGACCTGAAAGAACTCACACGCGTCGGGTACTACGGCCGTCCGGTTACGGTGATTTTTGCTTGTCCCGTCACGTTCATTTTCGCATGTCACGAGTTGGTGTCAATGGAAAAACACACGACGTGGGTTGATCGGCTGTGAGCACCCAGCGAACGCGCCGCGCGCTCGATCCGCTGTTCGAACCGGAGTCGCTGGCCATCGTCGGCGCCAGCCCGGACTCGTGGTACGCCTCCCGAATCACGGAGAACCTCCTCTCGTACGGGTACGACGGCGACATCCACCTCGTCAACCCCAACCGCGAGGAGGCGTGGGACCGGCCGTGCCACGACGGCATCGCCGCCCTCCCGGAGGTCGTCGATCTCGCGGTCGTCGTGGTTCCGCGGGAGGTCGTCGTCAGCGTGGTGCGGGAGGCAGGGCAGGCGGGCGTCCCCGCGGCGCTGGTCATCACGACCGGGTTCAGCGAGGCCGACGAACGCGGGGCGGAACTCGAAGCGGAACTCGCGGCCGCCGCCGACGAGGAAGACATCAGGGTCGCCGGGCCGAACTGTATCGGCCTGTCGAACCCCCGGGAGGGGCTGGTGCTGACCGGGCTGTGCTCCCGGAAACCCGACCCCGGTCACATCGGGCTCGCGAGCCAGTCCGGAGCCCTCTCGTTTGCGACCTTCTTCGAGAACGCCGCCGAGGAGGACGTCCACTTCTCCCACATCGTCTCGACGGGCAACGAGGCCGACCAGAGCCTCGCCGATTACGTCGAGTACATGGC
>CAZUVE010000217.1:0-3823 GCA_964623735.1 uncultured Halobacteriales archaeon | reverse complement strand
TCGTCGAGAACGACCCGAGCGCGTACAGCGGGTACCAGTACCAGAACTTGTTGTCGAGGTTGTACTGTTCGGTGTGGCTCTTGGGCATCTGCATGTTGACCTTGTAGTACAGGTCCTCCAAGAGCTCGAGGTAGTCGACGATACGCAGCCGTTTGTCGAACCAGATCAACACCGACAGGTAGATCGACTCGAGTGCGGTCAGATCGCGCTCTTCCATCCAGGCTTTGTGGTCGTGCTCGTCCTTGCGTTCGATGCTCATTGTTAGTCAGGTCTCGGGAGGGCGACAAACTGTCCTTTCACGGGGCTGAACGGGTCGTAGATCGACTGGTGGCACTGGCAGTACACCTTGTCGCCGGCGCCGCCGAAGTCGCTCGTCCGGTAGCCCGGCACACAACAGAAGTGCGTACACTTGTCCATCCAGGCGATGAACGACTCCTGGGTCGCGGCGTCGACGTAACTCAACACGTCGTCCGGGAGGCTGCCGTACTCGCCCTCGCCGTTGGCCAGTTTCGGCACCTCGGGGCTACGGACCACCTGGACCGGCAGCGGGCGACCGTCCGGGGTGGTGCGCCAGTCGGCCATCCCGGGCTTGCCGTCGCCGGGACTGCCGAAGCCGTTGGTCCACTCCTCGTAGTCCGAGAAGTCGTCGACCCGGAGAGGGCGACCGCCCTCGAGGTTCTGCATCCAGTCGTAGGTCTCGGGCTTGACCAGAAGTTGGTTGTCGGCGTCAGCGGCCGGCTGCGTACCCGCGTACTGCTGGACGCCACAGTACTGGAACCAGGACGAGGAGTAGGTGATCCCGCCGACGTCTTCCTGTGCGACGGTCACCGTCTGGCCGCCGCGCTCGGCCTCTTTGAGTTCGGGCCACGTGCCCTGCAGGACGCCGTCGTCGGTAACCTCGATCGGGACGATCGGCATCCCCCGGGGCGCCGGGCCGTCGACGAGTTCGATACCCACGAACTCGGTGGTCCCGCCCCCGGCACCGGGAGCCGAGGTCGCGGTGTTGACGCTGGCTGCCGTGCCGGCCGCGACTGTGGCCAGCGTCGCGCTCCCAACGACGCCTTTCACGAACCGCCGTCGACCTGTTTGCTCCGGATACTTGTCTTCGTCGAGTGGCATTGTTATCGCTTGTAGTACGGGTAGACAGCCCGCTTGAAGTTGTCCACGAGTCCTTCGGCCAGCGTCTCGCCGTCGGCGTCCTCCTGACGGATGTAGAGGTCCTCCCACTTCCGGCGGCGCTTCTTGACGATCATCACGTCGGGGAGGAACTCCTTGCGGTACAGCACCAGGATGAACGAGAGGTTGATAAACATGGCAGCGAGCAGGCCGCCCAGGAACATGTTCCCCAGGGCCGCGAACTGCCGCGGGTAGCCCCACCCGCGAAGGAGGCCGAAGGTAAAGAGCGCCACCAGGGCCACCTCGACCAGCGTCAGGAGGACAATCGCGACCGCGGCGGGGGTGCTCTCTCGTGCCGGTTCGTACCTGTGGATGTCGCCGTACGTGCTTCCTTCAGATGGCATCAGTTGTTTCCTCCTTTCGTGTGTGCGGACTCGCCGTACTTCAGGACGAAGAACGTGAACACCAGGGAGACCGAGATGGCGAGGACGACCGACACACCCACGAAGTGTTCGTGGATCTGTGCGCCCATGTGCGACGGTTCGAGCGGCGTCGATTCGCCGCCGCCTTTGGTCTGGAAGTCGGTGCCGACGACGACCGAGCCCTTCATGCCGACGCTCTTGTGGGGCTGGCAGAAGTAGTTGTAGATTCCGTCCTCCTCGAGGGTGCGTTCGAATGTGAACCCGCCCTCGCCGGTGAGGTCGCTCTCGAAGGCGCCGGCCTCACTGACGACGTTGTGCGACCCGCCCTCGCCGGTCCACTCCCAGACCACCGTGGCACCGCTGTCGACGTGGACTGCCGCCGGGCCGAACGCGAAGTTCCCGCCGTTGCCCTCGGCGCCGACCTCGACAATCACCTCGTCTTGGCCGGTCGCGTCCACGACCGACCCGTCGAAGTTGCCCACGTCGTCGAGATACCCGCCGAAGTCCGGCTGGCCGCCGCCACCGCCTCCCTCGCCGCCGGCTTCCGTAGCGGCCGCGCTGCCGGACGCAGCACCGACTACGGCGGCTGTGCCGGCTGTACCGCCGGCCGTCCGGAGGAACTCCCGCCTGTTCATATACGTTCTGGACTGAGGACCGAGTTTGTATAAACCCACCGAATACGCCGGCATGACGGGGCCTCCTACGGTTCGTCGGTCCTGCCGCCGTCGGAGTCAGCGTCTGTCGTGACACGCTCGTCACCCCCCTCGAGAACCCCCTCGGGGAGGCCGTCGATCTCGCGCAGGAACTCCGGCCGCTCGCCGTCCTCGAGCCCGACAGCGCGCAGCCGGTCGCGGAATTCCTCGGCGCGGAACCTGTCCGACAGCCGGGCGTTGGCCACCACGGTAAACAGGAAGATCCCGACACCGAGAAAGCCCAGCCCCGCGACGACGATGAGCGCGAGGTTGAGCCCCTGTGTGTTCGTCCCCGGCTGGGAGAGGATCCCGGCGAGGTACAGCACCCACGCGCCGAGCAACACCAGGCCGGCGAGAACGTGCACCCCGGCGACAATCTGCAGGACCGTGTTGCCGAGGGTACTGCTGCTGTCGTCGGGGATCTCGCGGGGTTCCGGGAGCAGGTCCCCCTCGGGTGCCTCGGGAACGTCGTAGGAGTCCATCGAGCACAGCGCGACCGTCGGCTTGGCGTCCCGGAGCACGGTCCCGCGGCCCTCGACGCTGCCGTCGGGATACACCGCGGCGTACCCCGAGTCCGAGTAGGCGACAAGCAGGTCCCCGAACCGCTCGACGCGGGCGAAGACCTCGCGGTTCGCCACCTGCCGCCTGAGGTCTGACTCCACCCTGTCGAGCAGTTCCTCCCCGGTGATCCACGTCTCGAGATCGAAGGCCGCCTCCCACTCCTCGGGGCTCATCTCCGCCATGTCGCCCGGGCCGAAGTCCTCGAGGTCGTACTCCTCCTCGACCTGTCGCCGCAGTGTCTCGATGTCCTCGGCGTCGGCGTCGGCGTCGGCGTCGGTGTCGCCGGTGGATTCGGGGCCCTCGTCGGGGGTCGTTCGCGTCTCGTCCGAGGACTCACTCATTACCGGGTCTTGTGGCGCAGTACTCCTTAGCGTGACGGTCGAACGCCACAGCGGTTATGTCGGCTCGCGTCCGAGGGAACCGCGTGGCGACGGTCACGCTCGCCTACGAGGAGGGGACAATCCGCGTCGAGGCCGACGACCCGCCGGTCGATCTCCCGGGCGTCGAGTTCGACCCGCGCTCGGAGACGGGCCGCGCGCCGGCCCACCGGTACGCCGACCTGCGGGACGCGCTCGCAACGGCGGCCGGCGACGACCTCGCTGTCGAGGACCGCGTGTTCGACCTCCCGACCCTGTCGCTGTCCTCGGCCTACCGCCTCCGGGGGTACCAGCGCGAGGCACTGGACGCCTGGCTGGCCGGCGAGGGGAACGCCGGGGCGGGCCCGCGCGAGCGGGGTGTGCTCGAACTCCCGACGGGGAGCGGCAAGACCGTCATCGGGATCGCCGCCACGGAGGAACTGGGGACGCCGACGCTCGTCGTGGTGCCGACCATCGACCTGCTCGACCAGTGGCGCCGCGAGTTACAGCGGGAGTTCGACGTCCCCGTCGGCCAGCTCGGCGGGGGCGAGCAGCGCCTCGCCGACCTGACCGTCTCGACGTACGACTCGGCGTACCTGCGTGCCGACGACCTCGGCGACCGCTTCGGGCTGGTCGTCTTCGACGAGGTCCACCACCTCGGCGGCGAGGGCTACCG
>CAZUVE010000216.1:0-3828 GCA_964623735.1 uncultured Halobacteriales archaeon | reverse complement strand
AGCGCGAGGGGGCTTTCTACACCTAATTTCCTCAATTTCTTTCCTTGATCACTATCGTGCGGTCGATCTGACAGTGACTTACAGCAATCAGTATCACACTGTCGGCTGTACCTCCGTGAAGAGATTCGGTACTCGGGGGTGCCGACACTGCGGTCGTTCGTCGCCGACCTCGACCGGTACTGATCCGTGACGGCGCGTTTTTGTTCCCCCTGCCCCAGAAAGCCGTATGCGCGTTCTCGACACACTCGCCCGCACAGTCGTGTTCCTGGTCGTGGCCGCCGTCGCGGCCGCGGCAGGCTGGGTCGCGTTCATCGCGTACCCGGGATCGCTGACCGACATCCTCGGCGTCCTGTTGGCCGGCCTGGTCGTCCTCGTCGGGTTCAGGATCGCCGGCCGTGTCGCCGGGTCGGTCGTGCCGGGGTACAACGTTGCCGAGGTGGCCGTCGAGGGACCGATCACCCGCGACGGCGGGGGCAGTTCCCTCTCGAACGCTCCGGTCGGCGCCGCCGCCGAGGACATCGTCGAGCAGATCGAGCGTGCCGACGAGGACCGCGGCGCCGAGGCGCTGCTCGTCCGGCTGAACACCCCCGGCGGCGAGATCGTCCCCAGCCAGGACATCCGGCTGGCCGCCGAGCGGTTCGACGGGCCGACAATCGCGTACACGACTGACCTCTGTGCCAGCGGCGGCTACGAGATCGCGGCGGGGTGTGACGAACTCTGGGCGCGCGAGGGGTCGATTGTCGGCTCGATCGGCGTCGTCGGCTCCCGCGTGAACGTCTCCGGCCTCGCGGACCGGCTGGGCGTCGAGTACGAGCAGTTCACCGCCGGCGAGTACAAGGACGCCGGCACCCCGCTGAAGGAACTCGAAGAGGACGAACGCGAGTACCTCCAGGGAATCGTCGACGACTACTACGACCAGTTCGTCGCCGACGTTGTCGAGGGGAGGGACCTCGACCCGGCGGCGGTCCGGGAGACCGAGGCACGGATCTACCTCGGCGAGAGTGCCCTCGAGGTGGGCCTGGTCGACGAACTCGGGACCCGCGAGGAGGTCACAGACCGCCTCGAGAGCGAACTCGACGGGGAGGCGACAGTCGAGGAGTTCGAACCACAGCGCGGGCTCGCGGGCCGGTTCCAGCGCGGTGTCGGCCGGGCGGCCTACGCCTTCGGTGCGGGGGTCGCCGGCGCGGTCACCGACGACGAGTTCTCGTTCCGGTGAGCGGGAGGCCCGGGGGTCTCCCGGAGCCAGAGCCAGAGCCAGAGCCGGAGCCGGAGCCGGTGTCTGTCCTGCTGTTCGTGGTCCGGCAGGCGGGCCCGGCGGGTTTCTGCCCGTCTGCGGCCGTATCCCCGACGACACTCACCCGAACCACAGTCCCGCCTACGCGAGCGGCCGGAACCACACCGCAGCCACGAGCACCGCCAGGAAGACGTAGGACCCCCGAATGAGCAGCATCGTCGCGGTTTCGGGGTCGGCCCGCCAGGCGAACGCGGCCACCCCGGCGAAGGCCACGGCCGCCAGCCCGGCGCTCGGCGGCACCCCGGGCAGGACGAGCGCGAGCGCGACCACGGCTGCCATCCCGGCACCCATCAGCCCGAAGGCCGTGGTTCGGGCGCTCCCGGGTCCGAGGACGACCGCCACAGTCCGCTTGTCGATCGAGCGGTCGTAGTCGTAGTCCTGGGCGTCGTCGATCACCTTGATCCCCGCGAGGACCGTCACGAACACCGCCGCCAGCGCGATCACCGTCGCGTCCAGCGTCCCGGCCTGGACGTAGTAACCGCCGACCAGGGCGAACCCGATCCCCAGCGGGTACCCGGCGGTCGCGCCGACGGGGTTTGTGTCGAGCTGTGGCGCGTGGTTGATCGCGATGAGCCACCCCGGCAGCGTCAGCAGGCCGGCCCGGACGTCGACCAGCGCGACGATGGCGGCCAGGCAGGCGAAGAACGCGACGGAGGCACCGGCCAGCGCGAGCCGGCAGCCCCGCGCCGAGAGGGGGTGGTCGTCGTCCTCCCCACGGACGTAGAAGTCGACGTAGCCGTCGGTGACGTGGGCGGTGTAGAGGGCGAAAAACGCCGTCGTGGCGTGGAGGGCGGCGAGCGCAACCGAGGACAGTCCCGCGAGGACCGCCCCGAACCAGGTTGTCGCGAGCGGCGGGAGCATGAACACGGGGTGAATCTGGGAGGCGAGTGCTCGCGCAGCCCTGGCGGCACCCGATCCGTGGCGGGCGATTGCCATACAGATCAACTCGGCGGGCGGCGAATAAAAAGCCGGGGACGAACGGGTCGACGCCCCTACTGCCACTGGCCCCGGTCGAACACGACCGCCGAGAGCCGCGAGGCGAGGGTGCGGGCCTCGGACTCCGTGGCGGCGTGGAGAGTCCCCGAGACGGGCCCGGCCTCGCCGCCGACACCCTCGGCCTCCGAGATGGGATCGGTCGCGGTCCCCGCCCGCTCGCCGACCGTCGGGTACGGGCGCCACTCGCGGGCGCGCCGGCGCAGGCCCGCCAGGGCGTCCGGCGCGAGTTCGGCGCCGAGGTGTCCGAGGTCGTACCGGACGATGAACCCCCGCCGTGCGTCCCGCACGGCGACGACGGGCTGACCGTGTTCGACACACTCTGCCCACAGCCTGCGCTGTTGCTCTCGCGTCTCGTAAACCGGCACGTGGTATGGGGACAGCTGGTCCATACCCACACTCGGGACTCGCGGCGTATTGGTGTGTCGGAACCGCTCGCGGGCCCGTAGCCGGCAGTGTGGAACCCGGCGTGGCCGGCCTCTATCGAACCGCTGCAGTCGCCGCGTCCACGACCTCCAGCGCTTCCTTGAGTACCGCGACGTCCGTCGCGTAGGAGATGCGGGCGTACCCCGAGCCGTGGTCGCCGAACGCCTCCCCCGGCACGACCACGACCCCGCGGTCGATGACCTCGTCGACCCACCCCTCGGGGACCTCGGGCATCGCGTAGAACGCCCCCCGGGGCGTGGGACACCGGAGACCGGCGTCCTCGAGCCCGTCGAGCAGGACGTCCCGGCGCCGCTCGAAGGCCTCGACCATCTCGTCGACGACGTCCTGCGGCCCCGACAGCGCCGCCTCGGCAGCGTACTGGGAGGGGGCCGCGGCACACGCCTGTGCGTACTGGTGGACCCGGAGCATCCGCTCGATCCGCTCGCGGCCTGCGGTCACCCAGCCCAGCCGCCAGCCCGTCATCGAGTAGGTCTTCGAACAGGCGCCGACGACGGCCACGTTGTCCCGCTCGGTGAACTCCGCCGGTGAGCGGTGGTCGCCCTCGAAGACCATGTGCTCGTACACCTCGTCGCTGAGACAGAGGACGTCGTGCTCGTCCGCGACGCGGGCGAACTCCCGCATGTCCTCGGGGGACTGGACCGCACCCGTCGGGTTGGCGGGGCTGTTGACGACGAACGCCGCCGTCTCGTCGGTGATCGCGTCCTCGACGGCTGCCGGGTCCAGCGTGAGGTCGTCCCGCAGCGCGACCGGCCGCGGCGTCCCGCCGGCGAGCCGGGTCAGGGCGTCGTAGGAGACGAACCCCGGGTCCGGGATGACTACCTCCTGCCCGATGTCGACGTGGGCCTCCAGGGCGATGTGGAGGGCCTCGCTGCCGCCCGCGGTGGCGATGACGTTCCCGGGATCGACGTCGAGCCCGTTGTCTCGCTGGAACTTGTCGGCGATCGCCTCGCGCAGTTCGCGGGTGCCCTTGTTCGAGGTGTAGGCGTCGGCGTCCCCCTCGCGGATGGCCGCGTGGGCGGCCTCGCGGGCGTGTTCGGGCGTCGGGAAGTCGGGCTGGCCGAGTCCGAGATTGATGGCGTCCTCTCCAGCCGCCT
>CAZUVE010000215.1:0-3837 GCA_964623735.1 uncultured Halobacteriales archaeon | reverse complement strand
CGAGAATCACCTGGAAGGACGTCGACCCCAGTGCCGAGAGGACGAGAAACGTCCGCCAGTCCATCTCGGAGAGGCCGGCGGGGAACGTCATCAGGCCACGGACGAACAGGAGCGTGTTGCGCACCGGCACGGCGACCGTTCCCCACCGTTCGAACCACGCGACCCCTCTCCGGGAGTCGCGCCGGCAGTGATCGGCCGCCGTCTCCGTCGTCGGCTTCGGCGTTCCCGGCGCGCGGTCCCGCGGGCGTGTCAGAAGAACTCCAGTTTGTCCCGCCGGTAGAGGTCGAGTTCGCTCACCGTCGACCGCCGGGACGCCGCGAAGACGACCGCCTCGGCGACCTCCTCGGGTTCGAGCACCTCGCCCTCCTCGAAGCGCTCCTCGAAGGACTCGCCGGTCTCCGAGCCGAACTCGGTGCGCACCTCCGAGGGGTTGACGACAGTCACGCCGACGCCGTCGGGGCCGGCGCTGGCCTCGACGCTGAGCGCGAACCCGCGGAGCCACCACTTCGTCGCAGCGTAGACGGGATTGAACGGCCGCGGGTACTGACCGGCGAAACTCCCGACGAACACGAGGTGGCCGTCGCGCTCGCGGAGGTGGGGCAGCGCGGCCCGCGTCGCGAAGAACGCCCCGTCGACGTTGGTCGCCATCATCGTCCGGTACTCCCCGGTGGTCATCTCGGCGACGTCGCTCCCGCGGGCGAGTCCGGCGTTGATGACCAGGACGTCCAGACCGCCGAAGGCCCCGACCGCCGCCTCGATCAGCGCGTCGACTGCGGCGTCGTCGCGGACGTCCGTCGGGACGCCGCGCGCGCCGACACCGTAGCCCGCCTGTAGGTCCTCGGCGATCGACTCGAGGCGTTCCTCCCGGCGTGCCGCCAGGACGACGTCCGCGCCTTCGCGTGCCAGGGCGTGTGCGGTTGCCTCGCCGATGCCCGAACTCGCGCCGGTCACGACCGCGGTTCGGCCGTCGAGGGTCGACTCCATGTCCGATCTGTGTGCCGGGGCTACCTGCGTGTTTGGGAGGCGGCAGTCGCCGCCGTCGACCCCGGCGTTCGGAGGTTCGACGCCTCGCGCGGCGCGTCCCGGCTTGTCGTCGCTCACGACGGTGTGCGGTCGGACCGGTACACAGTTACAGCAATCGGTATCAGTCGGCACTCGCGGGGACGACGTCCCCGTCGTCCGCCTGTCGCTCGAGCGACGCGGCGACGGCGCCAGCGAGTGCCAGTACGGCTTCCTCGTGGTCGTCCTTGGAGTGACTGATCGCCATCGGGTGTGTGTCCTGGGCTCGGTAGGCCGAGAGGTCGAGCGCGATGCCCTCGTCCTGACAGTAGTTTGCCAGTTCGCCCAGCAGCGTGTGGAGGTGGATGAGTTCTTGCTTCCTCATAGGGTAATCAATGTAGGTGCTGGAAGTATATAAATTTCAATTGGGAACGATTTACAATGCAGGTCACTCCGGATCGCAGTCCCGGAGTCTGCCTCGCAGTCGTGTACCGCAGGCGATACGTTCACCGGACGAGGTAGGGATCGTCGTCCGGAAAGAAGCGCCCGAGGTCGGACAGCCGGCGGTAGTCCGTCGACTGGAGTTCCAGAAGCGCCTCGACGACCCGTTCGGCGTCGCCGTCGGTCCACTCGGCGGGGTCCCTGACCGGGACCACGAGCCAACCCGACCCCCGGAGTTCCGCCGCGTGGAGCACGTCCATGTCGGGGTCGGTGTTCGCCCTGGCCGTGTAGTGTCGCAGGACGTGAGCGGTAGCGCGGGCGCCGACCGGCAACAGCACGTGGGCAGTGATCGCCCGTACCTCCGCGTCGAAGAAGGGTTCCATCGCGGCGTACCCGTCGGCCGTGGGAGTCCCCTCCGGGACGCACATGTGCAGGTACGAGAGGAACGTCCGACCGGGGGCGACGTCGCGGGCGTCGACGTCACGGACGAGGTCGGCCCGTTCCAGGGTCCGGAAGAAGCGCTCGGACCACGGTTCGCCGGTGAACGGGACCCCCGTTTCTGTTCCGCCGTGGGTCCCGGGGTGGTCGCCGATCACGTGGAAGTCGGCGTCGGTCTCACCGTAGCCCGGGACGTACCGCTCGCAGGGCGGGGACATCCCGAAGGGGTTGTGACGCTCGGCTGCGACGAACTGCACACGGCAACGAGGCGCCGGCGAACGGAAAGTTCGTACGGTTCCCGGCCGCGAGAAGCAGTCCGGAGTTTCAAGTCGGATCGCGAACCAGGCTCGCGCGTGACAGTCGTCATCGGCCGGGCCGGCGACGACCCCGGGGAGGGACCCGTCGCGGAACTGGGCACCTACAGGGCGGTCGACGGGAGCGAGGGGGCGGGACTCGCGCTCGACCTCGACGGCCCCCACGCCGTGCTGGTGGTCGGCAAGCGCGGTTCCGGCAAGACCTACACGCTGGGCGTGTTCGCCGAGGAACTGGGCCTGACCCGCGGCCTCGCGCCGGTCGTCGTCGACCCCATGGGGGCGTTCGCGAGGCTCGACTCCGGAACCCACGCCGAGGACGTCCCCGGCACAGTCGTCGGAGCGCCCGCCGTTCCGCCGTCGGCGCTCGACCCGCGGTCGTGGTGTGGGTTGCTGGGACTCTCGCCCGAGAGCGGCGCCGGGTCGCTGGTCTGGCAGGCCGCCGCGGCGGCCGACACGCTCGCGGGCATGTCCGACCACGTCTGGGACGCCGACGCGCCGAGTGCCGACGCCCGGGCCGCGGCCAACCACCTCGCGCTCGCTTCCTCGTGGGGCGTCTTCGACCCCGGCGGCCTCGCTGCCGCGGATCTGGCCACCGGCGCGGTCACGGTCCTGGACGTCTCGGGGCTGGCCCCGGCGCCAACCAACGCCCTCGTCCGGGCTGTCGGGGAGGCGCTGTACCGCGGCCGGGTCGCGGGGTCGATCGACCGGTTCCCGTGGCTGCTCGTCGACGAGGCCCACGCCTTCTTCGACGGGGTCGCTGCGGCCGCGCTGGGACGGATCCTCGCGCGCGGTCGCGTCCCCGGCGTGAGCCTCGTTCTGGCGACCCAGCGCCCGAGCGCCGCCCCGCCTATCGCGGCCTCGCAGTCCGACGTCCTGCTCTGCCACCGGCTGACCTCCCGTGCCGACCGCGAGGCGCTACGCGACGCGCGTCCTGCCGTCGACGCCGCTCTGGGCGAGCGCATGCCCGAGGCCCCCGGTGAGGTCCTCGTTCTCGACGACGCGACGGAATCGGTCCACGCGGCACGGATCCGTCAGCGCCACACCCCCCACGCCGGCGGGAGTCCCAGCGTCGCCGCTGCCCTCGACCACTGGTGATACTGCCGGCTGTAAGTCTGTAAAGAATTTCGCGACCCCGGAGTCGCGGATATCTTAAAACAGTTACAGCCAGCAGTATGAGCAGTGTCGGTCGTCCGGCAGAACAATTGTATCAGTTATAAATTACGATCGTAACACTATTATTACCATTCGATTCGGCCGCTCGCGAGACTGTCGGATCGACGTGGCCGACGAGTACCGGACGTCGTAGCTCCGGAAAACGGCTCGAAAGGGGGCATTTCGAGCACACCCCGGGCGTCCCGGACGGTCTGTCCTCGATCCCTGTTCGTGAATTCGTCAAAAAATAACAAAGTAAAATATTGTACTAAAAAATGATAAAAACAGAGAGCAATCACCGGGGGGACCGTCGAGTCGAGTCGAGTCGAGTCGATCTGGCAACGGCTCACAGCGATCCGTATCCGTTGGCGGGGAAATCTTTTTAATAGCCGCAAAACGAGTTGAAAGCCGACACAATGGGATTCATCTCCAACCTCAAGGAGCGGCTAAACCAGGAGAACGTCGCCCGGGAGAGCGAGGGCATGGAGAAGGC
>CAZUVE010000214.1:0-3863 GCA_964623735.1 uncultured Halobacteriales archaeon | reverse complement strand
ATACTGCCGGTTATAAGCCCGTGAGAAATTTCGGCCCCCGTGGGGCTGAGTATCTTCACGTACTTATAGCCGGCAGTATCAGCATTTATCCACCCGGACGTAATTCGCTCAACTCTGCCCGTCACAAACTCGGAGTATCGCAGGCTGAACTCACTGATCTGGTGTCGTGGCACCTGACAGAGTCACGTCCGGGTGTATCGTGTACCAATCCCGGATCGCCGCCGGCGAAACGACACCCACGGCAACTACGCAGAACGTGTGTTGATGCTGGTCCTCTGCTTTTGTTTCTGAATCTGGAGTTGGATATCCCGTGCCAATACCACGAAGAGACTGGCAAGAGCGAGGGCCGAAAAGGCAGACCAGGGCACTGTCCAGACGGGAACATACGAGGCAGAGTGAGTTGGCACCAGCGGCCAGAGCATCTGTGACGGAACGGTGCCGCGTAGGAGAGTCTGGTAGAAATCACCGAATGGATGGAAAAGAACCCCCGCTGTGAATGCTCCGGCAACAGTGAACCGATCTGTTTTCCAGCCGTACCAAAGGACAATAGCGGATAGTGGAATCGCAAAAGGTAACGAATGGATAAACACCCGCCCGTTAGGGATTATATGGAGATAATGAGCAAGCGGCTTGTCAACCATATCTGGGAATAGACTGCCAGCAAATACTGCACAGACAACCGTTTTGGATGGCAATTGCTGGTGCCACAAGAGAGTGTACAATGCCACTGGAATCAAAGCCACCAGGAAGTGCTCATGCGGGTACATACTCTCTCTTATACCGCCCTTTAATTTGAGCACCGTGCACTGTTTCACTGGCAGAAACTTGCTTTCGAGAGAGTGATGAACTAACGCTCTGAGTGTTGCACTGCTGTTATAAACTATGCAATGTATGATATAGGGATGTTCGAAAGTCATTATAGGATCGACCGCAAGAAGGCATGCGGTCGACCTGATAAACGCTTTCGAACATCCCTATGGTTATACTGTCGGCTGTAAGCGCGTGAGCACTGTCGGCACCCCGGGGTGGCGAATATCTTCACGAAGTTATAGCCGACAGTATTAGGACGGTAGTCGGCCCCTCTCATAGTGATTGCTGTAACTGTGTACCGGTGCGACCGTACGCTGTCGTGCGGTCGATCCGGCAATGGCTTACATCAATCACTATCAATCCCCAATTGATTATATTTAGCGTGCAGTAACTGAAAGTACGGGAATCGCAAGACAGCGCAGACCGCGTTCAGCGACTGAACGGGCGTGGCGGGATTCGAACCGGAGCCAGACGGTCGGCCTCGCGTCGCTCGGCCGCTGCGACTGGCAGGATTCGAACCCGACATGCCGGTTCGGTCGACGGTTCGCGTCGCTCACCGTCTCCCTGCACGGGCGTGGCGGGATTCGAACCCGCGATCGAGGGGTTAGGAACCCCTCGCCCTGTCCGCTAGGCCACACGCCCTGTAGGGCGGTGACGCCCGGGCGGGCAAAACCGTTACCGGTTCATGTGAGCATCCTTAAGGTCGGTCGACCGCTTGTCTCGGGCATGGAACCACGGGACCTCTCGGCTCACACACCCTACAGCGCCGGGCGGGGAATCGAGGAGGTCGCACGCGACCTCGGACTCGATCCCGACGACCTGGTGAAACTCTCTTCGAACGAGAACCCACTCGGGCCCAGTCCCGCCGCGGTCGAGGCGATCCGCGAGTCGGCCCCGGAGATTCACACCTACCCCAAGGCCGTCCACACCGACCTCACGGACGCAATCGCGGACCGCTGGGACCTGGCGCCCGCACAGGTCTGGCTCTCACCCGGCGGCGACGGGTTCCTCGACTACCTGGCACGCGCCCTCATCTCGCCCGGCGACGGGGTGCTCGTCCCCGATCCGGGCTTTGCCTACTACCCGATGAGCGCCCGCTACCGCGACGC
Organism: uncultured Halobacteriales archaeon; assembly: GCA_964623735.1. Taxonomy (GTDB): domain Archaea; phylum Halobacteriota; class Halobacteria; order Halobacteriales; family Haloarculaceae; genus SW-9-67-25. The sequence goes on along the minus strand of CAZUVE010000214.1, from coordinate 1,944 downwards.
GGCAATCGATACATACCCCATCCGCAAGGCCGAGGACTTCGCGCAGTCGGCCGGGACGGTCCTCGACGCGTACGACGACCACCGGATCGTCTACGTTACGACCCCGCACAACCCGACCGGTTCCGAGATGGCACTGGGCGAGATCGAGGCGGTCGCCCGCGGGACAGGCGACGACACGCTGGTGCTCGTCGACGAAGCCTACGCGGAGTTCACCGAGGCCGACAGCGCGCGCCGACTCGTCGTCGAGCGCGACGACGTGGCCATCCTCCGGACGTTCTCGAAGGCCTACGGTCTCGCCGGGCTCCGCCTGGGATACGGCGTCGTGCCGGCGGAGTGGGCCGACACATACGAACGGGTCAACACCCCGTTCGCCGTCAACTCGCTGGCCTGCCGGGCCGGCCTCGCCGCGCTCGAGGACGAGGCCCACGTCGAGCGGACCGTCGAGACGGCACACTGGGCCCGCCGGTACATCTACGAACACCTCGCGGCGCCCACCTGGGAGAGCGGCGGCAACTTCGTGCTCGCAGCGGTCGGTAACGGCGGGGCAGTGACCGACGCTGCCCAGCGCGAGGGAGTCATCGTCCGGGACTGTGACAGTTTCGGCCTCCCGGAGTGTGTCCGGATCACGTGTGGCACTCGCGAGGGGACCGAACGGGCCGTAGCGGTGCTGAACCAGGTGGTCGAGCGGTGAGAGTCGCCGTCACCGGCACCCCGGGAACCGGCAAGACGACAGCCACCGAACGCCTCTCGACGGGCCTCGAGGTGATCCACCTCAACGAGGTCGTCCGCGAGAGGGGGTTCACCCAAGGCCGGGACGCCGAGCGGGACACACTCGTGGCCGACCTCGACGCGGTGGCGTCGTGGCTCGGGGACCGCGAGGACATCCTCTTCGAGTCCCACCTCGCCCACCGCTTTGCGGCCGGCCGGATCGTCGTGCTCAGGTGTCACCCCGAGCGGATCGAGACGCGCCTCGAGGCGCGCGGCGAACCCGCCGGGACTGTCGCGGAGAACGCCGAGAGCGAGGCACTGGACGTCGTCCTCTCGGAGGCGGTCGCCGAACACGGCACGGACAGCGTCTACGAGATCGACACGACCGACCGCTCGCCAGACGCGGTCGCCGCGGCCATCGGTGCCGTCGTCGCCGGCGAGCGCGACCCGGCCGCAGGGACGGTCTCGTTCGTAGAGTATCTATGACCCTGGACAGGCTCCGGCCGCTGGCCGACCGCGCGGTCGAGCCCTTCGTCGCCGGAGCGACGCGCCTGGGGCTCACACCCGACGGTGTGAGCGTCCTCGCGATGGGCGTCGCGACGGCCGCGGGCCTGAGTTTCTACCTCGCCGGGTCGGAACCGCTGCTGTACGTCGCCGGCGCGGTCCTGGTGTTCCTGAACGGCTGCCTCGACGTCCTCGACGGGGCACTCGCGCGGGAACTCGCGGTCGACTCCGCGGCCGGCGACTTCCTGGATCACGTGCTCGACCGTTACGCCGACATCGTCATCGTTGTCGGCCTGGCCGGCGGCGTCGGGCAGTACGCGCTCGGGTTCGCCGCCGTGACCGGCGTGTTGATGACCTCCTACATGGGGACCCAGACACAGGCAGTCGGGCTCGACAGGGTCTACGGCGGTCTCGTGGGCCGTGCCGACAGGCTGGCGCTGATCGGGTTCGTTGCCGTACTCGCGCCGGTCGTCGGCGGTTTCGCCGGCCTCACCGTCGTCGGCTGGCTGCTGATCACCCTCGCGGCCGTGGGTCATCTGACTGCTCTCCAGCGGTTCTACCACGCGATGCGGGCGCTGTCCTGACGGCGTACGTTTTATGCGGCGGGCCGGCCAAGCCAACACATGGTCCAGTGTGAGATGTGCGGGACCGAGACGGCCAGCCCGAACCGCGTGAAAATCGAGGGGGCCGAACTCGACGTCTGTGACGAGTGTACCGACTTCGGGACGGAGG
>CAZUVE010000213.1:0-3976 GCA_964623735.1 uncultured Halobacteriales archaeon | reverse complement strand
ACGTACGGTCCCAACGGTTTTGCCTTTCGGCGGTAAGGGGAAGCCCCGTCGTTTATTACTGGGAGGATGTCACTAGTTCTCGTCGTCGCCGTCGTCTTTGATCTCCGCGAGCCGGCCGACGAGTTCGTCCGTCGACGCGCCCGTCTCGAAGGAAACCTCGCCGTCGTGGTCGCTGTCGTGAACAGCTACCCCCTCGGTTTCGTCGTCGTCAGTGGTGATCTCTTGGTTTTCCTGCTCGGACTCATCGTAACTACCGAAACCCATACGTACTGTATGATCTCCAGTGACTAAAGAGCCCCGGAAGTAGCCGTCCCGAGAGACCCCGCCCACGGATTGCTGTGACTGCATACCGGCACGACTGCACGGCCGTGCGGTCGATCCGGCACTGACGGACAGCAATCCGTGTACCACAACTGTTTTCGCCGGGCGCGACCCCCACTCGACTGATGCCCGGTTACACCGCCACCGTCACCGTCCGGCTCAAACAGGGGGTGCTCGACCCGGAGGCCGAGACGACACAGCGCGCACTGGAGCGGCTCGGGTTCGACCTGGAGGACCTGCGCTCGGCCGACCAGTTCGAGGTCGACGTGGAGGCCGACGACGCGGCGAGCGCGCAAGAGCGCGCCGAGGAGATGGCCGAGCGGCTGCTCGCCAACCCGACTATCCACGACTACGACGTCGCAGTCGAACAGCGATGACAGGGATCGGTACCGCTCGCAGGCACGGCTCGCCAGCCTCCCTGTCTCCCGCTGCAGGCGTCCCCTGGGGGTGGTTCGCGTGACCGTCGCTGTCGTCCAGTTCGGCGGGAGCAACTGCGACCGGGACACGGTCCGGGCGCTGTCGTCTCTCGGATTCGACGCCGAACTGGTCTGGCACGAGGACGGCCTGCCGGCAGACACGGAGGGAATCGTCCTCCCGGGGGGGTTCTCCTACGGAGACTACCTCAGGGCCGGCGCGATGGCCGCCCGCTCGCCGGTGATGGACGAGGTCCGCGAGGCAGTGACCGACGGTACGCCGGCACTCGGCGTCTGCAACGGCGCACAGATCGGCTGCGAGGCGCGGCTCACCCCGGGTACCTTCACCACCAACCGGAGCGCTCGCTTCCAGTGCGAACACGTCCACGTCCGCGTCGAGACCGCCGACTCCCGGTTCACCCGCGCCTACGAGGAGGGCGACGTCCTCGAACTCCCGATCGCCCACGGCGAGGGACGGTTCGAGATCGACCCCGAGGGTCTGGAGACGCTGCTGGCGGAGGACCGCGTACTGTTCCGGTACTGTGACGCCGACGGCAGACCCACCGAGGAGGCCAACCCCAACGGCTCGACGGACAACGTCGCGGGCGTGCTGGGGGACCGCGACCACGCCGCCGTGCTGATGCCCCACCCCGAGCGCGCGACGCTCCCAGCCCTCGGCAACACCGACGGACAGGGCGTCCTCCAGGGGTTCGCCGGCCGCTGACGGGCGTCGACGGGGGACAGCGGATACAGTGTGGAGTCGCGGACAGGTCGCAGGTCACCGCACGAGTGGCGTCGAGTAACTCCGCTCGCGTTCGACGACGGCCTCCCAGGTTCGCTCGCACGCACAGGACACCTGTTCGAAGACGGCCGGATCCTGGCGGAGGTCGAAGTCCTTGATAGCGCGCTGGACGCGGTCGTCACACTCCCCGCAGTTGTGGGGGCCCCGGTCCGATCCGTGACCCACGGGGTCGGAGACGACGATGACTGGTTCCTCGGCCGTGGCGGCCAGCACCTCGGCGACACTCCAGAGCCAGGGCGGCCGGTACCCGTCGCTGTAGAACAGATCCTCGACCATGGTGTGGCGCTGGACGTTACAGGGGTTCATCGAGACGGTGTGACACCCCTCGACTCCGGCACACCGCCGGACCGAGCGCTTCATGTCGGCGATGGCCTCGGACTCCGGGAGGAACGGCGGCTTCATCAGCAGGTAGGCCTTGACACCGGCGCCCGCCGCCACAGCGTCGGCGGCCGCGCGCTCGAACTCGGCGAAGTCGAAGTACTTGTTCACACAGTCGTGGCGCACACGGTCGGTCGCCGTCTCCAGGCCGACCGCGACGTCGGTCGCCAGCCCGCGGTCGGTGAACTCGGCGATCTTCTCCCGGTCGACGAAGTCCGGGAGAGACTCCACGACGATCCGGTCGCGGTCGCCGAACTCGGCGGCGATGGCTTCGCGCGTCTCCGGCGGAATCTCCCGCTCGTCGAGGAACGACCCGGAGGTGTAGATTTTCACCTGGCCGGCCGGTTCGTCGGCGTGTTCGCGCTCGTGGTCGAGGCACTTCCGGACCTGTGTCGTGAGATCCTCGTGGGCGACGGTCCCGCCCTCGACGCTCTCGGCGACGTAGCCACACATCGTACAGCCGCCGGCGCGGGCCCACCGGCAGCCGCCGGTGTTGAGGATGATCGTCAGGGAGTCGTAGACGCCGTCGGGGGTGTTGTCCTCGTCGAGCCAGACCCGGGTGGGTTCGCTGGGGTCGTAGCTCGCGTCGTTGCGGGCACGAATCTCCCGCATCGCCTGGTTGTGGGCGTCCATCCCTCGTCCCCGCTCGTATGCCTCGGGGCTCGGCTTGCTCATCGTCACCGGATAGCCGTCGGGTGTGGAAAACGCCTTCGCTACCGGCGCGCCGCGTGCCGTGGTCGTTCGAACGGGCGCCGCCACGCCTGCAGAACCATGGTAATCTTTATACGAAATACGACTGATTGTACATAATACAGAGGTGGAGATGTCGGTAGAGACAGAGTACGACAGACGAGTTGGGTCGACAGAGACGGCGGACGGAGGCTGGTCACCGATCACAGCCCCGGGTGTCGACGGCAAGCGGTGGGGTGCCAATCACGTGCCCGGGCCCGTCGACGACTTGATCGGCCACGTCAGCGCGGCACGATCAGTTCGCGCCGCTCACACCGACGCTTCCCCCGGAGCCGGACGTTGAGAGTTCACAGCAGTCGAACCGCCAGAAGACGCAGACGTCGAACGAACACGCATGGCAGAACACGACATCACGCTGACGGTCAACGGCACAGAAGAGGAACTAACAGTAGAGTCGCGGACGCTCCTGATACACGCACTCCGTGACGAACTCGGCTACACCGGCCCGAACGTGGGCTGTGAATCGAGCATGTGCGGCGCCTGTACGGTCCGGATGGACGGCGACGCGGTCAAGTCCTGTACGGTCCTCGCAGCCCGCGCAGACGGCGCCGACGTCGAGACGGTCGAGGGGCTCGCCGAGGACGGCGAGTTCCACCCGATCCAGGAAGGGTTCCAGAAGGAACACGGCCTGCAGTGTGGCTACTGCACGCCCGGGATGATGATGACGTCCGTGGATCTCCTCGAGGAGAACCCCAACCCCGGTCCGGACGAGATCCGTCACGCTCTCGAGGGCAACCTCTGCCGGTGCACGGGCTACCAGAACATCGTCCGGGCGGTCGAGACGGCAGCAGAGGAGATGAGCCAGCCCGCCGGAGGTGACGACTGATGGCAGCCGAGGAGGAGACCCGGACGAACCGTGTTCGCACTGTCGAAGCCGAGGATCTCGACTCGAACGAGGTTTTCGGATCTGCGATCGAACGCCGGGAAGATCCGACGCTGCTCACGGGCGAGGCCCGCTACACCGACGATATCCAGGAGGCCGAGATGGCCCACGCGGCTATGCTCCGCAGCCAGCACGCCCACGCGAGAATCGAGGAGGTCGACACCAGCGACGCCGAGGCGATGGACGGTATCGAGGCCGTCTACACGGCCGACGACGTCGACGTCCCGGGAAAGCTGCCGGTGGGATGGCTCCTGGACAGCCTCGAGACGGTCGACCACCCGATGCTGGCCGAGGACAAGGTCCGATACCAGGGTGACGCGCTCGCGGTCGTCGTCGCCGAGGAGCGCTACCTCGCCCACGACGCGCTCGACGCGATCGACGTCGAGTACGACCGGCTCGACGCCGTCACCGATCCCGACGACGCGCTCT
>CAZUVE010000212.1:0-3977 GCA_964623735.1 uncultured Halobacteriales archaeon | reverse complement strand
CGTGATTCGCTCAACTCTGCCCGTCACAAACTCGGAGTATAGGGATGTTCGAAAGCGTTTATCAGGTCGACCGCACGCCTTCTTGCGGTCGATCCTGTAATGACTTTCGAACATCCCTATATCGCAGGCTGAACTCACTGATCTGGTGTCGTAGCACCTGACAGAGTCACGTCCAGGTGTATATTCAATACGGCAGCAAATACGACTATAGAGACGCACTGAACTCAATCACCACGGCGACACCCTCACAGTCATTACAGCTGCGCTCTCGCGACGACTGCCGTCGTTCCCGACTGCACGATTGCGCACAATCGACTCTACTGATTGCTGTAACTGTTTCCCGGGACGACCGCACGACTGTGTACGGTCGATCCGGTAATGACTTACAGCAATCAGTATATAGACCGGTCCGCATCAGACGGCCACGTACTCGATCATGCTCTTTACCAGTTTGTTCTCGGCCCGGCGGAGGTGTTCCTCGAAGGTCCGGCGCGAGACGCCGAGTTGCTCGGCGATGTCGGCGGTCTTGGCCTCGCGGGGGATCTCGTAGTACCCCGCCTCGAGCGCGGCCGTCAGTGCCTCGGTCTGCCCGTCCGAGAGGTCCGGCAGCGCGGAGTCGAGCATCAGCAGGGGCACGTCCGGGACGACCGTCTCGATCCGGCGTTTGGCCTCGACCGTGACGTGGTGGGACTCGCTGACGTCCCGGTAGACGGCAGTCAGTTCCGCCTCGTCGAGCGAGACGACCCTCGCGAGCAGCGTCCCGTGGTCGTACGTCAGCGGCGGCAGCGACAGGCAGTCGTGTCGCCGCAGGTACTCCTCCAGGAGGTCGTCCCGGTCCTCGAGCAGGCACGTGTCCGTGATGAGGACCACCTCCCCGCCCTCGCGGATCATGTTCTTGACACCGACCGCGCTCGCGACCTGCGAGACCGGGGCCTCCAGGTCCGTCCCCGTGATGTGCAGCAGGTCGCAGTGCCCGCTACACCACACCTCCGCCCGCGCGTCGTTGTGCGCCGTGATCGACGCGTACGGGCTCTCGTGGTCGATGCGCAGCGTCGCCTCGTGCATGTGGTACCGTCTCTCACACAGACACCTAAACCCCGGTGATAGGCACTTAAATTCGCCGCCGTGTGGCGGGCCGCATTTCTTTCGCCGGGCGGTGGTAGCAGACTCGAGAGAGATGTCAGACCAACAGCACCGCGACGCGCCGAGCGAGCGATGGCGGGAGCTGCGGGGGGCGCCCACGGGGACGGAACTGCACACCAAGGGCTGGCGGCAGGAGGCCGCCTTCCGGCTGCTGAACAACAACCTCGACCCGGAGGTCGGCGAGGACCCCGAGAGCCTCGTGGTCTACGGGGGGACCGGGCGGGCCGCGCGTAGCTGGGACGCCTACGACGCCATCCTCGACGAGTTGCAAGCGCTCGGCGACGACGAGACGCTGCTCGTCCAGAGCGGCAAACCCGTCGGCCGGTTCAGGACCCGCGAGGCCGCCCCGCGGGTGCTCATCGCCAACTCGAACCTCGTGGGCCGGTGGGACAACTGGGAGCACTTCCACGAACTCGAGGCGGAGGGGCTGATGATGTACGGCCAGATGACCGCCGGCTCGTGGGCCTACATCGGGACACAGGGCATCATCCAGGGGACGTACGAGACGCTCGCGGAGTGTGCCGACCGGCACTTCGGGGGCGACCTCGAGGGCCGGGTCGTCCTCACGGCGGGGCTGGGCGGCATGGGCGGGGCACAGCCGCTGGCCGTCGAGATGAACGGGGGCGTCTGTCTCGCCGCCGACGTCGACGCCGACCGCATCCGGCGGCGCATCGACACCGGCTACTGCAGGGAGATGACGGACGACCTCGACGAGGCACTCGCGAATGCCACGGAGGCCGCCGCGGAGGGTGAGCCATACAGCGTCGGCGTCCACCTGAACGCCGCGGACGTGTACGAGGGGCTGCTCGACCGGGAGTTCGTCCCCGACGTGGTCACCGACCAGACCTCCGCCCACGACGCCCTGGAGGGGTACTACCCCAGCGGCTACACGGTCGCGGAGGCCGACGCCCTCCGCGAGCGCGACCCCGAGCGGTACCGCGAGGAGAGCCTCGACACGATGGAACGCCACGTCGACGCCATTCTCGAGACGCAGGACAGGGGCGCGGTCGCCTTCGAGTACGGCAACAACATCCGCGGGCAGGTCCGGTCCGAGCGCGGCCGCGAGGACGCCTTCGACTTCCCGGGCTTTGTCCCGGCGTACATCCGGCCGATGTTCTGCAGGGGCCAGGGGCCGTTCCGCTGGCTGGCCCTCTCGGGCGCGGAGTCGGACATCTATCGTACCGACGAGGCCGTCACGGAACTGTTTCCCGACAAGGACCGGCTCGTCCGGTGGATCGACCTCGCCCGGGAGCGCGTGGAGTTCCAGGGCCTGCCCGCGCGGGTCTGCTGGCTCGGCTACGAGACGACGCCGGCCGCGGAGACGCCCGTCGGCCACCTCGACGCCGTCGACCCCGGCGAGGCGCTGACCGAGCGCGCCCAGTTCGCCCTGCGCATCAACGAACTGGTCCGCGAGGGGGAGATCGAGGCGCCGATCGTTGTCACGCGAGACCACCTCGACGCCGGGAGCGTCGCCTCGCCAAACCGCGAGACAGAAGCCATGCGGGACGGCAGCGACGCCGTCGCAGACTGGCCGATCCTCAACGCCCTGGTGAACTGCGCGGCCGGTGCCGACATCGTCAGCGTCCACGACGGGGGCGGGGTCGGCATCGGCAACGCCGTCCACACGAACAACCACGTCGTCCTCGACGGGACCGACCGGGCCGCCGGGACCGCCAAGCGCGTGTTCACCACCGACCCCGGGATGGGCGTCGTCCGCCACGCCGACGCGGGCTACGAGACGGCCATCGAGGAGGCCGAGCGGTCCGGCGTCCACGTCCCGATGCGCGAGGAGCCGTGACCCGGCACACGGTCGTCCACGACGCCGCCCAGGTCGTCCGGCCCGACCCGGAGAGGGGGATAGTCGAACCGACCCCGGACGCCGCGGTGGCACTCGAGGACGGGACCGTCGTTGCGGCCGGGCCGACCGAGGCGGTGACCCGGGCGTACCCGCCCGAGAACGCGGCGACGGCAATCGACGCGGCCGGGAAGACAGTCCTGCCGGGCTTTGTCGACCCGCACACCCACGCCGTCTTCGCCGGGGACCGCGCCGACGAGTTCACCGCCAAGCTCCGGGGGAAGACATACCAGGAGATCATGGCCGAGGGCGGGGGCATCCTCCGGACCGTGCGGGCGGTCCGGGAGGCCTCCCGCGAGGAGTTGACCGGAAACCTCCTCGCTCACCTCGACGCCATGCTCGTCCACGGCACGACGACCGCCGAGGTGAAGTCGGGCTACGGCCTGTCGGTCGACACCGAGCTGAAGCTCCTCGACGCCATCGGCGCGGCAGACGAGCGCCACCCCGTCGACCTCGTCGCCACGTTCATGGGAGCACACGCTGTCCCGGAGGGCCGGGGGACGGACGCGTACGTCGACGAGGTCGTCGACGAGCAGCTCCCGGCCGCGGCCGACCGCGCGGCGTTCTGCGACGTCTTCTGCGAGGCGGGTGTCTTCTCCGTCGAGCAGTCCCGGCGCGTACTGGCCGCCGGGCGCGAGCACGGGCTGGCACCGAAGGTCCACGCCGAGGAGTTCGAACGCGTTGGAGGAGCCCAGCTAGCCGCGGACCTCGGCGCAACAAGTGCCGATCACCTCCTCCAGGCGACCGCGGAAGACGCCGACGCGCTCGCGGCCGCGGGAGTGACGCCCGTCTTGCTCCCCGGGACGGCGTTCGCGCTGGACACGGACTACGCCGACCCCGACCGCTTCGGGGCGGCCGGCGCGGACGTGGCCGTCGCCACTGACTTCAACCCCAACTGCTTCTCACAGAGCATGGAGTTCGCCGTCGACCTCGCGTGTCACGGGATGCGGATGCCGCCCGGCGAGGCCGTCCGGGCCGC
>CAZUVE010000211.1:0-4084 GCA_964623735.1 uncultured Halobacteriales archaeon | reverse complement strand
AGGAGGGCCCCGAGGACTTCGGGATCGACCCCGACGAGGCGACCTACAAGTACGACACGGGCTGACAGTGATTCCTGTGACTCTTTACCGCTGGAGAGTCAGAGTTTCTCGATTTGTGGGTAAGAGACAGCCGTTCACGACGGGGAGGAAGTCAATCGGTGCAGGGGACGAAGACGACGATTCTGAGTGATGTGGAGACACTGGGGGTCACAGACGTGCACCTCACGACCCGGAGCTGGGACGGCCACGCCGAGAGACGGGGTTCCTCGTACGGATTGCTGTCACTGTTTCCCGGTCCGACCGCACGTGTGCGGTCGATCCGGCACTGACTTACAGCGATCCGTGTCAGAGCGCCGAGATTTGCCTGTCCGAGAGAACGTCTTCACTGATCGCCAGACGTCGCTGGCACAGACGTACCGGTACAGACTGCTATCGAGAGCAGTGTACGCCGGTTTCGCACGGAGATTCCACTTCACCCTCTCCCCCACAGATGTCCGTGAGACGGTAGCATCCCGAGTGACGAATACAGCGCGCACATGCAGCACCGCTCCACCGGTTGTCGGTCGGGGATGGCACCGGTCACAACAGCGATCTTGCCGATTCGGTAAACGAGACCCCGACCGACGACCCGACCGACGGCGGGTCGGTGGTAAACGCGTCGATCGTCTCGTCGCCGACCGACAGTGAGACGCGGAAGGTGGCGTCCTCGCGGACAACCTGCTCGACGGTCGCGGTGAGATCAGCAGTCCCGTTCTCGATCCGGACGTCTTCGGGCCGGATGGACAGCCACTCTGCGTCGGCGGTGGCGCCGACTGCCTCACGAACGCCGTCAGCCGCCAGCGACAGACAGTTGCTTCCCGTAAACCGCGCGACGAACGGTGACGTCGGCCGTTCGAACACGTCGGCAGGGTTCCCACGCTGGATGATGTCGCCGTCGTTCATCACCGTGATGCGGTCGGCGACCGTCCGGGCCGTCGTCCGGTCGTGTGTCACGTAGACGGCCGTCACCCCGTCGAGGACCTCTAACATGTCCTGCCGGAGGCTGGTACGGGTCGGCACGTCCAGGGACGCGAGTGGCTCGTCCAACAGGAGAATCTCGGGCTCGACGTACAGGGCGCGAGCCAACGCCACCCGCTGTTTCTCGCCACCCGAGAGGGTCGGTGGATAGCGATCCACGAGGTCGGCGATACCGAGGTCGGCGAGGAGCGTCCCGGCGTCGCCGGTCTCGTCGCGATACCGGCCGCCGTAGCGGACGTTTTCGGCGACCGTCATGTGTGGAAACAGCGCGTACTCCTGGAAGACGAACCCGAAGTTCCGCGCTTCCGGCGCCATCCCGGCGAGTTCCACGTCGTCGTGGGTTACCGTGCCGTCGTGGGGGTGGAACCCTGCAATCGTCTCCAATAGTAGCGACTTCCCGCTGCCACTCGGTCCGAGGACCACAGCCGTGTCACCGCGCTCAACCTCGAATGCAACGTCGACGGTGAACGGCTCCGCGCCCCGAGCAGTGAACGTCGCAGTGATGTCGATTGCGAACGTCACGCGATCCCCCCCGTCGACGGCGTATCGTCGTAGGCGAGCCACCGAAGTAGCAGGAAGACGAGCGTCGAGAGCGCAAGCAACAGGAAGGTAACGGCACCGCTCTGTTCGAGCCCACCGGTGAGATACGCTCTCCGGATGAACACCGGGGCGTGCTGGGTCGTCACTTCCGAACCTGCGGGCGGATAGAAGAAACGGACGCTGTAGGCGACGATGGCGACCGCGCCGAACTCGGAAACCGCCCGTGCCCATGCGAGGACGCCGCCGGTGATGATTCCGCGAAGCGCCAGCGGCCCCGTAACACGCCGGAATGTCTCGAATCGACTCGCCCCGTGGATCCGTGACGCGTATTCGACCCGATTGTCGATCGTCTCGAACGCCTCCCGCGCGCTGTTGACCGCGAACGGGGCGCTCACAAACACCATCGCCAAGACAAACCCGACCATCGTTCCGAGCACGGACAACTGCGGGAACACGCCGCCCTGGCCGAATCCAAACAGGATGAGAATGCCCGCTGCGGAGTGCGGAACGACGAGTGGCAGGTCGACGAGGCTCTCGACGAGCGAGCGCCCGGGGAACCCTCGTGCGAGTACGAGCGCGAGCGGCACGCCGAAGGTGAGGCTACCGAGCGCCGCCAGCAGCGGCCCGTACACCGACAGGTACAGCATCCGATGGACCTCGGGATCGAGCGCCTGCTCGACGATCAGCGACGGTCGCTGGCGGGCGACGAACATCGCCAGGGGCAACCCGACTGCGAGCAGGAGTACGCTGCCGAGGACGGCAGCGGCAATGCCGAACGCCCCTTCGTCGGCGGCGTAGGCCGTCCCGAGCACGCTCACCAGGACGAAGCCAGCGTACGCTGTTGGGACGCCAGCGGTGTAGGCTGCTGCGAACGCAACGAGCTGGACGAGGAGGAAGGCCAGCACGAGCGCCCCACGTGGCAGCCCTTCGAGCGTGGCGAGCCGGCCGAGACGGGAATCTGCGGTTCCTGATGACATGGAAGCGACTGGGAGGAGTCTCTCTTCTCTACAACTTTAGTGGTCCGAGATTGGATTTCGCGGTCGCGTACTCCATGACGTTCGAGGAGACCGAATCCCCGCCAGATTTTGCCACGACCGCGGGTTCGACTGGCACGAGTCCCTGGTCTTTGAGAATCTGCTGTCCCTCGCCGTCGATCACGAACTCGACCCACTTCGCGCCGAGTCCGGGCGCTTCAGCCACGCTCGGCACCGTGAGCCCGTAGGCGATTGGCGCACCGGTGAACGTCCCGGAGTCGGTTTCGACCTTCGCCCTCGCGTAGTGGGCGGCGTACTTGCTCGTCGCCTTCGAGAGGTCGACCTCCGGCTGGAGATTGATCCACGGCAGCTCCGAGGTAGAACTGATCGACTGGTAGTAGATGGCGTAGTCGAGTTTGCCGGACTCGAGCTGGCCTTCCAGGTTCGTCTCGGTCCCGGTCGGCACGGCCGAGTTCTCCCGGAGCCTCTGATACGTCGAGTCGCCGTACAGTCTCGATCCGTCGAACCCGGTCGCGCCGAGTTGTTGAGCCATGACAGCGCGGTAGCCGCCGGGGTCGACGGCGGGGTCACTGTGCCCGATCGTGACGCCGTCGCGCGAAAGCACTTCCCACCAGTTGTCTGTGCCGATGTCGCCGGCTCCCTTCGAGTCCTCGCGGTACTGGATCGACACCGCGTTGGTCGTGAAGACCGTATACCAGCTGCCGTAGTCGGGGAGTACGCCGTCCCGGATGAGCCGGAAGTCGGACACCCCCAGGACGTCTGCTTTCCGCCCCTGCTGTGTGATTTTCTTTGTGGAGGCGACGGAGCCTTTGGCTTCGCGGTTGACCTCAACGCCGTACTTCTCCTCGAATTTGGGCTCGGCCGCACTGAACGGCGGTTCGAGGCTGCCTGCATGAAAAATCGTCAGCGAGTCGGCCATCGACGACGTCGCCGTCCCGGTTGTCGTCCCGCTGGAGGTGTCTGTCGACTCTCCGTCACTGCCGCTGCCGCCCTGTGAGCCGGTGCATCCCGCAAGCGCAATTGCCCCGGCCGCGCCGGCCGCGCTCAGAAACCCGCGCCGGGACCGCGCGCTTGCGAGTCGGTGCCACTCACGCTGTTGTGCGTCACACCGTTGTATCAGCATGGACATATCATCGTTATATTGATACTGAAATAACGCTTTTGGTCGGCGTTCGCCTACCGCTTTGCGTGGAGAGAGACGTGGGTCGACAGCCTCATTCTCACGTCCGGGAGTATACACTGCCGGGCCGTCGGAACCGTTACGCGCCGACACCTCTGCTCTCAGAACCGCAAGACAGCGCCGTAACTGTCGGCCTTTCGGTGGGACGTGAATCAAAATTGCGACGCCCGAGGCGGGATTTGAACCCATTCACAGACGGTCCGGGCCTGTGGCCTCGCTGTGCTCGGCCGGTCCGGGCTGCGACTGTTCGTGTTCGAATCCCGCTGTAACCGCTTCGCTCGTCACGTCCGTTCCTCACAGAAGCGCCCGAGGCGGGATTTGAACCCGCGTCACGACCGTGACAGGGTCGTAT
>CAZUVE010000210.1:0-4087 GCA_964623735.1 uncultured Halobacteriales archaeon | reverse complement strand
GTCGGATTCATCCCCGCGCTGAAGCGCGAGGCTTTCTCCTCGAACTCCCGTAATCAAACGCGTTTGGACATAGTGTCCCCGACAATCGAGTCAGTATCCGGTACGAACAGCGGCACTTCGAACGGACTGATCTGATTCCGGGGAACACCGACCGGACGTTCGATATCACGGCCCGGATACCCATCGCAGCGAATGGGTCAGAATCCTCCACACTCAGCGTCGAACGAGCGGCCAGTTGCGATACATCCCGGTCTGAACCAACAGTTGTCGTTGTGAGTAGTGCTGAAGAACTCCGTTGAAACTTCGCTTGTAGATATCCACCCGGACGTGATTCGCTCAACTCCGCCCGTCACAAGCTCGGAGTATCGCGGGCTGAACTCACTGATCTGGTGTCGTGGCACCTGACAGAGTCACGTCCGGGTGTATAACAGTCTGTAGACGGCACACCCCGGCAGTGTTGCCAGGCCTGAAACAGGGGACCCTGTTTGATATCAGTTCCCCGCGTTCTCTCAATTACACATGGCACTCAGCAAGAAGCATGTCGCAGGCATCGCTGTCATGACAGTCGCCGCAGCGTACAGTCTCACCCGCTGGCGCGGTGATTCCGCCAGCACAGGCGAATAAGCACTCCTTATCAACTGAGACAGTTCCACCGAACACAGCTCCGTCACAACTTACACTCACATGGAATACGAGTTTTCACACCGACCGTCGTACACTCACCTGAAGATAACACTAGAACGTGGAGAATCGATCATCGCCGAGCCGGGCGCGATGGTCGGTCATTCGACGACCATCTCGGTAGACACCGGAACGAGCAGGGACGGGCTCCTCAGTTCAGCAAAGTCCATGCTGGGTGGCGAGTCACTGTTCACCAACGAGTTCGTCGCTGAAGACGGGCCTGGGACTGTCACCCTCGCTCCTCCGACACCGGGAGACGTCATGCCCCACGAACTCCAGAGCGACACGCTGTATTCTACAGACGGGGCTTTCATTGCGGCGACGGAGGGCATCGACATTGACTCAGAAGTGGGGGGTCTCAAGTCGGTAGTGGGCGAGGCCAGCCTGATTCCGCTCGCGTTGAACGGAACCGGGACTGCGTTCATCGACGCCTATGGCGGGCTCGAGAAACTCGAACTGAGTGCGGGTGAATCCTACGTCTTGGACAACGAACACCTGATTGCTTGGGACGACCAGATCGAGTACTCGACCCGGCGGGTCGGTGATCTCAAATCGACACTGCTGAGTGGAGAAGGGCTCGTTTTCGAGTTCACCGGGCCGGGGACAGCCTGGTACCAGACGCGCGACATAGATTCGCTGGTAGAGGTTCTCGCTCCACGGATGCCTGGTCAGGAGTAATTGTACCAGTACAGCGCGTCACGAACTGCCCCGGGGTTGAGGCGTGAGCAGTGTCGGCATCCCGGGTACCGAATATCTTCACGTCGGTATAGGGATGTTCGAAAGTCATTATCGGATCGACCGCAAGAAGGTATGCGGTCGACCTGGCAAACGTTTTCGAACATCTCTATATCGCCGACAGTATTGATCGATGCCGATCGGTGGTGGGCTCTCTGAGGAAGACATTATGAGTCGGAGTCTCGAATTGTACGACCGACCGCAAATGCAGGAATACTTGGATCTGCCACCCAAAGGTCCACCAGCGTGTTCGCTTCCACAACCCATCACTGTCGAACGCGTCCACGGCGATACTCACAGTGAGACGTCATACTGTCGGCTCTCCGCGCGCGACACTGTCGGCACCCCGGGGTGGGGAATCTCTTCACGTCGGTATCGCCGACAGTATCAGCGTCGCAAACGTGCCTCTGTCACATCGGCGCGTCCAACGCCACTGCCCGCCTTCCCATCACGACGATGTACGCAGACTTGGCAAGCGCCGCTACCGCTCGCCAACACCTCCCCCCGACGAACAACCTCCAAGACGAGATCGGATTCATCTAACAGACACCCATGTCGAGAGATTCTGACCGGACCACGGACGGCGATACGCCCCTGGAGTTGCTGACACTTCCCGCGTCGACGCTCGACTGCGTCTCACGATCCGCAGTCCGGGACGCCGTACAGTACTTCACTCCAGGACTCATCGCGATCCCGGGAGCCCGAGCCCCGACCGCGGAAGCCACCGCCCGAGACGCCGCCCCGGACACACCCGTCCTGCACCCACAACTCGGTCGTGGCGGGACCCGCGTCCACCACTACCGGTACACCACTGACGCAGGCGTTCGCGAAGCCTCCGACGCCGCCCCACCACCCGAGACGATAGACATCCTCGCCGTCCAAGGCGGGGACGTCCTTCCGCGACTACAGACGCAACTGGCAAGAAGTGAACGGCAGACAGGCTCCGAAGCGGCGACGTTCCTCTTCGTCCCACAACTGACTGTCGATTGGGATACAACGACCCTCTCCACGACGCTGCCGCACACCGATCAGTTGGCGGTAGTCAGCGCGACACTGCCCGAACCAGTCACCGTCCTCGCAGGCAGTCAACCAGCAGAGTACTCCCACGAGTGGGAGCTTCCACACACCCATTCGTCAGTTCGAGTCCCGATCACTGGACTCGGTGGGACAGAGAACCGCGGCGCGATGTTCGCACAGTACACCTGTACGCCAAACGGACACATCGCAGCAGAAGCTGTCGACGCCGATCAGTTCGGCCTCAGAGCACTGCACGGCGTCGGCCAGTCCACCGCTCCCCGACTCCGCAAACAGGGTTATCAAACAGTGACCGACGTCCAGAACCTCGCCATCAGTACCCTCACCGATCTCCCCGGAATCGGGCAGACGACAGCCGGGAAAATTCACGCCCACGCAGACGTCATCGACACAGGCGAGCCGATCGTCCTCACGAACAAGACACCGGTCAAGACCCGCGACGACCGCCCACCGATCTGTCTCGACATCGAGACTGACGGCCTCTCGCCCACCATCATCTGGCAGTTCGGCGTCTACGACCCAGCGACCGACAGTTACCAAGCGTTCATCGAGAAGCACCACCCGACGGATCCGAAACCAGTCCTCGACGCATTCATCACGTGGTTCATCGCCAACCACCAGGATAGAACCGTGCTCACGTGGAATGGGTACAACTTCGACTACCCGCACATCTCCCGGTTCCTCGAACAGCACCTCCCCGAATACGCCGACGCCTGGGACGACGTGTGGACGTACGACCTGTACAAGTGGGCCGTCCGCGACGGCAACGCCTTGCTCCCCGGTCGAACGAACAAACTCGACCACGTCGCCCGCGCACTCGGCTACGAATCTGCCGGCACCGGACTGACCGGCGCGCAAACCGCGGCCACATATCAGGAGTTCATGCGGAACCCGGACTCCCCAGCAGCCGAACCCGACTGGGACCGACACAGGGCGTACTGTGAAGACGACTGCCGAGCGCTCTGGCACGTCTACAGGAC
The DNA here is from genome assembly GCA_964623735.1 of uncultured Halobacteriales archaeon. Taxonomy (GTDB): domain Archaea; phylum Halobacteriota; class Halobacteria; order Halobacteriales; family Haloarculaceae; genus SW-9-67-25. The sequence continues at coordinate 656 of CAZUVE010000210.1, read as the reverse complement.
AATCACGAACGCCACACGCCGTGACATGACGGACAGCGGCATCGGCGGCGCAACCGGACAGCAAGCCGGCCTCACCGACTTCTACCAATGAGTGACCGCACCACCTCGACCGACACGAGCACACGTACCGACGTTGACGCCAATAGCATTATCGACACGTTCCCCCGCGTCAGTCTCACACCGGATTCGGAGTCCATCGAAACCATCGAACTCCCCGCGGAACCAGCGGACACGATCCCGACAGCGGAGGTACTTCGCCCGAACCTCGCAGACCCGTACCCGTACGACCTGTTCAGCCACCAGGCCGACGCCCTCAACGCGCTCGAACAAGGGGACAACGTCGCCGTTACAACCTCGACGTCCAGCGGGAAAACCCACATCTACGGCCTGCAAATCGCGCGGAGCCTCCTCGACGCTGGCGTCCTCAACCCCGACGGAACGAGAGCCACCGAGCAGAACGACGCCTCGACCGCCCTGTGCGTGTACCCGATGAAGGCGCTCACGAAAGACCAGCAAGAAGCCCTCGATGACCTGTACGACGAACTCGGGTTAGACATCCGCGTCGAAATCTACGATGGTGACGTAACCGACGGCCGGCGAGCGATCCGCGAGCAAGCCGACGTCATCCTCACGAACTTCGCCGGGCTCAACGTCTA
>CAZUVE010000209.1:0-4101 GCA_964623735.1 uncultured Halobacteriales archaeon | reverse complement strand
CCGCGGTGCATCTCGCGGTTGATCCGCTCGTAGGTGGTCTGGACGCCCACCTCGACTTTCGTCCCGCCCAGCGCGAGCATCCGGTCGATCTGTTCGGAGCCACACCAGTCGGGCTTGGTCTCGAAGGTGGTGGCAACGTTGCGCACCGCAGCGGTCTCGTTTTCCGCGATGACGTCCTCCACGTACCGGAACTCGTAGTCGTCGGGATCCTGTGCGAAGCTCACACCCTGGGCGGGGTCGGGGACGCTCCCGGGGTCGTAGTCGTTCATCGCCTCGAGGGCGCGCTTGACGAACCACTCCTGGTAGTCGTGGCTGCGGGCGGTCATCGTCCCGCCCATCAGGATGAGTTCGGCCTTGTCGACGGGGTGGCCGATCCCGCGGAGCTGTTCGAGACGCAGGGTCACCTGTCCGTAGGGATCGTAGTCGTTCTGCTGCCCGCGGGCGGCGGCGGGCTCGTGGCCGGTGTAGCTCTGGGCGCTCGAGAACTCCGAGTCTGGACCTCCGGGACAGTACAGACACTTCCCGTGGGGACACCGGTGGGGCGAGGTCATGATCGCAACCGGCGAGACCCCGGAGGCGGTTCGGACTGGCTTGCGGCGCAGGACGTCCTCCAGTTCCTCGCGGCGCTCCCGGGGGGCGAAGTCGAGGAGTTCGGAGTTCTTGGGCACCTTCGGCGAGGAGTGCTTCCCGCAGACCGCGGTTTTCGCGGATTCGAGACCCTCGCGGCCGAGGTCTCCCTCGAGGATGCGCGAGACCAGTTCCTCGCAGACACGCTCGAAGGCGTCCGTCTCTGCAGGGGTGTCGGTACTCATGGCTCGCCGGGTTGGTGTCTCTCGTCGCGTCCCGTGAATAAGCGTGTCGCTTGGCGGTTACTCGGGGGTTCCGCCGGCTTCGGGCGCCGTCGAGAGGGCGCCGTCGAGCGCGTCGAGCAGCGCCTCCTGGGCGGCCTCGCGCTCGCCCGAGAGGAACTCGATACGACCCTCGCGGGCGCCGCGGGCGTCCAGTCCGGCCTCGGGTGCGGCCTCCGCGGCCCGCTCGACGAGCGCGCGCACGTCGACAGCCGCGTCCGTCCGGACGTATGCCTCGTCCCTGGCGACCCCGACAAGTGCCGTTGCTTCCTCGCGGTGGCGCCGGTGGAGTTCGTCCAGCAGCAACTCCTCGGACGGGAACTCGTACCGGTGGGTGTAGGCGTCGGTATCGAGGACGAGTACCGTCCCGTCGGCGACCTCCCGGCGTTCGAGGTTCGCCTCTGCGGTTCCGACCTCCCCGTCCACCTTCGTCCGGAACTGTTCGCTCACGTTCGCAGCCAGGCCGCGGGCCTCCTCGCGGTCGGCGAACACCAGGTCGGTGATGAGTTCGCGCTTGTCCTCGTAGGACTGGTAGTACGCCTCCAGGGCGACCGCCTCCCGGAGCTCACGGACCGCCTCGGCGTCGTAGCCCGCCCCGGAGGCGAGTGCCGCGTAACTCTCGGGGGTGTCGGCCCAGAAACTCACCGCGGGGAGGTGACGGAGGTCCTCGCGCACCTCGCTGTTGACGCCCGCGGCGACGTTGGCGGCCAGCGCAGTCGCGGAGGTCTCGTGGCCGTCCTCGAGCGCCGGGCTGACCACCGTGTCGACGGCCTCGGCGACGTCGGCGTCGACGACACGGTCCTCGATGACGACCTGGCGGGCGCCGTAGACGTCCAGCAGTTCGAGTCCGTCGAGTGACTCCGCGGTTCCGGCGGCCGCCGCGAAGACGAACAGCGGGATTCCCTCGTCGTGGCGCTCGCTGTTCTCGAGCATCGTCGTCACGTCGCCCGTCGCGTCGTCCATGTCGTACACCGACCCCTCCAGGGGCCGGCGGTCGAAGAAGTGGTACTCCGCGTCGGCGCCACGGTGGTACCTGCGGACCAGCGGGAGCGTCGCCCGTTCGATTGCGACGCCGGCGAGGTACCCGTCGGCCGAGGCGCTGTGTCTGACGATCACGGGCCGCCCCTCGAGAACTGCCCGGCGGATGGCGGTCGCGGCGTCGCGCAGCGGGCCGGCGACCGCCTCGACGGCGGGATCGTCGGCCAGCGGCTCGATCTCGTCGGGCCGCGCCCGGTCGAGCATCGCCTCCTCCATACGCTCGGTGACCGCCTCGCGTTCCTCGTCCTCCAGGACCACCAGCGCCTCCGTCTCGATCTGGAGTTCGCCGCGGCGCCGCTCGACCTCGCCCTCGATCCGGACGATATCCTCCTCGCCGACCTCGGGGTAGGCCCGGACGCCCGCCTCCTCGAAGGCGGCACAGTCGACGCTCCCGGTCTCGTCGCGGACCTCGAAGACGGTCGGGCCGCTGGTCTGGCGAGCCTCCGCCACCTCGCCCTCGATCCGGACGCGCTCCGCGAGGTGTTCCTCGAGGGCGTCGATGGTCACGAGCGCGAGATCCGCCACCTCGGGCGTCGCCTCCCCGGCGTCGTCCGCCTCTGTGCCCGTAGACAGCGACTGCTGGCTCGTCGTCCCGCCCGGCGAGGGCTCCGATCGCCCGCTCCTGCCCGACGATTCCGACTGTTCCTCGGCGGCGTCGGCCGAACTCTCGCGCTCCTGTTCGGCGAGGAGTTCCCCGTCGGCGTCCGGGTCGTCGATGAGCGTACCGCGGAACTCCGACTCGTCCTGACGGATCGACCAGCCGAGGTCGACGTTCCCGTTGTCTCGGACGTTCTGTACCTGGACGAAGACGGTGTCGCCCGATTCCCACTCGAGGCTGTCTAGCCGCTGATCGAGTTCGCTTCTGTGGAGGAGACCGGTGACGCTGTCGCCGATGTCGACGAACACACCGAACTCTGCGAAGCCGTCGACTGTCCCGCGGTAGTACCGCTCCGACGTCAACTCGTCGGGGTGGCTACCGCGGAACTCGAAGACGACGTCCTCCTGGTGGAGGTCACAGATGCGACCATCGACAGACGTTCCGCAGATGATACACGAGCCCATTAGAGAGAAGAAACGCTTCCGCCCTAAAACGGTTGTCGAAACGCGTCTCCGCGACCGGCCCGCTGTCCGGGACCTGTCACTCGAAGACGCTGCTCTCCTCCTCGAGCAACTCCAGCCCCCGGGCCACCTCGCGGGCGTCGTCGGGGAACAGCGCGACCTCTACCTCGTTGCCGTTCTCGTCGGCGAAGGCGAGTTTGACGCGCTTGTCGCCGAACTCTCTGACCTCCACCCCCTCGACGTCGTACAGCTTGGCCGTCGCCGCTCTGTTCGAGGGGCCGACGTGTTTGACTGCGCCGTCCTTGAGTTCGAACATGAACCGGTCCAGGTCGAGGCTGAACATGCCTCCGACAAGGAGCCCCGACGCCTAATACCCAACTACCCGGTTCCAGACCGCCGGGACCGTCTCGGTGCCGCCGAACCCGTATCCGAACACGAGCACCGCCGGGACCGCGACGACCGCCAGCGCTGCCGCGGGGTGGATGTCGTGGACCGAGGCGACCCCCAGGACGAGCAGCCCGGCCCCCCACAGGACGACGAGGGCCTGGATCCAGACGCCGGGGGCCCCCACGAACGCACAGGGGGCGAGCGCGTAACAGATGACCTGGACCGTCTCGCTGACGCCGGCGCGGTTCTCGACGACCGCCATCAGGAGCAGCGTCTGGAGGGCGGCCGTGAGGTGGATGCCCGCGGGCGCGATCAGCACGGTCGCAACCAGCACCCACAGGACCGCAGAGAGGGCCGGTTGTCCGCCGACGACGGGGTGACCGCCGCCGAAGACCCCGATCCGGATCGCCTCCGCGACGAGCACGACTGCGGCGGCGAACGTGATCCCGGGGGCCTGGTCGCCAGGCGCGACCTGCGTCCGGAAGAACTGCCGTGGGCGGACGAGCACCTCGACCCACGCCCTGAGGAGGCCGACCGGGCCCCGCTCGCGGCCGAGTTCGGGGTTCTCGATCCACTGTGTCACGGGCGCGGATACGGACTGGGCGGGTATGACGGTTGTGAACCCGGCCGCCGCACGGTACCTCGGGGGCAGGAGTCTTCCCCGGGAGGACGGGGTCGATCCGGCACTGACTCACAGCAATCGGTATCATACTGCCGGCTATATACTGGTCGACGGAACGGTTGAGACAATTCGCCGCGTCACGACCCG
>CAZUVE010000208.1:0-4114 GCA_964623735.1 uncultured Halobacteriales archaeon | reverse complement strand
CCGTCGAACGCGAAGATCGTCTCGATCGAGGACACCCGCGAGGTCGAGCTCCCCCAGCGGAACTGGATCGCCTCCGTGACCCGGCCCTCGTTCTCCGACGACGACAAGGGCGACATCGACGAGTTCGACCTGCTGGAGGCCGCGCTCCGTCAGCGCCCCGACTACATCGTCTTCGGCGAGGTCCGGGGCGAGGAGGGCCGCGACCTCTTCCAGGTGATGTCGACGGGTCACACCACCTACACCACGTTCCACGCCGACGCCGTTGGCGAGGTCATCAAGCGGTTCACGACCCAACCGATCAACGTCTCGAAGACGCTGTTCACCGCGCTCGACCTGGTGAGCATCCAGACACAGACCCGGGTCGGCGGCCGGAAGGTCCGCCGGAACAAGACCCTCACCGAGATCAACGAGTACTCCCCGGAGAACGACGAGATCAACGTCAGGGACGTCTACGAGTGGCGCGCCGAGACCGACGAGTTCATCCAGATGGGTTCTTCCTCCACCTTAGAGGAGATCAAGTTCGACCGCGGGTGGTCACAGGAGCGCCTCGACGAGGAACTGTTCAAGCGTAAGGTCATTCTCGCGTACCTCATCAACCGGGGACTGAACACGTACACGGAGGTAGCCGCGACAGTCCAGGCGTTCGCCAACGACCCGGAGACGATCCTCAATATCATCGCCTCGGACCAGCTCGAACGATCCCTGGAGGACCTCCGGGAGATGGAGTCGGTCCAGATCACCGTCGACCCCGACAAGGAGGCCCTGGTGCCCCGCCCGGACCCCTCCGAAGAGCTGCTCACGGCGACTGACGAGATTCTCGAGAACGCCGAGCCGCTGCTCGACCGGTACCGCGACATCGGGCCGTCCGACATCGCCTCCTCACTCACGGGGATGTCGACCGAACCCGGAATCGGCGACGAGGGGCCCGTGAGTGAGGACGAGGACGTCGACTTCGGCCAGTTCGTTCCGAAGGCCGGGACGGAGGCCGACGAGGAATGAGCCTCGATACCCGGGACGGCCGGTGGTCGGGCAGGGGCGAATCGGCCCTCGGCGACGCGTTCTTTCCGCTGTACCGGTGGCTGTTCAGCGAGGACAGCGAGTTCGTCAGGAGCGTCGAGAAGAAGCTCTCGCAGGCCCGGATGTCCGACAACGTCGAGCTGTTTCTCGCGCGTGCGCTCGCTCTCGCGACGATCGTCGGGCTGGCGCTGTGGCTGATCGGCGTCTTCGCCGGCTACGCCTTCGTCCAGCTGTTCGTCAGCCCGGACGCCGCGCTCATCGGCATCCCGATCCCGAGCAACCTCCAGCCGGTGGTCGACCTGGTGAAGGTGCCGGCGCTGGTGCTCGTTATCGGGCTGGTGTTCGGGTCGATCGGCTTTGGCGTCGGGTTCGGATCGCTCGTCTCGATCCCCTACTTCCGGGCGAACTCCCGCAAGCGGGAGATCAACGTCCTCCTCTCGGACTCGATCTCGTTCATGTACGCCCTCTCGGTGGGAGGGATGAACCAGCTCGAGATCCTCCGGGCGATGGCCGAGGCCGACGACACGTACGGCGAGGTCTCCAAGGAGTTCCAGTCGATCGTCCTCGAGACCGAGTACTTCGATACGGACTACCGGACCTCTGTCCGTACGCAGGCCCTGGAGACGCCCAGTGACAACCTCTCGCAGTTCCTGACGGATATGCTCTCGATCATCGACTCCGGGGGGGACATGACCGGGTTCCTCGAGGACCAGAAGGACAAGTACATGCGGACAGCAAAGCAAGAGCAGAAGAAGCTCCTCGATACGCTGGAACTGTTCGGGGAGATGTACATGACACTGTCGCTGTTCCCGCTGTTGCTCATCATCATCCTGGTGATCATGAGCATGATGGGCCAGGCGCAGACAGAGCTGCTCTACGGGACAGTCTACGGGCTGATCCCGCTGATCGGCGCCGGATTCCTGGTGCTGGTCTCGACGGTCACGCAGGACGACATCGGCGACGGATACCTCAAGGCGACGCGGGACGCCGACACCGACATCGAGGCCGAGAAGGGGATTGGAGTATTCAATCCCGGGCTGGTCACCCAGTACACGGGCGAACACGGCGTCTTCGACCGCATCAAGCGCCGGGAGGGAACCCACGAACTGATGGAGATTCTGCGCGCCCCACACGTGTTCTTCCGGGACCACCCGCGGCTCGTCCTTGCAGTGACCGCGCCAATCACGGTGCTGGTGGTCATCGCCGCCGTTGTCACGGGGAACGCGCCGCTGTCGCTGGACGCGATGATCGCCAACCCAATCTACGGAACCTTCATCTGGGTGTACGTGCCGCTGTACATCAACTTCGTCCCGCTCGCAATCTTCCACGAGTGGAACGTCCGCTCGCGGCGGGGGATCCTCGGCAACCTCTCGGAGAACCTTCGGAAGCTGGCCAGCGCCAACGACACCGGGATGACGCTGCTGGAGTCGTTCAGGATCGTCGCCGACACGTCCACGGACAAGCTCGCAAAGGAGTTCGAGACCATGCACTCGAAGGTCAACTACGGGACCGATCTCAAGAACGCGCTCCGGGAGTTCAACAACAAGTACCACATCCCGCGGCTGGCACGGACAGTCAAGCTCATAAGCGAGGCCCAGGAGGCGTCGAACCAGATCCAGGACGTCCTCTCGACGGCCGCCCACGCCTCCGAGAACCAGGACGACATCGACCGCGAGCGGGTCGCACGCACCCGGATGCAGGTCGTCATAACCATCATGACATACCTGACCCTGCTCGGGGTGATGGCCCTCCTGAAGCTCCAGTTCCTCGATGTCATGGCCGGGCTCGCCGATCAGGCCGCCAGTTCCGGCGGCGGTGGCGGGGCCGGCCCGTCGGGTGACTTCGGCGGGAACGTCGACACGCCGCTGCTGTCGATGCTGTTCTTCCACGCCGTGGTGTTACAGGCGCTCGTCTCCTCGTTCATCGCCGGCTACATCCGGAACGTGGAACTCATCTCCGGCGTCAAGTACGCTGTCGTCCTCTCGACAATCGCGTTGATCGTCTGGATCCTGGTCACGCAGGTCTCCGAGGGGGGCGGCGACGCGGCCGCGCTCCTCCTTGTGCTCGCGGTGCCATCGCGTCACGAGGTGTGTCACCGCGCCCGGACGGCGCTCGGCTCCGGCCTCCGGCGCGTCGATTCTCTCTTTACGAACGGTTCCAGCCGCTGAGCACGAACGCCTGCCCGGCAACCTCGCTCAGCTGCCGCAGTCTGCCCGACGAGTGTTCGCCGTGTGCGCCGAAGAGCTGGCCGCCGCGCGGACCCGTTCGACCGCCAATCCTTATGATAACGCTGTGCCTACGCGCGGTATGGATGTCACCAGGGAGTTCTCGGGACCGAAAGTGATCGGACTCGTCGGTGCTGCCGTTGCCGTCGTTGCGGCGTTCCTGCCGTGGGTGACCGCGGCCATCGACGCCGGACCGGTCGGGAGCGCCGTTATCGCCACGGGAATTGAGGGAATCGGTGTGTTCACGCTGTTGCTCGCGGGCATTGCCGGTCTCGTCATCCTCATCCCGGGGATCGGGAACGACGGACCGGTCGCAACTGGTCTCACAGGGGTGGCCGTGGTACTCGTCGGAGTCCGGGTGATCACCGCTCTCCCGGCTCCCGCCTCCCCCGGCACTGGGCTCTACCTCACAGTCGTCGGCGGTCTCGCGCTCGCGATCGGCGGATCGCTTGAGTACGCTTCACAGTCCGAGCCCTCGACTGAACCGGCACGGTGACGGCGTCGCCAGACCGACGGGACGCTCTCGCCCCTGGTTCCGGTGCCACAGAGGACGCCCGCGCCCCCGAGTACGGTCACACCGAACCCGACTGCCTACGGCGGCGACAGCGGGGAAACCGCCGCCAGCAGCCAGGGCCCTGTGACGAGGCTGATTTCACTGGCCACCACGCATGTACGAACTACTTCATGGCCGGGTTCCGAACCCGGAGGTCGAGAGTGCGAAACCGGTCCTGCGCCGGGCGACATCGCGGGGTTTTTGTAGAGCCGAACTGCTATGTCACGGCGTTGAGCGGGTGGATGCCCGTCGACGCTACACGCTCCGATAGTGTAGTTCGGCCAATCATATTGCCCTCTCGAGGCAATGACCGGGGTTC
>CAZUVE010000207.1:0-4158 GCA_964623735.1 uncultured Halobacteriales archaeon | reverse complement strand
GCTCGCGGACGGCGTCCCAGTCTTTGACGATGGCGTCCCAGACGAAGTTCTCGTACGCCTGGGTCGACATCTCTGCCAGTTGTGCATTCGCGGGCGCCGGATACTGTGTGAGACACCACCGCTTCGAGAGGCGCTCGTCGAGGATGGGCCGCTTGGCCTTGCGGTAGGCGGCGTTCGTCTCCGGGTCGACGTCGCTGGTCTCGGTGACGTTCGTGTCTGCCCGGATCGCGATGTAGACGTCAGTTTCCTCGACGAGTGCTCGCTCGTGTTCTGGTGTCCCGAACTCGTCGCGGTTACGGAGGTAGGCCCGCTGAAATCTGTCGTTCCCGCTCAGCACGAGCGGGGTCGCTCCACGGTCGCCGAGAATCTCGTGCAGTGCGACGACGAGGTCCTCGGCCTCGGGGGGCGCGACGACGACGACTTCGTCACCAGCCTGCAGGTCGACAGAGTGATCGACGACAATTTCGGCGTGTTCCCGTATACGTGGGTCCATACGGATGGGTGAGAACGGAACTCGGATACTGTTTTCGGACAGCCACCCGTCTGTGTAGCGGCGGAGTCGTCGGGGTAGTCTCACAGCAGTCCCGGGCCCTGTCGAGCGAGTCGGTTGGAGTGTGCGGACTGCTGTGACTGTGTGCTGATTGCCGGCTGTGAGCCACTGTAGAGGAGAAACGACCGACTTTTCACACGGTCACGTGCACCTTCGGCGCATGGACGAGAAACGGCTCGCGGTCTTCGTGTTCGGCGCGGCTGTCGCTGCTATCGCCGGGTTCATTATCTCGCAGTTCGTCGCGGCGCTTACCGTCTCCGTGTTCCTCTACTACGCGACACGGGGGTACTACAAACTGCTCGCGAAGTTGCGTCTCCCGGCGAGGCTGCGTGCACTGATCGTCCTCGTCTCGCTCGCAGTCCCGCTGATTGTGCTCATCAGCTACACCGTGGCTGTCCTCGCGGTCGAGGCGCGACAGTTCGTCAATCAGTATCCCGTCATCGATGTCGCCGCGAGGCGCTTCGAGTGGGTCGACGGTATCGAGCGGATTCCGGCCTTCACGCTCCAGGGAATCTACGAGGCATACCAGGCGGGCAGACTCAGTGTGTTCGTCGAATTCGCGTCCGAGAACGCGACCAGCCTGACCAGTCTCGTCTCCGGGTTTTTCCTCAATCTCTTCGTCGTGATCGTCGTCACCTACTATCTCCTCGTCGACGGCCGCCGCGTCCGCTCCTGGCTGCTCCAGTTCGACGAGGACGCTATCATCCGCGAGTATTTCGAAGCGGTGGATACTGAACTCGAGACGGTCCTCCGGGGCAACCTGCTCAACGTGATCGTCACGTCGCTGATAGCGATCGCCGTCTTCCAGGGGTACAACACGTTCGCGCCAGCGCCCGTGGAGGTGCCCTACCCCACACTCGCCGGCGCGCTCACCGGCGTCGCGAGTCTGATTCCCGTCGTCGGGATGAAGATCGTCTACGTGCCACTCACGGGCATCGCCGCCCTTCCCATCGCCCTCGGTGCCGACCAGTCGCTGTTGGTGTACATCGGCGGGCTCCTCGTCCTCGCGCTGGTTGTTGTCGACACGATTCCGGATCTGTTCCTCCGGCCACTGTTCAGCGGCGACGCGACCCACGTCGGGTTACTGATGCTCGCGTACACACTGGGTCCGGTCGTGCTGGGATTTTACGGACTGTTCTTTGCACCGGTCGTTCTCGTGGTCCTGCTCTCCTTCGCACAGGAGGCACTGCCCCGGCTCCTGGGAACCACCCCGGAGGACGGGGAAGGGATTTCGCGCAACCAGCTCCGACTCGACGATTTCTGACCCGTGACGCGGGCTCGGGGTCACCGTCTCGGCGGGTTCGGGGATGATACAGGTTGTGTGGATCAGGTGCTGGATCCACCGCACGACGGCACGGTGTTCGGGCCGGGACACGGGGACAGCACACCGTATGAGCCGGTCGCCCCAGCAGCGGGTTGTCCGGTCGATCAGCGGCGAGATCCCACATGGTGCCGACATCGATTGCAACACGGGTCTCGTCAAGTATAGGGATGTTCGAAAGTCATTATACGATCGACCGCAAGAAGGCGTGCGGTCGACCTGGTAAACGCTTTCGAACATCCCTATAGTTCGACAACTTCCACCTCGTCGGGATCCTCTTTTCTGGCCAGCGGGGCCTTCTTTTCGGCGTCGACGCGCTCGCCGGTCAGACGGAGCGTCCCCGGTTTCGTACGGAGCTGGAAGCGAAACAGCCCGATGGTGTTGGAGTCCGGCCCTCGGTATCTGGTCGCCGTCAGGACGGAGATAAGCGACGAGGGCCACTCGCCCGATCAGGCCGGGGGGTCCGGGTCGAACAGGTTCGATACGCTCACATCCGCTTGGATGGGACCATCACCGAATGAACGGCCGATCGGTCCCTGGAACTTGCCTTTCGGGCCGTACCACAGCGTCACGGTGAGCTCCTTGTCCTCTGTTGGTGGGAAGTCCTCGGAGTCAGTGAACGGCGTTTCGGACACCGGGACCCGTACGCTCGCGAACTCACCGAGAGGGAGCGGCGCGATCCCGACCAGCGAGTCGCGCTCGGTCGGATCGCCACTCCCGACGTCCGGGTGATGGAGTCCGGGAATGAAGTACTCGTTCGAGGGATCCGGAGCAGTGATGTCCCCATTGAGATTCGCAATCTTATTAGCTGCATTCTTTATATCGCTCGTCGGCTGACAGTCACTCAGGTCAGTTGGTACTGTCGGCTATACCGGCGTGAAGATATTCGGTACCCTGCAGTGCCAACACTGCTCACGCGCGAGAGCCGACAGTATGTGACGGATTGCTGTCCGTCGTTGGCGGATCGACCGCACACAGTCATACTGGTATACAGTTACAGCAATCCGAATCAGAGGGGAGTCGTCAGTCACCCGACCCGGTAGAGGGTCGTCGTGCCGCTGACCTCGTGGCCGACGACGAGCAGTGCCTCGTCGGTCGGGCTGTCTGCTGCGGAGACGAACTCTATCCCCTCCGGCCCGAGGTCGCCGGCAGCCGACGCCGACAGGCTTCCATCTTCGATTTCGTCTTCGGGTGCAACACTGAAGTCCCGGCTGTTGATGTAGTCGACGAACCCGGGTGCGCGCGGACTGGAGATGTCGAACGCGGCGATCCCGCCGACCTCCTCGAGCCCGACGAACGCGCAGGTCTGGTCGCCGACCTGGCCGACTGCGACGCCCTCGGGTTCGGGGCCGCTGGCCTCGCTCTCGGAGTCGTCGTCGGAGTCGTTGATCTCGTCGTTTTCGGCGTTGAACTGCTGGTCGGGCACCTCGTCGGAGTCCCGGACGATCCGTTCGAGCTGCGAGCCGCTCTCGAAGACAATGTTGCCGTCGGAGTCGAGAATCATGTAGGAGCGCCCGCCGAACAGGTAGAGTTCGGACACCGTTCCGGGATCGCTGTCGCCAGTCCCCGGCGGCCGGGCGGTCACCTCGAGGTCCTCCAGCCGCGAGAGCACCCCTGACGAGAACGCCGACTCGTCGACGTCGACGTCTGCGGTGGCGGACCCGCCGCTGATATCCCCGTCGTCGATGACGAGCTTGAAGTCCCCGCCGCCAGTGTCGGTGAGGACCCCCGTCTCGAAGAGCCCCTCGTACTCGCGGGCGTCACCCTCGCTGGCGGTCACCAGATACGTCTCGCCGTCGATCTCGGCGGTCTCGAGGACGTCCGGCTGGTACATCCCGAACAGTGGCTCGTTTCGGATGTCGATGTTTCCGTCGTCGATCGCATCGAGTTCGTTGCCCGGCAGCGAGTGGTCCTTGTAGCCGAGGGGCACCACCTCGTCGACGGTCGGGTTCGAGGTGTCCGAGATGTCCAGGATCGCGATCGCGTTGTTCTCCTGCAGGGAGACGAACGCGGTGTTGGAGTTCGGCCCTGCAACCACGGACTCGGGTTCGAGGTCCTGTGCGGCCGAAGCGTCCGGTCCGAAGATCCGGACGCCCTTGTTGCGCAGATTGGCTGCGCTGAATCCAGTAAAGTCGGCTTTCGCCTCCGACACACTCCCGAACCCGCTCGACACGTCGACGACACTGACCGAGCCCTCCGGGTCTGTGCTGTAGTCGTCCGAGGGCTCGCCCTCGTTGGCGACGAGGACGGTGTTCCCGTCGGGCGCGAACTTCACCAGGTCCGGGAG